>BCRI01000096.1 GCA_001552515.1 Sphaerimonospora mesophila NBRC 14179 = JCM 3151
GTGGTGACCCAGGGATGGTTCGCCAGGCGCCCCGACTCCGTCCGGTCCCGGTGGACCACCGTCGGCGTGGTCGTCATCGTGCTCGGCATGGCGGCGACCGCCCTGCTCGCGTGGCTCACGACGTACGGCGTGCTCGGACTGGCCGTGATCATCGCGGGGGCGGCGCTGGCCTACGGCGGGCAGTTCATGCCGGCCAAGACGGCGAAGGGCGCCACGGCCCTCGCGCACGTCATGGGGTTCCGGGAGCACCTCGCGGCCGGCACCATCGACGACGTGCCCGCCGCCAAGCGGATCGAGCTGTTCTCACGCTATCTGCCGTACGCGGTGATCTTCGACAGCGTGGACCGGTGGGCGCGGGTGGTGAGCGACTTCACCGGCAACGGGCAGCAGACAGATCATCTGTACTGGTACCAGGGGCCGGCCGAGTGGGACCTGTCGAGGTTCGCCGACTCGATGCGGACGTTCACGATGACCACATCCGGCGCGATCTCCGCCGCCCGCCACACCCGCTCCCTCTGATGCGCATGAAGAAACCGCTCAGTCAGCGGCAGGACGCCAGCGGGCGGTGGCTCGTATCGCGCCCGTGCCGCCGATGAGGCCGATGGCGATGGCGAGCACCAGCGCCCCTGCCGCGCATGCCGCCAGCAGGCTCCACGAGAACATCCCGGACTTCGACAAGGAGATGAAGAACGAGCCCTGCCAGGCGGCCACGCAGACCCCGAACGCGACGGCGATGACCGTGGGTACGGTCAGGTTCCAGATCGCGATCCCAAGCAGGAATCTCCGCCGTTCTGTCAGGACCGCAAGTGGCGCGACCGCGGCCGTGAACACGAGAAACTCAGCGGCCGAGCTGAAGGCCACGGCGAGCGCCAGAATGATCAGCGTGAGAATGGTGAGCAACTTGACCCAGTCGGCCATGTTGACGAGCCGATCGGCCCCGAGGATCCAGCCATCGTACGGCCGCTTCACCTGGGCGAGCCCGAACGCGCGATTCGCCGTCTCCTTCACCCGGGCGTTCAGACCCGTCGTTCCCAGCGGAGAGACCACGGCGATTTGATCGGCCTTCTGCGTGTTGCCGGAGACATTTCCTTCCCGAAACTTGATCTCACCTCCGAAACCAATGAACTTCCCCAAGATCGCGATACGCGCATCGCCGCCTGTCATATGGTCTCCATCGGAGGAGCAGGCGATTCCGAGTGACCGCATCGCCTCGCATGATCCACGGAGTACGGATGGCTCCGTCGGTTTCTTCGCCGTGTTCACGAGGAAGATGTTCGCGTTCTTTGGAAGAGACCGCGCGAAGGCGTCCACCGAAGCGGGTGTGATCGATTGCGGGGTGACCACCAGCACCGAATCGTGGAGCTCTCGCTGCAGGGCTCGGGCGTTCTGGCCGGAGTCGCCCAGTCGGCTGGTCCACACCTGGGCCTGAGTGATCACGCCGAGTCCGATGACCATCACCGCCACGAGCCGTACGACCACGCCGGGACGGGCATGAGCCCAGCGGCCCGCGATCAACACGTCGGCGCGACCGGCCCACCTGCCGAAGGACGCGGCGGAGTTCCCCCAATATCGGATCACCGCACCGGCGGCGGAAGGCAGCATGCCCCAGAGCAGAGTGGTGCCGGCGATATAGGCGAGGAAGCTCGTCAGCTTGGGAAGATAAGGGGTGGTGACAATCGCGATCAGGCCCAGCAGTCCGGCGTACAGCCTCCAGCGGGGAATCCTGTCGGCGAAGACCCGGGGTCGGGTGCCTCCCCCGTCGATGCCGGCCAGGTGGAGCGCCACGACCACGAACAACATCAGTCCGCATCCGGCGAGCGCGACCATCGGCGTCACCCATGCCCAGGCGCGCAGGTCAGCGGAGCCGACGACCTGGTCGATCAGGGGAATACGGACGTCCCACAGCGACATGAGCAGGTAGGGGACGCTTCCCAGCAGCGTACCGATGACCACGGGAATGCAGGCTTCGCCGAGATTCACCAGCGCCAGGTGCCACCGGTTCCCGCCGAGTGCGGTGAGGAGACGCACCCTCCGGTCTCGCGAACTCGATCCACAGCGGGCGGCGACGACGAGTAACACGATCGCCACCCCGCCAACGGTGAACCCGATCGCACTGAGGAGCTGGCCGGCGGGCACCCGGTTGAGGGTGTCGCCCATCGGCGTGGATCGCGCCGAGCCGATTTTTGCGATCTTGGACCAGCCATGGTGGCCGGTCACCGCTGGACGGACATAGGCCAGCCGTTCGGAGGGGGTCGCGAGTCCGCTGGAGTCGATGATCCCGGCGAACTTTCCGTACCGCCGGGTGATCCCCTCGCCTTCGCCGACACGCACCAGTTCCGGCGACAGGAACGCCTCGCCCGGTTCCGGCCAGCGGGGAAGCCCAGGGGGTGGAGAGGCCTGTGGTGACTTCGGCTCGATGTACACCACCTCGTGCGGTCTCGTGCCCACGGAGTCCCCTGCCCTCTTGTAGAGGGCGACGACGGGACTGTCGCCGTGCCGGGCGATCTCCACACCACGTGCGACGTCCCGCCGGTCCCATCCGTCGCAGGTCGCGATGACAGCGAGGCAGGACATGAGGACGAGGGTCACGACGGCTGCCGCGGTGATGAGCGCGGCGAACCGTAGTCTGCCGCCCGGCGAATTCCGGCCCGCCGCGAGGCCGATCCGCAGGAGTTGACGCCATAACGCATGAGGCCTCATGCCTGAGTCCCGATCAGGCGACCGGCGATCAGGTCGAGCCTGCGGTCGGCGCGGGCGGCGACGGCCTGGTCATGAGTCACGAGCAGGAGCGCGCAGTTCCGTCGTCTCGGCAGTTCGAAGAGAAGGTCGGCAACGGAATCCCTGCTGTCCTGGTCGAGTGCACCCGTGGGCTCGTCCGCGAGGATCAGCGGCGCCCCGGTGATCAGTGCTCGCGCCACGGCCGTTCGCTGTCTTTCCCCACCGGAGAGGTAGGCGGTGGGCGCTCCGTCGAGCGGAACGCCGAGGTCCGCGAGCAGGTGCCGCGCCAGATCGTACGCCTTTTTTCGATCGGCACCTGCGAGAAGCGCGGCAAGAGCCACATTTTCGACAGGAGACAACTCGGGAAGCAATTCACCGAACTGAAAGACCATCCCCATGTGCTTCCGGCGAAAGGACGCGAGCCGCCGCCGCGACATCCCGGTAAGGTCCTCCCCCGCCACCAGGATTCTGCCTTTCTTCGGCTTGGTCAGGCCCAGGATGCACGTCAACAGCGTGGTCTTCCCCGTTCCGCTCGGCCCGCAGAGCACCACCGACTCACCCTGATGAACGTTCAGATCGAGTCCCCCGAAAAGTCGTGTGTTCGAGGTCGAATAACCGAGATTCTCGATCTGCAGCAACGGCGGGCATCGATAGCGATCCAACACGTCCCCATCCTTCCACCGAACCGCGATGCGGGGCGGGTGATATCCCGGATGGTCGGAGCCGGGAGCGCGTGCGCGCTTGCGATGGGGCGAGAGCGTCAGGGGCGCCGTACGCGGATCTCGCCGACCGGCTCGCCGCCGCCGAACAGCGGCGTGGTCGCCAGTCCCGCGAGCTCGGGCGCGTCCAGCCCGACCGCGCGCAGGGCGGCCACCGTCACCGGTGTGCGTGCCCGGTCGCCACCATCGTCGATCTTGACGGCGCCGGCCCGGCCGTCGGAGAAGGCGAAGGCGTTGAACGCTTCGGCGCCCACTTTCATCAGCAGGCCGGGGATCGCCCGCATCAGCTCGGCCTCGGGCCGTGCCGTACCACTCGTCCACTCCGGATAGGCGCGCATGGCGTCGGCGATGCGCCGTTCCGGGCTGCCGGGGGCGGCCATCGGGAGCCGGCGGAAGGCGCGCACGACACCGGCCATCGAGACGAAGAACAGCGGGGCGCCGCAGCCGTCCACGCCCGTCGCCGCGACCCGCTCACCGGTGAGATCCTCGACCGTCGCCCTGATCGCCCGCTGGAGCGGATGCCCTGGCCGCAGGTAACCCTCGGTCGGCCAGTTGTTCACCACGCAGGTGGCGAGCATCGCCGCGTGCTTGCCCGAGCAGTTCATGTAGGTCCTGGCCGGCGCGCCGTGCTCGCGGACGACCCGATCGCGCGATTCCCGGTCGAGCGGCAGGTCGGCGGGGCATGCCAGGGCCGACTCGTCCAGCCCCGCCATGGCCAGGATCTTCCGTACGCCGTCCACGTGGAAGGGCTCCCCGCTGTGGCTCGCGCACGCGAGCGCGAGCAGTTCGTCCGCCGCCGACAGTCCGCAGCGGAGCATGGCCAGCGCCTGGAGAGGCTTCATCGCCGAGCGGGGAGAGGTGAGGCTCCCGGTGTCACCGTGCACCATGACCGGGGATCCGTTGGCGTTCACCACATGCACTCGCGCGCGGTGGACGGACTCGACGAACCCGGAACGGACCACTTCGACGATCAGCTCAGCCATGACCCGCAGTTTATGAACCCGGTCGGCATGGCAGAATTCGGGGCCATGCGTGCCGTCGTTCAGCGGGTCAGCTCCGCTTCAGTAGTGGTCGAAGGCAGGGTCGTCGGGGCGATCGACGAGCCCGGCCTGCTCGTGCTCGTCGGCGTCACCCACACCGACGGGCGAGCGGAGGCGGCCAGGCTAGCCGCCAAGCTGTGGGGGCTGCGCGTCCTGCACGGCGAGAAGTCCTGCTCGGATGTGGCCGCGCCGCTGCTCGTGATCAGTCAGTTCACGTTGTACGGCGATGCCCGCCGGGGCCGCCGGCCCACCTGGCAGGCAGCGGCGCCGGGGCCGGTGGCCGAGCCGCTGGTCGAGGCCGTGATCGAGGAACTGCGGGCGCTGGGCGCCCGGGTGGAGACCGGCGTGTTCGGCGCCGACATGAAGGTCTCGCTGACCAACGACGGCCCGATCACCCTGATCCTCGAGGTCTGACCGGCCGCTCCGTCCGCCCCCGGCTCACTGCAAGATCACGGAGACCTCCACCGCAGGTCAGCGCCACAGTCTGCGAGTTTTTGCAAGATCACGGTTGGAGTCGTCGCAGGTCAGGCGGGGACGCTGCGAGAATTCGCAAGATCACGGGGGATCTTCTTTGGGGGCGTCGGCGGATGCGGCGACGGGCGGCGCTTTCAACACTCCCTAGCGGATGCGGCGGCGCAGCGCGGGGTCGATCTTGACATTGCGGCCGGCGTCCGGGGGGACGATGACCTCCTGCGCGGCGGCCACACCCCCCGCCAGCAGATCGATGTCCACGGGCACGGTCCGCTTCACGACGGCCAGGGCGATCGGGCCCAGCTCGTAATGGCGGGCCGAGGAGCCGACGAACCCGAGCTGACCCGGCTCCGCCGCCCCTTCGACGGCCGCCTCCGGCTCGGCCTCCACCGGCTTGCCGACGCCGAGCGTCACGGGCGCGCCGTGCGGCGGCAGCACGTCGACGCTGCCGTCCAGGTGCAGGAAGACCAGTCTGCGCGGCGGGTGGCCGAGGTTGTGGACTCGGGCCACCGTCTCCTGGCCCCGATAGCAGCCCTTGCTCAGGTGTACGGCGGCGCCGATCCAGCCGACCTCGTGCGGGATCGTCTTGTGGTCGGTCTCGAAGCCCAGCCGCGGCATGTGGGCCGCGATCCGCAGCGCCTCGTACGCCCAGAGCCCGGCCGGCCGCAGCCCCAGCTCGGCGGGGAGCCCGGCCAGCCGGTCACGCGGCACCAGCAGATCGCCGCCGATCGCCACGACGCCCTCGGCGGCCGCGCCCGTGCCGGCGCCGGCGCCGGGAGTGCTGCCCGGCGCGGCGACGGAGACCACGGCGTAGTCCGCGCCGATGTCGGCCACCTCGACCCGCAGCATGAACCTCATCTTGTCCAGGAAGGCGACCAGCTCTCCCGAGGTGCCCGGCTCGACATGGGCCCAGACCGCGTCACCGTCGTCCACCAGCGTCAGGTGGTGCTCGACCCGGCCCTGTCCGTCGAGGAGCAGGGTCTGGGTGGGGATCCCGGCTTCGAGCGTGTCGAGCTTCTGGGAGCTGAGGTCGTTGAGCCACCGCAACCGGTCGGGGCCGGAGATCCGTACGACCCCGCGGTTGCTCCGGTCGACGAGCGCCTGGCCCGCCGCGAGTGCGCGCTGCTCCCCGTACAGGTCGCCGTAGTGAGCGGCCACGGAATCGTCCGGCGTCTCCCCGGCGACCGCCCCGGGTGTGTCAAGCAATGGGCTCCGCATGCCGTCAAGACTATTCGGTCGGTACGGCCCCCACGATCAGGCCTCCCTTTCCCGGAGGCGTGCCCCCTCCTGCGGGAGCCGTACGAGCTCAGCGGCAGTTGCGGCAGTTGCCGAAAACGGTGAGATGGCTGACGTCGGTCGCGAATCCGAGTTCGCCGTCGAGCGTGGAGACCAGGGCCTGGACCAGGTCGGGGGCGACCTCGGTGACCTCGCCGCACCCCCGGCAGACGAGGTGCACGTGATCGGCCTCGGAGGCGAGATGGTAGGTGGGGGCGCCGTGACCGAGGTGGGTGTGGGTGACCAGCCCGAGTTCTTCGAGCAGTTCCAGGGTGCGGTAGACGGTCGAGATGTTCACCCCGCGCGCCGTCTCCTGCACCCGGGTGCAGATCTCCTCGGGCGTCGCGTGGCCCATCTCGGTGACCGCCTCCAACACGAGCTGACGCTGTGGGGTGACCCGGTAGCCCCGTGCGCGCAGCTCCTCATGCCAAGTCTCGGCCATGCCCAGATCTTAGGCGTGCCGGACGCCCCCTCGGGACCACACGACATGTCGATATTCGGAGGAATCCCTACGAATAATCATTTGCCCGCCCCTGGACCACTCGCATAGCGTGCAGATACGCAGAAGGGAGGTGGTCCAAAAAATGGTTGATCATTCTTGGGCTAGCGAGGTGGCTGTCCGCTAGACGGCGTCCATCTGGGCCTTCCGTCCAGATGTCGTACGACGTCTGGCGAATCCACAGCAGTCACCGGAACCCCGGGCAGCCGGCGGCGGAGCACGTGTCACGTTCTCTGCCATGGTCCAGCCGGCCCGCCTCCGTGAGAATTCTCTCCGGAGCGGAGCACGCCCGGGGTTCTTCTTTTCTGCTTCAGGCGTCGGTGTCCGGGGCGAAGTCGGCGACCTTCTTCAACTCGGCCGACGCGTGCGACTGCAGCGGGTGTCCGACTGCCGCCATGTCATAGGCGTACATGAGGTTGCCGTTCACCAGGCCGTAGAGCCGGTGGCCCGCGCTGTACTCCTTGGACGTCGCGGTTCGCGCGACGATGTCGGTACGCAGCTCGATCTTGTGGAAGACGACCTCGCCCACGTAGATCTCCACGATCCCGGTGGGATGGGCGAGGCAGACCTCCAACTGACGCTCGGGCAGGATCCGCCAGAAACCCGACTCCCTGGCCAGTGGGCGAACCTTGGCGCCCTCCGCGTCCAGCAGCCAGGTCCGGCTCTCGTAGGTGAGGAACGGCTTTCCGTTGTGCCCGAACACCACCTCCTGCCCGAAGTTGGCGCTCTCCATGGTCGGATAGCCGATCACACCGGCTCCCTCCCAGCGGCCAAGGAGGAAGGCGATCGGCTCAAGGTCGGGATGTTGCTCCATGGAACGAGCTTAGAAGCCGTACGACACCGCTCGGCGCCGATGGACCTCGGATCGCCCGTCCCACCCCGCATAGGCATATATCCGTACTTGTGGGCAGGTGGCGCCACCGCCCCGAGACCCAGGAGCTAGGCTGCGAGCATGGCACGATCACTGGTGATCAAGGTGACAGCCGGAGCCGACGCACCGGAGCGGTGCAACCAGGCGTTCACCGTCGCGGCGGCCGCCCTCGCCTCCGGCGTACCGGTCTCGCTCTGGCTGACCGGCGAATCAGCGTGGTTCGCACTGCCCGGTCGGGCCAAGGAGTTCTCCCTGGCGGAGGCGCCGCCGCTGCAGGACCTGCTCGACGCGGTGCTCGCGGGGGGCAGGGTAACGCTGTGCACGCAGTGCGCCGCCCGCCGCGGCATCACCGTCGACGACGTCATCGACGGCGTGCGGATCGCCGGGGCCCCGACGTTCGTCGAGGAGATCCTCACCGACGACACCCAGGCCCTGGTCTACTGATCGGTTCCTCCTCGCCTTCGGCCGCACCGCTCGGCACCCGCCGGTTCCAGGGCGTGGTCCGGCGGTGCCGTAGCCGGCCCGCCGTCCGTCCCTACAGCGAAGATCCCGCACCCGGCAGCGCCGCCGCGAGGCGCTCCTCGCGCAGCCGCTGATACCAGACGTCGTCCACCGGAGCGAGCGGCCCGACGACCCAGCTGAGCAGCAGGTCGGCGAGGGCGGGGTTGCGAGCGAGCGCGGGGCCGTGCAGATAGGTCCCGATGACCCTGCCCGCGTAGCAGCCCTCCGTGCCGTCGCCGTTGCCGGTACCGACGACCGTCCGGGAGAGCGGGCGCACACCGGGACCGAGCCTGGTGACGCCCATGTGGTTCTCGAACCCGGTGAGCCTGGGCAGGCCGCCGAGGGCCGGATCGACGTCGGCGACCAGCTCGCCCACCGCGCGCCGCTCGCCCCGGCCCGAGCTGATGTCGAGCAGCCCGAGGCCCTCCACCGGCCGGCCGTCCTCGCCGCCGAACACCGATCCCATGATCTGATAGCCGGCGCAGACCGCCAGCAGCGCCGCCCCGCGCGCCACGGCCGCCCGCAGTCCGCCGTCCCTGCGCAGCCGCTCGGCGCCGAGGATCTGGGGACGGTCCTCCCCACCGCCGATCAGGTAGATGTTCCCGTACTGCGGCACCGGGTCGGCGGAGCGGACGTGGACCGTCCGGGTCGCGATGCCCCGGGCTCGGGCACGGTGCTCCAACACCAGCACGTTGCCCTGGTCTCCGTACGTGCTGAGCAGGTCCGGATAGATCCAGACGATGGACAATTCAGACTGCACGGCCGAACTCCGCTCGGATCTGCTGGAATGCGGTGTAGTTGGCGATCACATCGACCCGGCCGAGCGGCACGAGCGCCATCGTCTGCTGGAACGAGTCGCAGAGCTGGAACGGCACACCGGCCACGGCGAGCCGCAGCGCCAGGTCGAGACGCCGCTCCCCGGTCACGAACACGGGACGGTCGGCCAGGATCCGGTAGTCGATGTCCCAGAGCCAGGAGGTGTCACGACCGTCGGGGCCCTGCGCGTTCACCGACAGGATGATCGGCAGTGCGGGATCGGCGACGTCGAACGCCTCCAGCCAGCCGGCCGGATTCTTGGCCAGCAGCAGCCGCAGCGCGCGGCCGTCGCGCTCGACCATGGTGTAACGTCCGGCGACCGAGGTGACCATGCGCAACCTGGGCAGCGCCCGGGCCGGATCGACCCAGAACGTCTCGGCGACCGCCAGCGCCATCGCGGCGTTCGACCGGTTGGCCTCCCCGGGAAGCTGGATGTCGAGCCGCCAGCGGGCGCCGCGCGGGTCGATGACGTCCTCCCCGTCGAGCACCCAGTTGGGCTCGGGACGGTGGAAGGTGCACTCACGGCAGGCCCAGGCGGCCCCGGACGCGGACCGGTCGAGCGGGCCACCGCATTCGGGGCAGCACCAGGAGTCCTCACGCCAGCGCTGCCCGGCCGCCACCCAGGTGACCCTGGCGGCGGTGGAGGCCCCCCAGGTCACCAGCGGGTCGTCGCAGTTGGCGATCACATGGGCCGGCTTGCCGCTGAGCGCGCGACGCCACTTCTGGGCGAGCAGCCAGATCTCGCCCGCCCGGTCCATCTGGTCGCGGCTGAGGTTCATGAGGCAGACGACCCCGGCCCCGGTCGTGTCGAGCACCTCGGGAAGGTACTTCTCGTCGACCTCCAGCACGCCGTACGGAGCGTCCTTGGCGGCGGCGAGCGCCGAGACGTGCCCCGCCGGCATGTTGGCGCCGAACGCGTTGGTCGCGACGTCGCCGAGCTCCTGCAGCGCCGAGGTGATCAACCGTGTCGTGGTGGTCTTGCCGTTCGTGGCGCTGACCAGCACGAGCTTGCGGTCCGCCGCGAGCTTGCGCAGCAGGTCGGGCTCCAGCATCAGGCCCACCCTGCCGCCGATGACCGAACCGTCACCGCGTCCGGTGGCCCGCGACAGCGTCGCCGCCGTACGGCCGAGGGCGCTGGCAAGCTGCGCCCGCAACGGAAGCTGACTCATGCCCGTGATCCTAGTCCCCCTCCCGCCACGTCATTCGACGTCTGCCGGGGGCCGTCACCGGGTTGTCGGGGTGTCGTTCAGGACGGTCCCGGGCCCTCGGGGCCGGTGAAGGAGAGCTCGGCGGGGGTCTCCCCGTCGAAGGGGAGCACGAAGCGGCGCGGCCACGACAGCACGGTCTCCAGCCAGCCGGCGGCCATCGTCTGGGCGACGTACTTGATCCGGTCACGCGGCTCCACCGTGATCGCGACGGTCGTCACGTCCCGCTGGATGCCCTCGTGCTCGTCGTCGCCGAGGATCACCCGCCAGGCCAGCGCCCGGTTGCGGTCGACCTCCATCGACAGCGGGTGATGGCGCAGCGCCTTGGCCCGGTGGCCGAGCAGTTCCGTGCGTACGCTCACCGCCACCGCGCCGTCGCGCCCATCCGCCGCCGCCGGCTCACCCCCGGTGGGCCGGGCCGCGCCGGTCGTCTGGCGCTCGGTCCCGAACAGGGGATATTCCATCGCGGGGGCCGGGCTGCGCAGGTCGGGCGCCGGGCGGCCGAGCGGGAACAGCCTGTCCACCTCGTGCAGCCAGCGGACCTGCGGAATCACCCATGAGGGCCCCGGGCGCTCACCAGCGCGCATCGGCGGCGTCCGCTCCGGCCGGCCGAGCAGCCCGGCCGCGACCTCGGCCGCCTTCGCGGTCAGCAGCGTCGGGTCGACCCACGTGCGCAGCGACCAGGCGCGGGCGGCGACCGCCCGCTCGATCAGCGTGGCCAGCAGGCACTCGCGCCGCCTGGCCGGCAGCTCCGCCCAGGCGTCGGAGAGGACCCGCGGCACGCCGGGCAGCGACCGGTTCGTCACGAATGCCAGGATCACCGTGTCGGTCCAGATCCGCAGCCAGGCCCATTCGGGCGCGGCCGCGAACAGGTCGGCCTCCCGCAGCTCGACCAGCGTGCACGCCTTGCCCGTACGGCACGCGTCGCCGCAGGCGGCCGAGCGGCGGCCGTGTATCGGCGGCACCGGACTGACCACCAGGTGCTCCCGCTGCTCCCCCAGCGGCACGTGCACCCGCAGCGGCCGGTCCATGCCGTCGGCGAAGACCGCGGCATGCCCGGGCTGGAGCGAGACGACCTGCCGGGACTGGTCCTCGCTCAGGTTCATCGCCGCTCCCACCAGTTGCCGGTCGTCCTCGGCGGGGAGCCGGTGCACGACCTTGAGCGCGGTGTTCTTCACGACATCGGACACCAGCTTGGTCGGGATCTGCTCGGCCACGATGATGCCCTCGCCGTACGCCCTGATCTCGGCGAGCATTCCGGCGAGCAGTTCGACCGCGTGGGTGGAGGCGCGCCGCGCGCCCCGGTCGCGCAGCAGCCGGTGCGCCTCCTCGATCACGATGACGTGGCGCAGCCCGGGAGGCCCGCCCTCGTGCCGCGTCTCCTGCCTGGCCCGCATCCGCAGGTGCTCGACGATCCTGATGATCAGCGTGCCCATCAGGAACGCCTTGTCCTCGTCGTTGGCGACGTCCTCGATCGCGAGCACGACGTTGCGCTGGAGCAGCCCGCCGATGTCGGCGGGGTGGCCGCCCTCGAAGAACCTGCCCGCGCTGCCCACCCGCAGGCTGCGCAGCCGCAGGCTGATGAACCCCTCGACGTCGGCCTGGACCTCGTTGCCGTAGCCGATCTCCTGGATCACCTCGAGCGCGTGCTGCTGGAGCTGCTCCAGGGTCGGCACAGCGGGTTGTACGGCCGCGCCGGGGACGGCTCCCCCGGTGACCACGTCCCACCCGTTGGCCTCGTAGACCCGCTGCAGCGCGAGCGACATGATCTGCGGGAACGGCTCCTCGGCGTCGAAGGCGGCCATGAAGAGCGCGCGGACCATGTCGATGTGCGCCTGGACGGGATAGCCCGGCTCGGGCGCCAGCGGGTTGACGCTGATCGGCACGTTGTCCGGCGCCGACGGGTTGATCACGGTCACCGGGGCCAGGTGCTCGACCCGGCCTGCCATCGCGGCGTACTCCGACTTGGCCGGCTCGATCGCCAGCCACGGGATCCCCGCCTCGGTGAGCTGCTCTAACAGGTGCCTGACGGTCTGGGACTTGCCGGATCCGGTGGCCCCGGTGACGAAGGCGTGGCGGTTGAGCGTGGCCAGCGGCACCCGGAACGTGCCGACCGCCCGGTCCTGTCCGTCGACGATCGCACCGAGATCGATCAGCTCGCCCGAGCCCTCCACCTCGGCCTCGCTCGTCACGTCGAAGAACCCCGCGTCCAGCACCCGAACGCCCGGCACCTCCCGGCGCGGCAGTCCGGCGAGCGCGGCCAGCGCCCCCGCCGTGGCCGCGAACGGCGCGGACGCCCCGTCGGCGGGGTCGGCCGGGTCCTGGAGGTTGACCGCCAGCGCCTCGGCGAAGCCGTACACCGGACCACCCGTGTGATCGCGATCGGCTCCGCCTGCGAGGGCGGCCAGGGACATCACGCTGCGCAGCCGGTAGGGGTGATGGCTCATCTCCACGGAACCGACGAGCACGGGCGCGATCTGGCGCAGCTCGTCGGGCCCGGCGGCGCCGGCGAGCACCCGCACGTTCCACAGCCCGGCCTCGCGGAAGGCGTCGAGCTCCTGCATCCTGCGCTCGGCCCGCTCGGCGTCGAACCGCGACCGCTCGGAGGCGTCGCCGTACTGACGCAGCACGTTGAGCTGGGTGCGCAGGTGGGCGACCTCGTCGTCGAGCAGGTCGGTCGGCTCGGCCACCACGACCCAGCCGAACGGCCGGGACATCAGCGTGACCAGCGTCGACTCGAACAGCGTCGGCCGCTTGTGCTCGTCGGGCTCCGGCTCGCGCCTGCCGTACAACGGCGGCGCCTGACGGCCGGGGCACGGCGTCCACACGAGGTCGGCCAGGTCGTCCAGCCACTCGTCGCCGATCTCCACCCCGCGTGCGCCGCCGGGGAACAGCAGCGGCTGGGGGCCCGAGACGTGCGCCTCGCCGGACACCGCCGCCCGCCTGGGCGGACGGGGCGGGGTGAGCGGCCCGGCATTGGTGATCAGTTCGAGCGGTGCGCCCGAGCCCCGGGACAGCCAGCCGATGACGAACGGGCGGTTGCGCTGGGCGGCGGAAAGGACGGCCGGGAGAACCGTGACGAAGTCCCACTCTGCGGATGAACTACGCGAAGGGGCCGTGATCGCCTTGATTCGGTACCACGGCCCGCTCAGGGGGAACGGCTGCATGAGATCCCTCAGTTGACGACGAACAGGGAAGAGACTCCTTCAACGAACATGTCCGCATGGCCGTGTTGACGATGCCCTTACCCGTTCCCGACGGTGTCATGGCCGCCTGCGCCAGTCGAGCCGCGGGGGCGGGGGACCTAGATTCGGCGGTGGGGCGTCCTCCGGCGGGGGATCGGCCGGCGCCCTGTCGGGCCGTACGGCTTCGGGCCCGGCGACATCGGGCAGGGTGGTCTCCTCCGGCGGCTCGCCCGGCGATGAGACCCTCTCGTCCCGCGTCCAGGTCCCCCGCTCACCCGAGGTTCCCCGCTCCCCCGGCCCGGTGGGCTCCGACGCCTCGGCGGACAGCGCGGCCCGCCGCACCTCGCCGAACTCGTACAACGTGGTCTTGGGGAGGGTGAGGATCGCCGGGTTGGCGTCGGCCAGCCGCACCTGCCGCCCCTCGGCCGTCGCGTGCGTGACGATCACGGAGGTCGTGGGGAGCTGCTGAAGCTGGTGCGGCTCGACCAGGAACTCGCGCGACCGTTGGAGCACCCCCTCGGCGACCGTGTTGGCGTGGCGGCCCCATTCCGTCGACTCGGTGATGTCCTCCCTGAGGTCTCCCTCGCCCTTCTCCTCCTGGCTGGGCCGGCCGGCGCCCACGGTGGAGGTGTAGAACCCGCCCGTGCCGTGGACCGCCGAGCTGAACGTCTCGGTGAGCTGGGCCAGCTGCAGCCGGTGCTCTGTGCCGACGTGCTCGCTCGCCACCCGGGCGTCCTCGGCGTTGCCCAGGCGCATGAACGCGACGGCGGCGTGCCCGCGGCCCAGGCGCTCCCGCACGGTCGGGGTGAGGCTGCGATAGGTGAGGACGAGCCCGGTACGCGAGGTCTCACACGCGTCCATCAACCGGTCGAGCACGTCGCCGCGCAGCTTGTCCGCCCCGGCCACGATGATCGTGTGGTACCAGGGCCGCTCGCTCGCCGGCGACTGGCGCAGGATGTGCGTGAGCGCGGTCGCGACGTACGTCCCCAGGACACGGTTGCCGAAGACGCCGGCCTGCCGGTCCATGCTCACCACGCGCAGCCGGGCGGGCGGCAGCCGTACGGCCTCGGTGCCGAGCGTCTCCAGCTTGCGTAACTGGGACTCCAGCGCCCAGGCCCGTTCGATGACCACACGGTCGGCCACGCCCCGGCCGAAGAGCATGCCGATGCGTTCGAGCTGGGTCGCGGTCAGCAGGCCGAATTTCATGTCGTCGCGCGGGTCGCCCACCTGGGCCAGGGCCCGCAGCGCCGCGGTGACCTGGCTGATCGTGGCGTTCTCGCCGAGGACCTCCAGCACCCGTTCCAGGATCGCGTTGTCGAAGCCGATGTCCCGGCTCGTCTCCTCGCTGACGCTGACCACGTGCGCGAGCACGTCGGCGAACGCCTCGGGCTTGAGCGTCGCACCGAGATCGAGGCGGGGCAGGTCGACCGGGAGCACCCACACGAGCGGATCGTCGCCGCCCCGTCTGGCCAGCTCGATCAGGTCCTTGGCGATCGCGCCCTCGGACAGGTCGAGGACGGTCAGATGGCCCCCGCTGTAGAGGCGGGTCGCGCCGATCAGCGTGATCAGCGCCGACCACCCCGGCAGCGTCCCGCCCGCCACGTCGACCCGGTCGATCTCGTCGGGCACGGCCACCGCGTACCAGGTGAGCTGGCGGTCGAACCTGTTCTTCTTCTCGGCCCAGTCGCGATATCTGGCCGCGTGCTCCTCCTGGGCCTTGGCGATCTCGCGGCGGCGCCGCTCCTGCTCGCGCCGCGCCAGCTCCCTGCGCTGGCTCACCCGTGCGTCGACGGTCCGGTTGCCCTGCCGGATGGCGTACGCGCAGATGCCGGCGATACCGCCGGCCGCCACCAGGCCGAGCAGCACGAGCGGCCAGGCCAGCAGACCCAGCAGGCCGAGGACGAGGATCATCGCGGTCACGACCGTCATGAACGTACGGAAGATCCGTACCGGGCGGTTGAGCAGATCCTCCTGGAGCCGTGCCCGCCGGAGCCACTCGTCGTCCTGCCCGGCCGTGTCCTCCTCGGCGACGACGTCATCCCGGGCCGGACGCTTCGGTGGTGGTCCGGGATCCGGGTACAGCAGAGCGTACTGCCAGCCCAGGTAGATCCGATCTGCCTGAGGCTGGGCATGCTCAGGGTGCGGGTCGCCCACGAGCCGTCCTCCATGTCCGCCTCGATCACCAGCGTAGGAGTTGGAAGCCCTGTCAGGGTGGGCTTCCCGCCATTCGTGCGCTATTTCCCGCCGGAGGCGGGACCAACGGCACAGTCCCGCCGGAGGCGGGATCAACGGCACAGTCCCGGGATCCACGGCGCGCCCCGGCAAGGAAAAGGATCAACGGGGCAGATGAGGCAAGTGTGGTCGTACTACCATCGCTTGCCATGACGTCACCCAGTCATGGCATCCGTCGCCGACGCCCGGTCCTGGTCCCGGTCGCCGCGGCGCTGGCCGCCGCGGGGGTCGGCGTCACCGCCGCGTTCGGCGGGCTGAACGAGGCTCCGCCGAAGAAGCCCGTCCAGGTCGCTCCCGGGCAGGCCATCGACCAGGGTCAGTTCCGTACGGAGTTGCTCGAGGCGATCGACACGATCGAGCAGGGCGAATTCGGCACGGCCCGGCGCATCCTCGAAATCACCATCAAGGTCACCAACCTCGGCAAGGCGACCACGTCCGTCGGGCTCCTGCCCGAGCCGGGCAAGGCGATCCCGGAGATCCCCTACTCCTTCGCCGGTTCGCTGCTCCGCGTCGAACCGGAGATCAAGAGCAAGTACGGCGCCGACGTGAGCGTGCTGAGCTACGGGATCAAGAGCCGTCAGCTCCATCCGGGGATCACGACCACGGTCGTCGTGAAGTACGAGCTGGAGCCCACGGCCACGGTGCCCCCCGAGATACGGGTGGATGTGGGCCGGCTCGTCTACGCCCCGCACGGCACGCTTGACCAGACGCACTACTGGCGGCTCGTCGGGGAGGAAGACAAGGACGGCGAGTTCACCCCGACCGTCGCCGCGCGGGTCTCCCTGCCCGTACGGCAGGAGCGGACATGATGGCCGTCACGCAGCCCGAGACCTCCCGCCCGGCCCGGCACTCCGCCGAGACACACCGACGACCACCGGGGAAGCGGAGGCTCGGCGCGCGGTTCGTCGCCGCCGTCGTCGGTGTCGCGCTCGCAGCGGCCGCCGTCTACGCGCAGACCTTCGCCCTGCCGGCCGAACAGCGCTCCTCGCTCATCACCATCAAGGGACAGATCGGCGAGGTGGTGGAGACCCACCGGTTCAGCATCAAGGTGAGTTCGATGACCGCCGCGCTCGCGGTCGACACCACCGACTACGGCGACCAGGTGACCAAGGTGGGCACCAGCAACCTGTTCCTCGTGGCCGACATCTCGGTCACCACCGCCAATGAGCCGATGCGGTTGAGCCCCGGCCCCAATGTCGTGCTGCTCACCAGGGACGGCCGGCGCTACCAGACGACCGACAAGGTGAACCAGAGCCTCACCGCGTTCAACCGGCACTACCAGCCCGGGTTCTGGTCGAGGGGAGTCCTGGTCTTCGAGGTGCCCAAGGACGCCGTGTCGGGCGCTCGTCTCGTCATCGCGCCCCCGACCGGGTTCATCACCGACTACTCCGCCCCCGAAGCCGAGATCGACCTGGGCCTGTCCGGTGAGACCGCCCGCCGGTTCATCGCACAGGCGGAGGACTATTACTCACTCGTGAGCAACAAGCGATGAACGAGCCCCACACGAACCGGACCCCGGCCGACGAAACGCCGCGTGAGCGCGACTGGTTCGCGCCCCCGCCGAGCCAGCCGACGGAGATCCCGGACGACCCGTCCGACATCACCTACAGCGGTCCGCTGCCGCAAGGACCGCCTCAGGCACCGGCCGCGATCCCGATTCCCGGCACCCTGCGGCAGCCGCAGGACGTCCGGGTCTGGCCGCCCCTCCATGAGGGGGACTCGACCCAGCCGTTCCCCGCCCTCAGAGCCACCCCGCTCGCCTCCTCCCCGTCACACGGCGGGCCCTCCCCCGCCCTGCCGCCATCGGCGGATTCGCCTTCACCGGAGCATCCACCGGCGGATTCGCCATCGGCCGGATCACCGTTCGCGGGACCGTCACCCGCCGACCCGGCCGCTCCATCGGACCACTCCTCCGGCGGCAGGAAGACCGGACGAGGCCGCCGGCGTACGGCGCTGCTCGGAGTGGGCGCGGCACTGTCCCTCGTCCTCTCCATCGGCGCGCCCACCTGGTTCGGCTACAACGTCTACAAGTACGCCCGCCCGAGCGACCAGGTGCACCTCGTCGAGCCGGGACGCTCCGCGACCTGGCAGCACGTTTCGTGGCAGGCCAGGCTCGAGAAGATCCCCGATCCGACCGGCAAACCGGACACCTCTGACCGGCAGTGGATGAAGGCCGTCGTCACGAGGACCGCCATCGATGGCGAGGGCGCCATCCGCCACGGCTCTCCGGAGGTGCGGCTGACCGACGAGACCGGCCGGATCTGGCTCATGGAAGAGCTCAGCAACGAGACGCCGGCCGACACCGAGGAGAACAAGGTCGGCACGCCGTACCGGATCGAGCTGGTCGGCGTGGTGCCGCCGCCCGTCGCCGATCAGGTCGAGATCCTGCTGCGCCCCAGCATCTCCCGCAGCGTCCCCGGACAGTCCGTCGAGGACATGATGAAGGAGTCCGTGAAAACGGAGGAGAAGCCGGACCACGTGCTGCGGTTCCTGCGCTGAGCCGACGGCGCAGCGCCCTGGAACCACCGCACCCTGGAACTACTGGAGGCCGCGCCGCCGCCTGCTCGCGGCCAGGTCGAAGGTGGCGGCGATGAGACACATGCTCAGCGTGGTCACCAGTAGATCGACGACGATGGCGACGGGCACATAGGTCATGAACCAGATGTACGGCTCGTCGAACGCCGCGAGATAGCGGCCCGCCCGCCCGAGGTAGTCCCCGCCCACGCGCAGCCCCACGTAGCACAGGGCGAACAGCCCGAAGAGCGGGGCTCCGCCGCGTATGGTCAGCCGCAGCGAGTTGAGCAGCGGGATCCAACGCCCCGTCCAACCGGCGCTCAGCCTGATGAGCGCGAGTCGCGTCCAGTTGTGCGCTCGTTCGACATGCTCCGCCGCCCGTTCCAGCCGGGTGCCCCTGATCGTGGTCCGGGTGTCCTCCGCGTACGCGCCGTAGACCAGGATGCCGACCGTCAGCCAGGCGAGCGGAACGACCAGCGCGTCGATGACGTACGGCCAGACGGCGCCGATGAAGCCCGTGACCTGCTCCCAGCCCGGAACGCTCGCCTTGGCCTGATCCGTCCAGTCGTGCCATGCGGTGACGACGGCCCGGCCGCCCAGCCAGTCGGAGCGGGCCCCCACGGCCGCATGCAGCGCGTTGATCCCGTAGAACACGAAGGCGAGCTCGCCGAAGGTGGCGAGGATCCCGGAGAAACGCCCGGCGCCGGCCTCGTGCCGCCGCCCGAAGAACGTCTTGATCACATAGGCGACCACCATGGTCACCAGGGAGACCTTCGCGTCCAGGCCGATGAGCCCGGCCATCACGCCGCTGTCCTCACCCGCGAAGGCGTCGACCAGGATGCGATCCGGCTGCCGGCGCAGGTCGATCTCCATGAAGTCACGGACGTCCTGGGTGACGAAGCCCCAGGTGAGATAGATGCCGGCGAAGACGAGCGCGGTGCGGTTGAGTGCGCCGAACAGACCCTCCTGAGCCTCGCCCGCCTGTCGGCGGGCCCCGGTCTCCATGAGGGCGCCCCGGACGACGTACAGCATTCCGGCCGTCGTGGCCAGCGACGTCATCACGACGAGCGTGAACAGGAACATCACCACGACCAGCCGTGCCTGGTACCACGACCCGTGCGAGAGCGTCGCGGCCAGCAGGAGCAGCGCCCACCGAACGAGACGCCCCAGCGAGAACCAGATGATCAGCGGCAGCGCGCACTTCGCGGCGATGCGGAAGGCGTGCAACGGCAGCGCGTACGGCGACAGCATCCAGGTCGGCTTCTCGGCACCGGCGGCCTGGCGGGGAGCGGCGATCGCGGACGTTCCAGACACCTGCCGCATGTTATCGGCTCGCTCCCGCCCCCGTCGGCAACGTCATGACGAGATGACCTCGCCGGTCCGGCCGGCGGTCACCCCTGCTGCCACCCACACCGACTCGGCCACGCGCGGGTATGCGCCACGCGGCCTCATGGTGCGAGACCGAGGACCGACGTCGCCTTGTTCGCCGCGTCGAGCACCGTACCGACCATCTTGTCCCGGGCTTCGCTGAACCGCGATGTCGGTGCGACGATTCCGACGGCGCCGGCTACGGAACCGTCATGTTCGAAGAACGGGGAACCGATCGCCGTGATGCCGGGGCTGGAGTCGACGTCAACGGCCCACCCCCTCGCCCTGACCTCCTCGAGTTCCCGTAGCAGAGCCGTGCGAAACCGCCGCTGTGCGGACGGTGCCATGCCGGTGAGGTTGCGTGCGACGATCTCGTCCCGCAGCGTGGCATCGAGGTGGGCGAGCACGGCCTTGCCCGAAGCGCGGTGTGGCTCGTTGCCGGTGAGGCCGACGTAGAGCCCGCTCGCACGGAGCGGTTGCGACCCTTCGACCAGAACTTTCAAGATCAGGTTCTTGTCGTCGAGAGTCGACAGGAACGAGGTTTCCGCAGTCGTGTCGGCAAGCTCGCCGACGATGCTCGCGAGCTTGTCGTTGATGTTGAAACTGCGCTGGTAGGTCCGGAACAGGGCGCCTACGCCGGCTCCGAGCCGGAGCGTGGCGTCGGCTCGGCGCTCGATGTAGCCGCGCGCGAGCAGAGTCCGCATCAGGTGATAGCAGGTCGTGATGTTCAGGCCGAGGCCGACGGAGACCTGTTTCACCGTCGGCGGAGGGTCGGCGGCCGCCACGTACTCGAGAAAGCTCAGCGCTCGCTCGACGGTCTGCAGGGTCTGCTGTGTGGACTTGGCCGACGAACTGTTCACTATCTGAAATTATCAGGCCTGCGAGGCGGGCATGGCCCGATGAAGCGGGGCATTGAGCCGGTCGGTGAACGGGTCGAACGCCCGGACGGGCGGGTAGGCGTCGGGGTCGACGATCACGTCGATCACCGTGGTGTGGCCGGAGACCAACGCTTTCCGCAATGCGGGGGCGATGGCGTCCGGGTGATCCACCACGATCCCGGTGGCTCCCACGGCGGTCGCGATGGCGGCGTGGTCGACGGGATCGAGCTCCACGCCGGTGGTCGTTTCGCCGAACACGGCGTTCTCGACATGCCTCTGGGCTCCCAGGACCGAGTTGTTGAGCACCACGACGGTCACCGGAAGACGCTCTCGCACCGCGGTTTCCAGCTCGGACCAGACGTGTGCGAACCCACCGTCGCCGACGACCGCGATGACACGTCGCCCAGGCGCGGCGATTTTCGCTCCCAGGGCCAGCGGCAGTCCCCAACCGAGACCGGCCAGACCTCGTGGCATGACGAAGCGCTGGCCGGGCCGCTTCGCCAGGAGGTAACCGGCGATCCAGAACGAGGAGTAACTGGCGTCGGCGACCACGATGTCGTCGGGCTCCAGGAGCCGGCCGAGCTCGGCGAAAAGGCGCTCCGGGGCAATGGGGGTCTCCCCGGATTCCAACAGCGGGGTGACGGCCTCGAAGTGCCGCTGGCGGCCGGCGGCGATGGCGGCTCTGAGCCCCTCTGACCGAGCGACGCGGAGCGTGAGATCGGTCGCCGCGAGGGCGGCCGTGAGGTCCCCGAGCGCGGCCCGGGCGTCACCGAGCAGGCGTATCGCCTCATAGTTCCGCCCCACCTCGAGCGGGTCGACATCGATGTGGATGTAGGTGGCGTCGGGGGATGTCAGCGTCCAGCCCTCGGTGCCGTTCTCGTTCGTCCGGGTGCCGACCAGCAGGACGACATCGGCTTCGGCGATCAGGGGGAGGTGGAAGTGCGCGGGTCCGCGCTCGCCGGTGACATTGGCGGCGACCCCCAGTGACAGCGGACCCGATTCGTCCACGGCGCCCTTGCCCATGTTCGTCGTGACCACGGGTAGATGGGCGATCTCCTGCAGCGCGGCCAGCTCGGCCACCGCACCCGAACCGTGGACTCCGCCGCCCGCGACGACCAGAGGCGACCGGGCCGTGGCGATGAGCCGTGCCGCCCGCGATACCGCGGCGGCGTCCGGCCGGGGACGGTCGAGCGGGAAGGCCCCGAGATCCGCGGTGCGCGCGAATCGCCCGGGCACGGCCGGCTTTCCGAGGACGTCCCGGGGGACGAGCAGCACGACCGGCCCGGGCCGTCCGCTGTTCGCCATCGTGACCGCCTGGTCGATGGTGTCCTCCACCCGTGTGGGATCGTCGATGCGCCGCGTCCACTTCGAGACGCTCGCGAACAGCGCGAAGTGGTCCAGCTCCTGGAACGCGTTGCGATCCCGGCTGCCTGACGGCACCTCCTGAACCAGTACGAGCATCGGTATCGACGCCTTGAGCGCCTCTCCCATCGGGGCGACGAGCAGGGCCGCGGCAGGGCCGTTCTGGGCCGCCACCACCCCGATCCGGCCGGAGATCCGAGCGAAGCCGTCGGCCATCGCGCCGCCCGCGTTCTCCGTCCGGTACAGGATCTGGCGGATTCCGATGCGCTCGGCGGCGAGCATCAACTCGGTCGGATTGCTCTGGCCCAGGATCGTCTCGACCCCGTGGCGGGCCAGTGTGCGTGCGATGACGTCGGCGACAGTGGTCATGTTCCGCAATGTTTCAAACTGTGAATCCTGTGTCAACTATCGAATTTTTCATTATTTGAAACAGCATGCGGTTATTGACATGCCGATGACGTGACTCCTACCGTCGGGTGGTGAGCGCACCCGGCCCCCACTCCACCGGCCCCCCACCACCAAAGATCTGGAGTTCCCATGACCATCGACACCGGTGAAACGCATCTGAGCCCGGTGCTCTGCCTGCACTCACTGTTCCTCGATCCGCGCGCCTTCGACGGTCTCGTCGCCGCGGGAGCCGGGCGGTTCCGGTTCATAGCACCGGAGTTCCTCGGACAGGTCGGCCGCCTTGACGAAGTCGATGCGACCGTGACCATGGATCAGTGCACCGACGACGTGCTGGCCCTGGTCGACCGGCTCGGTCTCACCTCCCTGTCGATGGTCGGGCAGTCGATGGGCGGCGACGTCGCGGTCCGCATCGCGGCTCGCCGGCCCGATCTGGTCGACAAGCTGGTGCTGATGGGCTCGTCGGCGAGAGCCGAGACCGACGAGAACCTCGACCTGTTCGGGGCGTTCGTCGACCGGTTCGAGCGGGAGGGATTCACCCCTGAGGTCGTCGACTTCGTCAAGGGCATCCTGTTCGCGGCGACCGTTCTCAACGACCCGGCTCGCTCGGACATTCACGAGACGTGGACCAAGCGTCTCGGCGAACTCTCCCCCAGGATCGCTCATGCCGCACGGGGCGTCGTCCAGCGAGAGAGCGCGCTCGACCTGCTGCCTCTGATCACCGCGCGGACACTCGTCATCTCTGGGACCCAGGACCAGGCCCGCCCGCCGGCCTGGTCGGACGAGATGTTCGAGGCGATTCCGAACGCCGAACTCTGGCGCATCAAGACCGCTGGCCACAGTCCATGCCTCGAAGCCCCGGACACCGTCATCCCGCGCGTCCTCGAGTTCCTCGCCTAACGCGGAACGGCCCACGGCGGGCAGGTGGGGAGGGGACGAGCTTGACCGGCATACATACGGTCGCCGGGTGGAGCGCACGATGCGGGCGGTGGCGCGGGCCGGTGTCGAGACCGGGGCTCCGATCACCGTGCACACGCACGGACCCCGGCGAAACCGTAGGGCTCATCACGGGACGGGCGGACCAGGCCCCGGAGCCTGCGCCTCAGCCGTACAGCGCGAAGGCCGGTGCGTTCGCGGCGGAACGCACCGGCCTTCGGTGGATGCGGAAGAAGACGATCAGACGGTGACCGCGAGCTGGGCGACCTCGCCGAGCTTGGCCTCGACCGACACGTCCTTGGTGACGCCGCCGCCCGCGATGATGCGGACCGTCCACTGGCCGGGAGCGGCGAAGAAACGGAAGATGCCCTCGTCGGAGACCACGACCTCACCGGTGAACTCACCGGAGTCGTCGAGCAGCCGCGCGTAGGCCGTACCGGGGCCGGAGACGACCCCCTGGATGACGGCCTGGGTGGACAGGTCGATCCCGGCCGGCAGCGCGACGGTCTGCTCCGGAGCGGCGCAACCCTGGGTTGTCATCAGCGAGCCTCCCCCAGCTCGATCGGCACGCCCACGAGCGAGCCGTACTCGGTCCACGATCCGTCGTAGTTCTTCACGTTGGGCTGCTCGAGCAGCTCGTGCAGCACGAACCAGGTGTGCGCGGAGCGCTCGCCGATGCGGCAGTACGCGATGGTGTCCTTGCCGAAGTCGACGCCGGCCCCCGCGTAGAGCTCCTTGAGCTCCTCGTTGGAGCGGAACGTGCCGTCGTCGTTGGCCGCCTTCGACCACGGGATGTTGCGGGCGGTGGGCACGTGGCCGCCCCGCTGCGCGGCCTCCTGCGGGACGTGGGCCGGAGCGAGCAGCTTGCCGGTGAACTCGTCGGGCGAGCGCACGTCGACCAGGTTCAGGGTGCCGATCGCGGCGACCACGTCGTCGCGGAACGCGCGGAGCGAGAGGTCCTGGTCCTTGGCCTGGTAGTTCGTGGCCGGCCGCTCGGGCACGTCGGTGACCAGCTCGCGGGAGTCGAGCTCCCACTTCTTGCGGCCGCCGTCGAGCAGCTTCACGTTCTCGTGGCCATAAAGCTTGAAGTACCAGTACGCGTAGGCGGCGAACCAGTTGTTGTTGCCACCGTAGAGGACCACGGTGTCGTCGTTGGCGATGCCGCGGGCCGACAGCAGGGCCTCGAAGCCCGCCTTGTCGACGAAGTCACGGCGGACCGGGTCCTGGAGGTCGTCCCTCCAGTCGATCTTCACGGCACCGCGGATGTGGCCCTTGTCATAGGCGCTGGTGTCCTCGTCGACCTCGACGAGCACGACACCGGGCGTGTCGAGGTTGGCCTCAACCCAATCGGCGTCCACCAGCACGGCGGAACGACTCATGACATTCTCCCAGGTTGTAGACGGCGGATGAGCAAGTACGTTTCGCAGCCGGGGCAGTGGCCGAAGGCTGCGTTGAGAAAGGCGGCCAGCAGTGCCGCTGCTGTCGCACCCAAGGCCGGTGGGGCGAGCCCGACCGCGAATCCGATCAGTCCCACGACCGCGAGTGCCAGACCCGCCCGTGCCGCGAGCAGCCGTCCACTGCGCGGGACCATGGCGGCCACGGGAACCGGGGATGTCAGGGCCGCACCGGAACGTGGGCCACGCGGGTTGATTTGCATCGTGCGGGATGCTCCTGAAGGATTCGCGGAAAGCGGCACGCAGCCGCGGGAATCACCCTCAGGCCATGCGACAGAGCGAAGTCGCGACGCGGCAGAAATCGACCGCGCGCCGCTTCGTGAGCAGCTCTGTCGTGGGAGTCATGACCAAGACAGTACCCGTCGTCTCGGAATCTGTCACTCGCTGTCCGCTTGTTGAGATGATCCATGAGACGGATCGACCAGCACCACACCGAGCGCGGCGATCACATCGGCCTTCCGTGGCTGGCCGGAGGCCCTTTTCACCACGTTGCCCGAGCCGTCGAGCACGAGCACGGTCGGTGTGCGCAGCACGTCGAAACGCCGGACGAGATCGAGCCGCGACTCGGCGTCGATCTCGACGTGACCGACCCCCGGCACCATCGCGGCCACCTCGCTGAGGATTCGCCGGGTCGCCTGACAGGGCCGGCAGAAGGCCGTGGAGAACTGCACGAGCGTGGCCCGCTCGCCGAGTTCGGCGGCGAGAACGTCGATCGCTGTCATCATGCCGTGAAACCCGCGACTCCCCGCGTTTCATTCCCCGGACCCGGACCCGGACGCGGACGGAGTCGAGGTCGTCACGACCGTACGCCCGTCCGAGGTGACCAGCTCCAGGCGGCGGATGTCACCGGCGGACAGCGAGGTCGACCCCTCGAAGACGTTCTTGCCCGGTCCGTGCTCCCCCGGTCCGGCCGGCCAACTGCCGACCGTCGTCGCGGTGCCGTCCGGGCCGATGACGCGCAGCGTGCACGTCGTTCCCGCGGGCACCCCCGAGACCATGGCGCGCAGGTCGGTCCCGCTCTCCTTGGCGGTGAGCCGTACGGCGAGGGTCACGTCTCCGCTCCGCCCGCGCGCCTCCGAGACCGGCGGGGCCTCTGCCGTGGTGAACGTCTGGACTTCGGGGCTGGACGCCGCGGCGTCGGGGCTCGGCCGCGCGGCCGTCTCCTGCGGGGCCGTCTCCCGCGCGACCGCGTCGGGCTGGGAGCTCGCCGCCGGCGGCCTGGCGGCCCCGGTGCCGGACGCGTACGGCTGGATCGCGACGGGCTGATCGGCGGAGTGTTCCGCGGACTCCTTCTGGTCCCGCGGCGCCACCCCGCCGCTGTCGGCCGCGGTGGTGGAGGAGGAGGCAGCGGCGGACCCGGCCGCCACGCTCGCGTCCTGGGCCGGCCGCGCGGCCGACAGCCAAGCCGTACCACCCAGCGCCGCCACGACCACCGAGGCGGCGAGCGCCAGCATCGTCCGCGAGCGGCGGCCGCGCCGGGCCGAGGCGGCGATCAGCCGCTCCAGCACCACCGGCGGCGGCGCGGCGGCCACCTCGATGTCCTGCTCCGACACCCGTCCGAGCACGGCGGGCAGCCCCGACAGCTCGGCGAGCTCGGCCCGGCAGGCGGGACAGGTGTCCAGGTGCGCCTCGACCTCGGCCGTCTCCTCGGGGTCGAGCGCGCCCAGGACGTAGACCCCGAGCGAGATCCTCACGTCGTCGCAGTTCATGGCGCCAACCCCCGTTCCTCCAAGGCGAGTTTCAGCGCCCGGAGCGCGTAGTAGGTCCGCGACTTGACCGTACCCTGCGGGATGCCGAGGACCTCGGCCGCCTCCTTCACCGATCTCCCCCGGTAGTACGTCTCCAGGACCACCTCGCGATGCTCGGGCCGCAGCGACGCCAGCGCGTCCGCCACCGCCCACGATTCGACGGCCCGGTCGAGCTCGTCGTCGGCGGGCAGCACGGCCAGCGCCTCGTCCCCCGTCTCCTGCGGCCGCGACTTGCGGGCCCGGTGCTGGTCGACGACGAGGTTGCGGGCGACGGTGAACAGCCACGCGCGGATCGGCCGCCCTTCGAGCACCGAAGGATGCCGCCATGCCCGTAGCAGCGTCTCCTGCACCACGTCCTCCGCCCGGCCCGGATCACCGGTCAGCCGCAGCACGTAACCGTAGAGCGGCCCTCCGTGATCCTCGAAAAGTGCGCGTATGAGCTCCTCGTCGGCGGTTCCGGCTGGACTCACATCTCCATCACGTACGGCGGAGCCGCCCGGTTCAACGGGGTCGCCCGCCGCCGTCGGC
>BCRI01000097.1 GCA_001552515.1 Sphaerimonospora mesophila NBRC 14179 = JCM 3151
GTGCGCGAAAACCAAACGCTCGTGATCGAGGACCTGACCGTCCGCAACATGGTCAAGACTCGCGTCGGCGGCGCCGGCGCCCCGTGCGGGACGGTCCCGTTCACCCGGCCAGCAGGCGGAGCAGCAGGTCCTTGAGATCCGTCGCCTCGAACCGTTCCCTGGCCGCGGAGGGATCGGAGCAGAGCAGCACCGGTGCGTCGGCGGAGTCGGCGGGAAGCACCCCATGCGAGCCGCGTACGGCACGGGCGCCCCGGTCGAGGCCGACGACGTTCATGAGGTAGCGCATGCCGAGCTTCTTCCGCAGCAGTGCCACACCGGCCCTCCGCTTGGCGGCGCCGGGGTCCGCCGGGTCGAAGAAGAGCTCCGCCGGGTCGTAGCCGGGCTTGCGATGAATGTCGACGAGCCGGGCGAAGTCGGGTGCGCGGGCGTCGTCGAGCCAGTAGTAGTAGGTGAACCACGCGTCGGGCTGGGCGAGCAGGACCAGCTCGCCGGAGCGGGGGTGGTCCAGCCCGTGCGCCTTCTTTCCGCTTTCGCCGAGCACCTCGGCGACGCCGGGCAGGGACGCGCAGAGTTCGGCGGCGGCCGGCACGTCGGCGGGGTCGGCGACGTAGACGTGCGCCACCTGATGGTCGGCGACGGCGAAAACGCGCGAGGTCCACGGATCGAGATACTCCATGCCGTCCTGGGTGTAGACGTTCAGGAGCCCTTCAGCGCGGAGCATCCGGTTGACGTCGACGGGGCGGGAGACGTCGGTGATGCCGTACTCCGACACGGCGACGACGGTCCTCCCCTGCGTCGCCGCTGCGTCCAGCAGCGGTGCCAGCACGGTGTCGAGCTCGGCGGCCGCCGCGGCGGCGCGCGGGTCTGAGGGGCCGTACCGCTGCAGGTCGTAGTCGAGGTGGGGGATGTAGGCCAGCGTCAGATCGGGGTCGTGCGCTGTCATGACGTGCCGGGCGGCGCGGCAGATCCAGGTCGATGAGGCGATGCCGGCTCCCGGCCCCCAGTAGCTGAACAGGGGGAAGGCGCCGAGCGCCGCGGTGAGCTCGTCGTGCAGCTCCGGCGGGTAGGTGTAGCAGTCGGCCTCCTTGCGCCCGTCGGCGTAGTAGATCGGCCGGGGGGTGACCGTCCAGTCCACATCCGCGCCCATCGCGTACCACCAGCACACGTTCGCCACCGTGAGGCCGGGCCGCTCGCGGCGGGCGGCCTGCCACACCTTCTCTCCGCCGACGAGCGCGTTGTGCTGGCGCCACAGCAGAACCTCGCCGAGGTCGCGAAAGTACCAGCCGTTGCCGACGACGCCGTGATCGGCCGGCGGGACGCCGGTGAGGAACGTGGACTGCACCGAGCAGGTGACGGCGGGCAGCACGGTGCCGAGTTCCGCCTGGAAGCCGCCGGCGGCGACGGCCCGGAGCCGCGGCATGTGCGCCAGCAGCCGTGGGGTCAGCCCCACCACGTCCAGGACCAGCAACGACGTCATGTACTCACTCCAAGGTCACACAGCTCGGCACGGGCGAAGTCCAGCTCGCCGGCGATGCCGGCGGCGAGCTGTCCGGGGGTCCGCGGGCGCAGGGCGGGTGGCAGCACCCCCCAGGTGTAGGTCTCCACGTCGAAGTGGTCGCAGAGCGGCCGCGGCCCGCCGACGAGCTCCGCGAGCGCCGTACGCAGCACGGGGATGGTCGTGGCCAGCGGCGCCGGCGGTGAGATGTGGAGAGGAACGTGGTAGTGGACCCGCCACGGCCCGGGAAGCCGCCGCTCGAAGGCCTCGTCGAGGTCGTCGGCGGCGTCGCCGGCGGGATTGCGCGTCTGATGCAGGAAGCGCGGCTCGGCGTACTCCCGCAGCGCGTCCGGGTCAGCGGTCTCCAGGGCCGCGGAGAGCTGGACCTTGACGACGGGCAGGCCGGCCCGGCTCAGCTCCTTCAGCGCACCGGCCGGCTCTTCCCAGGCGCAGGCCAGGTGGGCGAGGTCCAGGCAGATGCCGAGCCGGTCGCCGTCGACGCCGGCGAGCCGTGCCACTGCCTGGCCCGTCGTCTCCACGAGGCAGCCGGGTTCTGGTTCGAACCCCACCCGTATCACCCGCCCGGTGGCGGACTCGACGGCGGCCAGACCGGCGGCCAGCAGATCGAGCCGGCGTGCGGCGAGGTCGGCCATCCCGGCGTCCCAGGGATCGCGCCAGGCGAGCGGCAGCGTCGAGACCGACCCTCTGGCCACGTCGCCCGGGAGCAGGTCGGCGAGGATGAGCGCCAGGTCCAGGGTGTACGACAGACGATCCCGGGTGGTCCAGTCGGGATGGTAGACGGCGTGCTTGACGACCGTGTCCTGGAAGGAGCGGTACGGGAAGCCGTTGAGCGTGACCACCTCCAGGCCCCGGGCGGACAGCTCGCGGCGGAGTCGGGCCCGCAGGGCGGGGTCGGCGGCCAGGGCGGCGGCGACGGGCGCGGCCAGCCAGAGCCCGAGCCCCAGGACGTCCGTGCCGAGGCGGGCGCGGATCGGGACCGCGTAGGTGTCGAGCTGGGCGATGACGCCGTCGAGATCCTCGGCCGCGTGCACGTTGGTGCAGTAGCCGAGGTGCAGCGGGGTTCCTCCCGGATGGCGTAGCCGCATCAGCTGCCGCCGCGCTTGATGGAGCTGCCGGCGAAGGTGGGCCGGCCCGCGCCGGTGCCGGCGCCGGTCAGGTCGAGGCGCCCGGACTGGCCGTAGAACTCCACGGGGTTGCGCCACAGCACCCGGTCGACGTCGTCCTCACTGAATCCGGCGGCCAGCATGGCCGTCCCGGTTTCCAGCGTGAGCAGCGGGTCAGAGACGCCCCAGTCGGCGGCGGAGTTGACCAGCACCCGGTCCGGGCCGTACCGCCGGAGGACCTCCACCATGCGAGGCGGCGACATCTTCGTCTCGGGGTAGACGGAGAAGCCCATCCAGCATCCGGAGTCGTGCACGATGCCGACGGTGACCTCGTTGAGGTGGTCGACGGCGACCCGCTCGGGCGCGATCCCCGAGGCGGCGACGACCTCCATGGTGCGCCGGACGCCGTTGGCCTTGTCGCGGTGCGGGGTGTGGACGAGCGCCGGCAGGTCGTGCTCGACGGCGAGGGCGAGCTGCCGCTCGAAGGCGTCGTCCTCCTCCGGCGTCATCGAGTCGTAGCCGATCTCGCCGACCGCGACGACCCGGTCCTTGTCCAGGTAACGCGGCAGCAGATCGAGCACGGGACGGCAGCGCGGGTCGTTCGCCTCCTTGGGGTTCAGCGCGATCGTCGCGTGGTGGACGATGCCGAACTGCGCGGCCCGGTACGGCTCCCAGCCGATCAGGGAGTCGAAGTAGTCGGTGAACGAGCCGGGGTTGGTGCGGGGCTGCCCCAGCCAGAAGGCCGGCTCCACGACGGCCCGGACACCGGCGGTGGCCATCCGCGCGTAGTCGTCGGTGGTACGCGATGTCATGTGGATGTGCGGGTCGAAGACGCGCATCAGGATTCCTCCCGGGTCAGACGGTCGAGCAGGGCGGCGGCGTCGGCGGGGAACAGGCGTCCCGCGGCCGCGCGCTCGTCGGCGAAGGCGGCCAGCATGGCCGCCAGCTCACGGTCGGCCCGCTCGTCCAGCCCGTCGACGGCGGTCAGCGGCACGTCCATGAACACGCACTTGAGCACCGCCTGTCGCCAAGCGGCCTGGTGGAGGTGCCGGGCGTACGGCCCGAGGGCGGCGGCCAGCAGGCGCGCGTCGTTCGTGCGGATCGCGTCGTGCAGCAGGGGCAGCCCCGCCGCGCCGACGGCGAGCATGGGCAGGGCCTTGAGCACGGCCCGCTTCTCGTCGGCGTCACCGTAGCGGTAGAGGTCGCCGATCTCGGTCTCCACTCGGTCCGCCGGCAGCGCGGCGAGCAGCAGCGCCCGCGTGGCCTCGTCCGCCGTCCAGCCGGGCACGCCGGGCAGTGGCGCGCGACCGGCCCGCCGTCCGGCCTGGACGAAGGACCGGCCGATCGTCTCGGGTCGCTCGCCCGCCGCGGTGAGCACGGTGTCCACCCATTCCCATCGCGGCGTCTCCCGCAGCGCGGCGCGCAGCCGCTCCGGATCCGTCATCCCGCTCCCCCTTCACCCTGACGTCTGGACGCGTGCTCGGCTCTGCGCAGGAATTCGACGGAACGTGCGGCCACGTCGGGCGCGGCGTGGCAGTGGCGGGGAAGCTCGACCGCGACCAGGCCCCGGTAGCCGGCGGCGGTGAGCGCGCGCAGCACCGGCGGGAAGTCGATCTCCCCTTCCCCGAACTCCAGATGTTCGTGCACGCCCCGTCGCATGTCGTCGATCTGGACGTTGACCAGGTGCCCGGCGACGGCCGCGACGCAGTGGGGCACCGGGTCGGGCTCGTTGCAGCGGCAGTGCCCGATGTCCAGCGTGATGCCGAAGCCCTCCGGAGATCCGAGCGCCTTGTGCAGCGTCCGCCAGCCGGCGATCGTCTCGACGAGCATCCCCGGCTCCGGTTCGAATCCCAGCGGAACACCGGCGCGCCGCGCGGCGTCGAGGACGCGCTCGCAGCCGTCGACCAGCCGGTTCCAGGCGGTGGCCGGGCCGAGCCGGGCCGGGCGTACACCGGACCAGAACGACACCGCCTCGGCGCCGAGGTCCGCGCCGATCGCGACGGCGCGGCACAGGAAGTCCACCCGCCGCTCCCGGTCGTCGTCCAGCAGTGTCGGGGCGTGCTTGCGCCGCGGGTCGAGCAGGTAACGCGCACCGGTCTCGACGACCACCGCCAGGTCGAGGTCGCGCAGCCTGTCGGCGACCTCGGCCACGCGCCGTCCCAGCCCGTCCGCGTACGGGTCGAGGTGGCAGTGGTCGAGGGTCAGGGCCACTCCCTCATAGCCAAGGCCGGCGATGACGTCGAGGGCGTCCGGCAGCCGGTGATTGGCGAAGCCGTTGGTGCCGTAGCCGAACCTCATGTCGCGGAGATCTTCCTGACCAGGCGCCGGGCCAGCGGGCTCGCCGCCGCGAGGGCGAGGCCGAGGCGTGGGGCGCCGCCGCGCGCGGCAAGGGCTCCCTGGAGGGCCGGCAGGCTGACGATGCCGGCGCTGACCGCTTCACGGACGCGCTGCGCCGAGGGATCGGCGACGGCGCGCGCCTGGGGAAGACCGAACTGCGCGGCGTACCAGCCGGCGAGGACCGGCCGCGCCGGGCCCCAGGCGTCATGGGCGGCGCCCCGGACGGTGGCGGCGGTGAGCACGGCGGTGCCCGCGAGGGTCGCAGCGGGCAGGCGCGGGTCCGCCCCCGACACCTCCGCGTGCGAGAGCGCGGTGAGCAGGTACGTGTGGGCGGCGACGGTGAGGGCGCACGGCAGCGCGGCGGCGGTGCGTGAGCCGGTGGTGGCGCCCAGCAGCACGTCGAGGCCGCGGCAGAGCGCCATCGTCAGCGGACCGGCGGGTGTGCCCTTGGCCGCCACGTCGTATGCCCAGACGGCGGCGGCCAGGGGGGCGGTGACCGCCAGGGCACGCCGGCCGCCCGCGAGCCCGGCCACGGCGAGCCCGGCGACGGTGAGCCCCACCGCCGTGCCGAGGGCCGCGCCGGCCGGCACGCGCCCCGAGGGGATGGGGCGCTCCGGCCGCTCGACGGCGTCGAGATGCCGGTCGGCCCAGTCGTTGGCCGCCATCCCCGCCCAGTAGAGGAAGACCGAGGAACAGGCCAGGCCGACGGTACGGCGGCCGAGCGTCCTACCTGCGGCCGCCCCGGCGACCACATCGCCGGGTACCGACAGCGCGGCCGGCGCCCGGACCAGGTCGATCAGATCGCGAAGCGCGATCACGGCGCCGTCCCCCGCGGGCCGAGCGCGTCCACGGCGGCCCGCAACACCTGCCACTGCTCGACCAGCGCGTGCGGCACGTCTCCGAGGGGGTCCTTGAAGAAGAAGGCCAGTTCGGTGAGCGGGCCCGTGCGCCCGGCCCGGTGCGCTGCCGCCGTCAGCCGCGCCAGGTCCAGGACCAACGGCGCGGCCAGCGCCGAGTCACAGCCGTGCCAGGTGAACTCCATGCGCATGCGGGTTCCGAGGAAGCCTTCGAAGGAGATCAGGTCCCAGGCGGTCTTGAAGTCGTCGAGGTCCTCGACGTAGTCGATCCGGGTGTCACCCTGGGGGGCATAGCCGAGCGTCTCGGTCAGCACGCGCTGCTTGCTGGCGGACTTGGCCGCGTTGGCGTCCGGCTCTGCCAGGCTCGCGCCGTCGCCGCCGCCCAGCAGGTTGACCCCCGACCAGGTGCGTACCTTCAGGTTGCGCAGGGCGAACATCGGCGCGAGCGCCGACTTGACCAGGGTCTCGCCGGTCTTGCCGTCGTGGCCGGCGTACGGAAGCCGCTTGCTGCGGGCCAGGGCGTCGAGGGCGGGCAGGCGGGCGCCGGTGGAGGGCGTGAACTCGACGTACGGGCAGCCGGCTCGCAGGGCGGCGTAGGCGGCCAGGGCGCTGGGCGGTAGTACGGGCTCCGGACCGGCCAGCGCGGCACGCAGCGCGTCGAGATCGGCGTGGGCGGGATGCGGGCGCGGCGCCGGTTCCGTGTTCGACACGTTGATGACGACGACGTGATCCAGTTGGTGGCGTCGGCGGAAATCGTCCAGATCGGCGCCGATGGCGTCCGCGACCTCGGCTTGGGTGTCGCGGAGCGGCAGCGGCCGTACGTCCTGCTCGATCTCCAGTAGCGCGTCCCGCACGGCCGGGGCGAGCCGGGCCGGAACGATTCCCGCCTCGGCCAGCGCGGCGGCCTTCTTACCCAGGGGGATCGAGGAGATGTCGTGGCCGCCGAAGACCAGCTCCCCTATGCCGGGCAGGGCGTCGCTGTGCAACTCGGGCGACTCCAGGACGCATCCGATCGGCTCGGCCAGGCCCGCCCGCACCGCCAGCGCCCCGAACATGCTGGTGACCGCGACCGATCCTCGTGCTCCGATCAGCCATACTCCGGTTCTCATCTGTCTCCTTTCGCTGGGAGGGACGGTGGAGTGCTCACGGTTCGAGACGCACCCCGGGGAACCGCCTGACGCGGCGCCGGGAGCCTTCTTGGATGTGGCTGCGTCTGGTGGTCCCGCCCGCCTGGCGGCGCCGACTGGCACCACCGCTACGGCACCGAGGTCGGCGTCAACGTTGCCGAAGCGGCTCCGGGAGCCGATCCAGGCGGGCGGGACGTTCTGGTGGGGAAAGGGACATGGTGGGGATCCCGTCCGCCTGACCGCATGCGGCATGGCCGCGGCACTCGATGGGGGCGGGCTGCGACGCGGAACAGGACGGTCAGGCGGACGGGATGCTCATGGCGACCGGTGGCCGGCGGGTACCGCCGAACGGTCGCCCGCCTCCGCCGACGGGTGAGGGATTTCCTGGATCGTTAGCGCTAACATCACGCTCTGCGAAACAGCGCTCCTCTCCTTCGGCTGATGAAGGTGGTGGTGCAGCGGAGCAAACACGACACGACGGGGTCCCGTCAAGCATCCGGCCGGTTCCTCCCGCTGGGCCCGTGCGTCGGCTGGGACACCGTCTGAAACGTTCATCAAAGCGCGGCGGGGGTGCCTGTGCAGAGCGGCAGTGGATCGAAACGGTTCGAAAGGTCCCTTGACAGGCGACACCCGTGGTTTCCACACTGAGCACTCGGGCGACCTCCACCTGCCGAGGTCGGTGGTGGACGGCAGGGGGACGCCCAATGCGACGCGATTCGACGCGCGTGGGTGAACAGCTCGCCGAACTCGGGGCGCTCCAGTGGGTGGAGGCGGCCGGAGGTGCCCGGGTCCTCGATCCGGGCCTGGTAAAAGCGGTCTATCGGCCACTGGTCGGTGGAGACCCGCTCGTGGCCCCGGTCGGCCTCACCTTCGTCACCTACGAGAACCCGCCCGGCATCCACACCGCCGCCGAGCGCGTACAGGCGTTCAGGACCGGCCCGCAGGGCGAGTGGTTCAACCATGGCAACGTCAACGCCCACGACCACGGCGGCCACTTCATCCCCTGGGAGAACCCCGACGCCTGGGTGAACGACCTGCGCCGCACTTTTCGCGGCCGCAGGCCCTGAACGGCAGGACGTCCAGGCCCACGCGGCGGCGGGCTCCGGTCCGTTCACCGGTCTGTTCTGAGAGCCCACCGCATTACTCCCCCGGTCGTAGAGTGCCGGCCCGCTACTCCTGACGAGGTAGCCGGGAGAGTCGTCCCCGGGCCGACGACGGAGAGGAATCCGGCGCGGAAGCATTTCCACTGACGGATCCTCTTCGGAAAGGACGAATCGACGATGCTGTTCGTTGAGCTACTGGTGCCCAGGGGTGTTTTCGATGAGCGAGAGCGCCGAAACCTCGCCGAGCGGCTGACCGGGCGGCGCCTGCTGTCGGCCGGGGAGACGCAGGCCGCCGATCCTGGTGTGATCGACCTGTTCGAGTCACTCAGCCATGTGGTGGTGCGCGAGGAGGAGGTATGGAACGCCGGCGGTCGGCTGCTCGACGCCTCGCAGGGCCCCTGGTATGTGGTCAACGTGATCGCCGGGATGTGGGGAAAGGAGATGAGCGAGCACCTCATCTCGCGCATCACCGCTGAGCTGGCGCAGGCGGAAGGCAATCCCGAGCCGCGGGCCGTGGTGCATGTGATCAGCCTTCCCGAGGGAGGCTACGGCCTGCGCGGGCGGGCCCAGCGCTCCTCCGACGTCCTGCAGCTGATCGAGCAGGCCAAAACCGGCTCTGCGGCCCCGGTCCCGGACAACATGATCGTCGATCCGGTCTGCGGCGCCACCGTCCCGCTCGAGGACGCCGTCATTCTGGAGCGCGATGGGCGGACGTACGGCTTCTGCTGCACCCACTGCCGCGGGCACTTCGTCAAGCGGTCGAGCGGCGCGGCGGCGTCCGCATGATCCGGTCCGGGAGGAGTCCGGAGGCTGCCTGGTCATGGTCGACGCCGTGGCGCCCTACCATGCGGCGTTCGTCGCGGCGATGCGCCGGGTCTACGGAAAGGTGCTGAGTTCCGGCCTTCCACGGATCACCCGCTACCGGCCCGGCGCGTCCCGGTTCACGCTCGTCGATCCGTCCGGGAACTCGATCATATTCATCCAGCGCGACGAGCCGGCCGAGTTGGAGTATGGCGGATCGAGAAAGCTGACGGGCCTGGCCAAGGCGCTCGACAACGCCCGGATACTGCGCGAGTTCAAGAACGATGACCTGCAGGCCTTCCGTGCGCTCAAGTCCGCGGTACGCAGGCATGGCACGGACGCCTCGCTGGTCGAGCGGGCCATCGCCCTGTGTCACCTTGTCGACCTGGCCACGACCCTCGGTGCGCCCACCGATCCCTGGCTCGCCGATCTGCGTGGTCTGGAGCTCACCGCTGACGACAGACAGTACGTCAAGTCCGAACTCGGGCATCTCCCCGGGCTTCGGGAGTGGCTCCCCTAAACGTGAAGCGGCTCCTTCTCACGTCTCATCCGGCGCCGGCCGACCCGTCGGGACGACCGATCAACCGTCTGAGAAACGCCCTTACGGTACGCCTGCGGTTCGATGCCGAAGCTCCTCAGGGGACGCATTCCCCGTAACCGTGGTCGCGAGGACAGCGAGGGTCCCAGTGAGGGCCGTAGTCCAGCAGTGAGGCGGCCAGGTCGGGATAGGCGGCGGCCCAGACATCGTCGAAGAAGAACCACTGACGGTAGCCGAAGTAACCGTCGATATGGATGGCCATCTGAGCGACGTGCTCGCTGTGACGAATGATCGTGCGGTCTGGATCGCGGCCGTGGGACGGCTCGAACCCCTCCAGCAGGCGCAGCGCGAACTCGTGCGCCTGCCGGTGAGCGTCGTACGTCTCGGCGATCTCCCGCTCGAAGTCCGGCCAGCGGTTGCATCGCTTGAGGGCGGGACCGATCTCGTCCTCGCCGGGTGCCACGAGGGCGCGCAAGACGACCAACTCCTCGGGCCACTCGTCGAGGGTGGCGCCGGCCTCCCGCAAGGTGGCAGCGAACCGGGGCAACCGGACGCCGGGAAAGCACACCGGCGTGTTCCCGCCGATGCTGTCGGAGGTGGCGTAGGAGGTCAGGACGACGGCGTAGGTCGCCCCTTCACCCGCGGGCGGCACGGATGCCTGGGTCCGGGTCGGCATCGGACAGGTGAACGGCCGGCCACCGGAGAAGCCGGCGGGGACATCGGGTAGCGCCCACCCGTCGTGCAGCAGGTAGGCCCAGCGGTCCGGCTCGGCCGCCACAAGGGCATCCTCGACGAAGAAATAGGCCAGCATGACCTCATCGTCATCGGTGAGCACCCGCACGCTGTGTTCGTCGATCCGTAGTTCCTGCTCAACGTAGAGATGTTCCTCCAGCAGGCGGTGCAGTTCTGCCGTTGTCTCGGGTGCCGGCAGTCCGGTCTCGAAGATGCTGGAGAGGCCGTAGACATCCGCGCCGAGCTCGCGTTCAAGCCACCCGTCTGCGTCGCCCTCCTTTGTCTGCTCCCACGCCCAGCGGAACCAGCCGAGCACCGTCTCATCGGGGAAGTGACGCACCAGCCTGCCGGAAGGACCCTGGTAAAGGCTGCGGTAGATGAAAAAGACCATGCCACCGACCCTTCCAGATGCCCCCGACAAAGCGTCTTCCGCCGGATCCGCTCCGCGCCTCGATCCCGTCACCACCGAATCCGCGACAGAGCCGATCACTGGGCAGACCCTCACCCGGCGGACGCGAGAGATGAAAGTTTCACGACATCTCATCGCAACGGTGCGAACGCGTCACGGTAAGAGCCCAGGCGGCGCGCCGACGGCACCCGGGCGTCGGAGAAATTTGATCCACGTTCTTGACGCCGGGACCTTCATTGAATTGACTCGCCACAACTGGCAATCGCGAATCAGTGTCGGACGACAATTGATGTTAGCGCTAACACCCGCTCGCACAGGCCTGCCGTATCGGTACGTCCGATCATGATTCTTGATCGAGAGAAGAAGGCATGATGCTTTTCGGGAGCCTGAGAAGGGCGCTCGCGGCCGGGGCGAGCGCGGTGCTCGCCACCGCCTGCCTGGTCGGCGGTGGTACGGCCCGGGCCGCGGCGTCGCAGCCGTGTGACATCTACGCCGCGGGCGGGACGCCGTGTGTGGCGGCGCACAGCACGACCCGTGCGCTCTACGGTTCCTACAACGGCCCGCTGTACCAGGTGCGGCGCTCCTCGGACAACGCCACTCGCGACATCGGCGTGCTGAGTGCGGGCGGTGTGGCCAACGCCACCGCCCAGGACTCGTTCTGCGCCAACACGTCCTGCGTCATCACCATCATCTATGACCAGTCCGGCCGCAACAACCGCCTCACCCAGGCACCCCCCGGCTACTGGAAGGGCCCTGCCCCTGGCGGATGGGACAACCTCGCCGACGCGAAGGCGGCCCCGATCACCATCGGCGGCCAGAAGGCGTACGGTGTCCGCGTGGAGCCCGGCACCGGCTACCGCAACAACAACACCAACGGCGTGGCGACCGGCGACCAGCCCGAGGGCATCTACGCCGTCGTCGACGGCACGCACTACAACCAGTGGTGTTGCTTCGACTATGGCAACGCGCAGACAGATGGCCTGGCCGACGCCCCCGCCATCATGGAGACCGTCTACTTCGGCGCCGACAAACAGTGGGGCTACGGGGACGGAGCCGGTCCATGGATCATGGCCGACTTGGAGTGGGGACTGTTCTCCGGGGTGAACGCGGGCTACAACAGCCTTCCGTCGATCAACCACCGTTTTGTCACGGCCATGGTCAAGGGCGAGCCGAACCACTGGGCGATCCGGGGCGGCAACGCGCAGTCGGGCGGCCTGACGACCTATTTCGACGGACGGCGCCCCAACGGCTACCACCCGATGAAGAAGGAAGGCGCCATCCTGCTCGGCATCGGCGGCGACAACAGCGTCTCCGGCCGCGGCACCTTCTTCGAGGGCGTGTTGACCTCCGGCTACCCGTCGGAGGCCACCGAGAACGCCGTACAGGCCAACATCGCCGCCGCCGGCTACGCACCGGCGATCGGCTCCGACCCGCAGCAGAACGTCCAGATCGTGGGCGGCCAGTCCGGCCGGTGCGTCGACGTGCCGAACTCCAGCACCACCAACGGCACCCAGGTGCAGCTGTGGGACTGCTGGGGCGGCATCATGCAGCGCTGGACCTACACCTCCGGCAAGCAGTTGCAGGTGTACGGCAACAAGTGCCTGGACGCCTACGGGCAGGGCACCGCCAATGGCACGCAGGTGATCATCTGGGACTGCAACGGCCAGGCCAACCAGCAGTGGAACATCAACTCCAACGGCACCATCACAGGCGTGCAGTCCGGGCTGTGCCTCGACGCCAACGCGGCCGGTACCACCAACGGCACGAAGCTCATCCTGTGGTCCTGTCACGGCCAGGCCAACCAGCAGTGGACCCTGCGCAGCTGATTCCGACGATCTGGTTGCACGCATGAGGGCGATCGAGTGAAACGCCCCGGGCAGAGGTCCGGACATCTGGAGGGCTACGGCCTCCCGGACCGGGCTTCTGCCCGCAAGGCGCGAAACCGCCGTATGCGGCAGGCCGTGCTCGCCCGGCACACGACAGACCGGCTCGACACCGAACAGTTCGCGGTGTTCGTCGATGAAGGTCACGAGGTGTCCGGAGAACAGGGGAACCTCAGGATGCGCCGACCAGTGGGCGGACAGCACCGACTTTCTCGGCGGCGGCAGCCTGCGCGCGCTGCGATCGCCGTGCTCCTGTCAGGGCGCAGGCACTCAACCCCGACCTCGACCTGGCCGATCTCATGAAGGGCATCGGCTACCCGACGTCATGCCGGATATCCGGTCGAAGCCAACTGCGTCGGCCGGGATGATGACGGGCATGATGTTCCGCACGGACAAGAGCGGGGACGGGGGTTCGTCCCGCCGGGAGATCCTCGTTGAGCTGTACGGCTCGCTGGATCGGCGCTACCGGCCCGAGGACGTCGCCGACCTGGTGCTGCAGGCACTGGATGGACGGCTGTCGCGGCGTGGGCGGGTGGTGCTGGAACGCGCGGCCAGGCACTCCTCCCGCAGGCAGGGATGGTTTTCCTCCATGTCCACCGACTACGCCCGCCCCGTCGGCGGTGCCCGGCAGGTCGCCGCCGCCACGCGCCTGTTCGACCACCGAAGGGAGGTCGACCCGGAGGATCCCGAATCACTGCTGGAGTTCGCCGCAGCCGTGGGACACGAGATCCAGTGGGCACCGGAGCGAGCCGACTTCCTGGCCGACCGCCTCAACCGCGACGCACGGGCGACGGCGGGGATCGAGCTGTCCAAGCGGCAGTACAACCGGCGGTTCCGCATGCTGGGCAGGATCGCCGCCAAGGCCGGCACGCTCCGCGTCGAGCAGGACAAGCGGCGCCTGCTCATGATCGGCGTCACCGGCTTCGGCACCGAAATCCCCCTCGATCGTTTCATCGCCGACATCGACGCGGCGTGCTTCGTGGCGTATTACACGGCCCGGCGCAAGACGCGCCGGCGGTTCAGTCTGTCCGGGCGGGACAACCCGTTCGACGAGATCGCCCAGGTGCTGCTGGAGCGGTGCACCGACCGCAACGACTGGTGGATGATCGCGCAGGTACGCACGACACCCGACGTGCTGCGCCACCTGGGCGACCGGGAACGGGGCCGGTTACTCGGGCGGGGGTCGGCGGTCATGCGGCACAGCGCGGCGCTACTGGCCGCTCGCTGGAACCCCGCCACCGACCGCACCACGATGGTCGTCCAAAGCGGCGACGACTCCACCACCTGGAACAACCTGGCGGTGGCCTACAACGCCGCCCGCGCCGGGTGGCTCGCGTGCCTGGCCGCCCTGAACGCGTTGGACCTGCTGGAGGTGGCCTGCCCGGGCAAGGCCATGCGCTTGATGGCCGCCGACCTGGTCGCCTGGCACCGCACCAGCGGCGGCGACGTCGACCCCAACACCGCGGTGTGGGCGGCGCTGCCCCCACCCTGGGATGTGCTGGACGGCAGCGCGGCCTGCACCCGCACCGACGTCGAAGCGGCCTGCCGTACGGCCGGGCTCGCCCCGGAGAAAGCGGGCTGGACCGCACCCCGAGCGCAGGGGGCGGTGGCGGTGTTCCGCCCGACGCCCGAGCTGGTGCACGGGGTGAGCATCGCCGACCCGGTGTGGGCGGCGCTGCTGCGACGGGCCGGGGTGTTCAGCGGCAAGCAGGTCAAACCGGGACTGGCCGCGGACGTCGCCCACGGGCTGGCCTCCGGGGTCGTGGTCAGTGATCTGCCCGCAGCCGACCATCCGGCCCAATAAGCCGGTGACCTTGCCGTAGCTCAGCGGTAGAGCGCCCGGCTCTTCTCCGGGTGGACGCCGGTTCGAGCCCGGCCGGCAAGGTCCCCATCCATCGTCAACCGGCCCGACCACCATGCCCGCCGTTAACCTGTGGCGCCAGGCAGGCCCTCTCGAGCAGACTGGGTCTCGGCCCGCCGTAGCTCAGCGGTAGAGCGCCCGGCTCTGGGACCGGGTGGACGCCGGTTCGAGCCCGGCCGGCGGCGCCACCCACGATCAACGGGATCCCCCTGCCGAAGCCCAGCGCAGGAGGACCACCCGTGCGACGAGGCCCGGTGAGACAAAGCGGAACAGTGGCCGACACCCCGTTCGTGGCGGGCGAGACCGCGCTCGTTGCCTCCGTTGGGGACCTGCGATCACTCCCGCCAAGACTCCAGCCCGCAACAGCACCCCGGAACGATCGTTACACCGGTGTCGAGGTCTCGTATCTCGAGACCGCCGGGAAGGATGAACCCGTCCTGATGGAGGAGACCATCGACCAGAACGGTCGCGTCCCGCCCGGTCAGATCCGGACCGTCTCCGTCGTACAGGTTCACCTGCGCCAGGGCGGCGACCACCGCGCCGATCTCGGCCGGCAGGAGTCGGCCGGAGAGCACGAGCCGGGCGGCAACGTCCGCGACGGGCCACGCCCGAAAGCCATCGATCCTGCCTATCTCGACCGTCGGGAGGAGACGGACCTGCTGGACGTCACAGACCACCCGGGTGCCCCGACAGCCAGTCGCGGTGCGCTGCCTTGAGCCGGTCGCGTTCTTCGGTGGTCTCCAGGATGCAGTCCGCCCCGCCGTCGTAGGGGTGATACAGGCGGCGCAGCCCAGTGTCGGTGATGATGACGTCAACGCCTCCGTCGTCGGCGACGGCCCGGAGCAGCGGGTCGATCAACCCGGACTCCCATGGGCGTTCGCTGACGTACAGGTGCACGAACGTGTCCCTGGCCGGATCTTCGTCCCGTAATGTCGTCCAGAACTCCGATCCGGGGTTCAGCGCGTGCGGGTCACACCCACCGAAGAATTCGATGGGCTTCCCCGAGGGTCCGTAGCCGGCCGTCACGATGTGAACCCGCTCACCGGCGAACAGTTCGCCGAGGACCGTGTTGTATCGGTGCAGCAGGATCGCGTACTCGGCCTCGTCATCGGCATAGCGCTTGGAATCGGGCAGGCTGTGGAAGCGGACCCACCGGTCGTGGTAGGCGTTCTTCAGCTCGTACGCCAGCGGCGGGCACAGCGGCCACCGCTCGCGCCACAGCGTCGCCGTTGGGGCATCCGTTCAGGGTCGCTGCCGGACCGAGTGCCACCCAGTCGCGTCGAGACGGAGAAGCGAGCGATGATCTTGGCGACGTCCGGCACCTGCGACGACGCCACCCGCCGATTTCACGCCTTGGGCGTCTCAGCCGGGGATCAGCAAGACTGGATCCCCCTGGGAAAGGACGCGAACACATGATCCAGCCTGGCGATTATGGTCTTCCCGGCTCTCTGGAGCGAGTCCTGGCTGATGTGGCAGCAGAACGGGCCGTTCAGGATGCGAAATGGGGCCTCCAGGCACATCCCGACGGCACCGGAGCGCGGTACGCGGCCGCGGCCGACCTGGCCAAGCAGGCGGTGGCCGATGCCGCGGCCGAAGGCCGGCTGACCTGGCGGCACATCCTGCACGAGGAGGTGCTCGAGGCGTTCGCCGAGGACGGCGCCGACCGCCTGCGCGACGAGCTGATCCAGGTCGCCGCGGTCGCGGTCAAGTGGGTCCAGGACCTCGACCGCCGCGCCCAATCGCCCGACGGGCCCGTGAGCCCGCCACCCGGCCAGGCCACCACGTCACACTGATCGGACACCCCATAAGTCGACGGCGAGGGTGCCTATGGCACGGCGGGAGCGGCCGGCAAGGGTGGTCGGCGGCTAGCTCAGATGCCGGGCGAAGAACCGGGCCGCAGCGTCGCCCGCGAACTGCGGGACTCCCGTATGCCCGCCCATGTTGGCGTGCAGCGTCTTCTCTCTCGTGCCGAAGGCGTCGAACAGGTCCAGGGCCATCTGCCGGTCGTTGCCTTCGTCGTCCCACTGCAGCAGGACGTGCAGCGGAACGGTGACCTGCCGGGCCTCTTCGAACATGGTGCGGGGCACGAAACTCCCGGCGAACAGAACGGCGGCCGAGATGCGCGGCTCGACCACCGCCAGCCGGATGCCGATGGCGATCACTCCCCCCGAGTACCCGACCGGGCCGCCGATCTCGGGCAGCGAAAGGAGGGCGTCCAGGGCGGCCTGCCATTCCGGGACCGCCTTTTCGACCAGCGGGAGGACGAGCCGGTCGACGATCTCCTCGGAGACCGGCTCGCCGGCCTCCAGCACCCGGTGCAGGTCGGCGCGGGCCTGCTCGGCGGCGGCCCAACGGGGCCGGTCACCGCTTCCGGGGAGCTCGATGGCGGCCGCGGCGAAGCCGTACTCCGCCGACTGCCGGGCCCGGGCCACCAGCCGGGGATACATCCTGTGCAGTCCGCCGGGGTGGCCGAGCAGGATCAGCGGCGCCGGTGCGGATGCGGATGCGGGTGTCCACAGGATGCCGGGGATCTCGCCGAGGGTGAATTCGCGTTCGAGGACGCCGTCGAGGCGCTGCTCGGAAATGAATCGCATGGTCGTGCCTTTCGGGAGTGCTCTTGAACGGCGCTCCCGGACGACCTATCGCCCGACCGTGACCCTGGAGGGAAGCACCCATGTCGATACTGCGTTCACGGGTACCACCTCCTCGCTCTCTCGCACGGCCACCGGCAAAGTAGCAGTGATCACCGTGGTCCGCCAACAGGTTTTTGCGGAGGATCCGGTACGTCGACGGCCCGCTGTCGATCCGGCAGGTGGCCGACCGGCGTGCCGGTGCGACCGCCGCACTGGCGGATTCAATATCACGAAGACTCCGGGTGAGATCGCGCCCGCCTGGCGCCCCGCAGCGCCCTGATCGCCACCGGCGAGCCCCGCAGGCCGTCGACGAGCGGTGGGTCGATCACCGACGACCCGGGTGCTGTTATCGATCTTCGAAATCGGTTGTAGAGGCGACCTGGAACTGTTGTTTTCCGTCGTTCTGGTGATTCACGTCACCTGATTACTTGCCAACTTCGATAGCGAGCTCAAGAATCCAGAGCCAAGTCCAGCCGACAAAGGTGGGTCAATGGGACGTTTCAGTGATCACGAGCTCGGCATGGGCCGGCGCATCAAGCGGCGCGACTTCCTCAACGGGATGGCTGTCGGGGTGGGGGGCGTGGCCGCGGCAGCGACGCTTCCCGGGCTGACCGGCACCGCCGCGGCGAATCCGTACACGGGTGGGGGCAACGGCTATCCGCCGGCGATGGCCGGGCTGCGCGGTCAGGCGGCGGGCTCCTACGATGTCGCGCACGCCGTACGCGACGGCTCCTTCGACCCCGGAACCGTCCGGAACACCGGGGAGGACTACGACCCGGTGGTCGTCGGCGGCGGCATCAGCGGCCTGGCCGCGGCCTGGTTTTACCGGCAGGCGTTCGGCCGCGACGCGCGGATATTGATCCTGGAGGCGCTGGACGACTTCGGCGGCCACGCCCGGCGCAACGAGTTCCAGGTCAGAGGCCGGGTCATGCTGTCCAACGGCGGGACGGTCAACATCGACAGCCCGAGCACGTTCAGTACCCAGGCGCTGGGACTGCTCCAGGACATCGGCATCAACCTGGATCGCCTCGCTCACGTCATGGATACCGGATTCTACTCCTCACTCGGGCTGAAATCGGGATATTTCTTCAACAGCGAGCGGTACGGCGCCGACCTGCTCGTGATCCGTGACACCGGGGAGTCGTGGACGTCCTTCGCCGCCCGTCTGCCGTTCTCCGACAAGGGCAGAAGCGACATCGTCCGCGTCCACACCGGCCAGGACGACTACCTGCCCGGGCTGGACGACGCGCAGAAGAAGGAGTTGCTGGCCCGCATCAGCTACGAGCGCTACCTGCGGGAGCACGTCGGCGTGGGCGACGAGGCCATCGAGTTCCTCGCGCGTGGCACCAACGGCCTGTGGGGCGTGAACGTCGACGCCGTGGCCGCGGGTGACGCGTGGGCCGTCGGCCAGCCCGGGTTCGCCGGCCTCAAGCTCGCCCCGACCCCGTTCCCGGGAATCGGCCGTACGCCGCGGATGGGGCTGGAGGCCACCGACGAGGCCTACTACGCCTTCCCCGAGGGGAATGCGACAGTGGCGCGCCTGCTGGTCAGCCAGCTGGTACGGAAGGTCTTCGACGGCGACATGGACATGGAGCGCATCACTACAGCAAAGGCCAAATACGGGCAGCTGGACGCGCCGAACGAACGCATCCGCATCCGTCTGCGTAGCACGGCGGTCAGTGTCCGGCACACGGGATCTCCCGGCGGCTCGCGCAGCGTGACGGTCGTCTACTCCCGGGACGGCAAGAGCTACCGTGTCCAGGCCCGACATGCGGTGATGGCCTGCTGGAACTCGGTGGCCTCCTACATCGTGGACGGGCTGCCCGCCGAGCAGGTTCAGGCGATGCGATACGGCGCCAAGGTGCCACTGCTGTACGCCCGGGTGGCCGTCCGCACCTGGCAGCCGTTCGTCAACCTGGGCGTCTCGCGTGTGACGACCCCGAGCATGTACTGGAACAGTTTCGGGCTCAACTCGGCCAGCCGCATCGGAGCGTACGAGTCGCCCCGCGATCCCGCCCAGCCGAACATCGTGACATTGTCCAAGACGCCGAACAAGCCGGGGCTGCCGTGCCGCGCCCAGCACCGCGCCGGCCGGGGCGAGCTCATCAGGACACCGTTCGAGACCTTCGAACGAGAGATCCGCGACGTGATGGCCCGTGCCCTCGGCGCGGGCGGATTCGACCCGGCACGCGACATCACCGCGATCACCGTGAACCGGTGGGCCCACGGCTACACCTATGAGTACAACTCCCTCGACGACCCGGCGGTCTTCCTGCCCGAGGAGCAGCAGCCGTACGCCATCGCACGCAGGCGTTTCGGCCACATCGCCATCGCCAACTCCGACGCCGGGGCGTTCGCGTACACCCATGGCGCCATCGACCAGGCCTATCGCGCCGTCAACGACCTGATGGAGGCCTGACAGCTGCCCAGCACCAGCAGGTGAACGAGGGAACTTGCCCGCCAGGTCCACACGGCACCGGGTGAGCTGACGAGACGCCCGCTCCTCCCCGCTCGGGGCGGGGCGGGCGTCCCGCCGTACGGCTGGCGCGGGCAAGTGGACGGTGGTCGCCCCTCTGCAGGAGTCTGGCCGACGCGGTGCGGTGGTGGGCCTCCTCCTTGCGTAGGCGGGCCTTCTCGCGCTGCTGCGGAGCGCTCGCTGGGCCGCGGGTGGACGGCGGGCCGCCCGACGGCCGATCCGAACGGCCGCCGGGCAGGGCGAACCGGCTCAGTTCTCCTGGTCGAGGAAGGCGAGGGTGACTGCCGCGAAGATCGGGGACAGGAAGATGTCGTAATGCGTGAGACCGGGCAGGATCGCCAGTGCGTGACCGCCCTTCGGCCGGGTCTCGCCCATCCAGCCACCGTCGCGCAGACCGCCGTCGAGGAGCTTGAAGACCTCGACGTAGTGGCTCGGCGGGGCCATGTCGGCATCGGCGGCGACCACGAGCGTCGGCACCTGTAGGCCGCGCACTTCTTCGGAGAAGTCGAAGTCTTTCGCCAGCGCCTCGCCGATCTTGTCGAGCAGCTTCGGGAAGTCCTCGGGACGGGGCGCCACCCGCTGGTAGAGCTGGTACATCGGAGTGTCCTTCATGAATTCCGCGGCCGCCCCGCCCATCTGGCCCTGCTGCTGGAGCATCTCCGGGTAGACGGCGTCGCGGCTGATGTTCGCCGACGCCGTGACCAGGCGACCCACCTTCTCCGGGTACTTGATCGCGACCTGGAGCGCCACCCCGCCACCGAGGGAGTAGCCGACCACGTCCGGCTTCCGCAGGCCGAGGTGGTCGATCAGCGCGGCGATGTCGTCGGCCATCAGCCGGACGTCCAGCGGTCGGTCGATGTCGCCGGTCCGGCCGTGCCCCTGTAGGTCGACAGCGATGACCTGGTGGTGGTCGGCCAGGGTGGGAAGGATCGGCCCGAACATCTCACCCGAGCCAAGGCCTCCGTGCAACAGGATCATCGGGCGTCCCGCCCCGTACGTCTCGTAGTACAGGTTGATTCCGTTGACGTCGGCGTACTGACCCGAGCCGGCGCTTTCAGCGGTCCACTCCGTGGTGGTCATGATGACTCCTTGTGCCTTTCCGTTCGACTTGATGTGGGTGTAGACCGGGCGGGCACCGGAAACTCATCGCTGCCGGCTGGACGACTTTTCGGCGCGCTCTGGCGCAGGCGGGCGGCGCAGGCATCCGCGTCGTGAGCACCCGCGCGGCCGGGGGCGGCATGGTGCCTGCCCTGCAGGCGTGATCGCCCCCGGCCCGATGCCGGGGTAGGCCGGCCGCCGCTTCGCCTCCGGAAAATATTCGTCGCCCGCTGCAGGATGCTCCGCTAGGTTCGTCAGGGTGAACGATGTGGCGGCCGGCGCACCGATAGAGTCGCAGTTGGAGGCGTACCGGTCTGAGCTGACCGGCTACTGCTACCGGATGTTGGGGTCCCCCTTCGAGGCCGAAGACGCCGTGCAGGACACCCTGGTCCGCGCCTGGCGCGGTTTCGACCGGTTCGAAGGGCGCTCGGCGCTGCGGTCCTGGCTGTACCGCATCGCGACGAACGTCTGCCTGAATCTGCTCGCCGGCGCTCAACGGCGGGTCCGGCCCATGGATCTCGGCCCGGCCGGGTCCGGCCGCGCCACCGACCCGGGCGAGCCGCGCCCCGACCAGATCTGGGTGGGCCCGGTGCCGGACGGCCGGGTGCTGCCCGAGGCCGCCGATCCGGCCAACGTGGTCACCGAACGCGAGTCGATCCGGCTGGCGTTCGTCGCCGCGCTGCAGCACCTGCCGCCGCGGCAGCGGGCGGTGCTGATCCTGCGGGAGGTGCTGGCCTGGTCGGCCCAGGAGGTGGCCGACCTGCTCGATACCTCGGTGCCCAGCGTCAACAGCGCCCTCCAACGAGCCCGGGCCACCATCGCCGCCGCCGACACCACCGCCGAGGTTCACCGGCCGTTGGACGACGGGCAGAAGGCGCTGCTGACACGTTATGTGAAAGCGTTCGAAGACTACGATCTTGAAGCGCTGACGACGCTGCTGCATGAGGACGCGACGCTGTCGATGCCGCCGCTGCCGCTGTGGCTGCGCGGCCACGACGACATCACCGCCTGGATGGCCGGCACGGGCAGCGGCTGCCGCGGCTCGCGCCTGGTGCCGGTGGCGGCCAACGGCATGCCGGCGTTCGGGCAGTACCGGCCCGGCCTCAGTGGCTCCGGCCACGACCCGTGGGCGCTGATCGTGCTGGAGATCTCAGCGGGGCGAATCGCGGCCGTCAACAACTTCCTCGACACCACCCGCCTCTTCCCGCTGTTCAACCTGCCGGCCCGCCTGGAGTAACCCGTCGGTCAATCCGAGCAGGCGCACAAGTTCGAGCAGGTCCGGGCCGGCCCCGGTGACCACCAAACTCCAGCCGTGCCGCCGGGCGGTCAAGCGCAACCGGGCCAGTGCCTCGACCGTCACCACGTCGGGACGGACCACGCCGGCCACGTCGCAGACCACGACACCGCCGCCGCGGCCGCGCACCAGCTCGGCAAGGTCGGCGCACAGGACAGGGATGTCCGCACGCGTCACCGGCGCACCGACGGCGAAGAAGGTCGCGGAGGCAGCCATGTGGATAGGACCGCCGGAACCGCGGAAACTCATCGCCGCTCGTCAGTCGGATTCGTCGATCAGACCCGGCACGCGGCCGGCGTCAACGTCATCGAAGACGCGGCGGTACCGAGAGGTCGTCGTCGCACGTGATGCGACATACCGCGGCCTCGTGGCTGGAGCACGTCCGTGACGACGTGGTCCGCCTCGTGCTTCTGATCCGGCCATGTCCCCCCGGTCGATCCAGATCGTCCGCAGACCGGCGTCCTGGCCGCGTGCCCAGCCCACCCTCATGGCTCGGTCAAGCAGGGTCGGCGGATCCGCTCTCGGCGGGCCCGCAGCGCCGGTGGCTCCAGTCCACCAAGGGCTGCAGGATGGACATCAACTCTTCCCCATCCGCGGACAGGGCGTAGCGGATCTGTACCGGTGTGGTGGGGATCACGGTACGTGAGATCAGGCCCTCGGCTTCGAGCTCCTTCAGCCGCTGGGCGAGCAGCCGATCGGAGATGCCCTGCACCGCCTGACGGTACTCGCCGAACCGGCGGGCGCCGCGTTTGCCGGCGAGCAGGATCGCGCTGGTCCACCGACGGCCCACGAGCTCAACGGTGTTCTGGAAGCTGCGGCAGCCCGGTTCATGGATGGGCTGGCTGCCAGGACGGGTGCCGGGTGCGGTTTCGATAGTCACTTACCTAATATTAGTAGCTAATCTCAAGTTTGACCATCGGAGCACCGATACGGACCATGAATTCCGTGACCGACTACGGAAAATCCCTCACTTTCGGGCTGGCTCTCGACCCCGGCGCGGACCGGCTCGACCAGACCACGCGGCTGGCGAAGAGCGCCGACGAGGGCGGGCTGGACTACCTGGCCGTCCAAGACCACGCCTACCAACCCGGGCACCTCGACACCTGGACCCTCATCACCCGGCTGACAGCGGAGACGAGGCGCATCTCGTTCCTCACCGACGTCCTCGATCTGCAGCTGCGTCCACCGACCATGCTGGCCAAGGCCGCGGCCTCGCTCGGAGTGCTGGCCGAGGGCCGCCTCGTCCTCGGGGTCGGCGGCGGGACGTTCACCGACGCCATCGCCGGCATGGGCGGCGGACGGCGCAGCCCCGGCGAGATGGTCGCCTACACCGAAGAGTCCCTGCAGGTGATGCGTGCGGCGCTGGCCGGCGGCGGTGTGCGCCTGCGCAGCGACCACCATGCGATCGAGGGCTACTCGGCAGGTCCCGTGCCGCCCGCTCCCATCCCGCTGTGGCTCGGCGCCCAGAAGTCCAGGATGCTCGCCGTCACCGGCCGCTCCAGTGACGGCTGGATCTCACCCCTCAACATCTACGTCTCGCCGGACGAGGTCCCCGCCAAGCAGAAGATCATCGACGACGCCGCACGGGAAGCGGGCCGCGACCCGGCCCTGATCCGACGGATCTACAACGTGATCGGCGCGATCGGTCGCTTCCGCGGCGGTCAGGGGCTGATCGGCGACGTGCGCGTATGGACGGAAACACTCACCGAGTGGGCGATCGAGCTGGGGTTCGACACGTTCATCTTCTGGCCGGTGACCGACCACCACGCCCAGTTCGAGGTGTTCGCCGCCGAGGTCGTCCCGGCGGTCCGCGAGCAGGTCGGCCAGATCCGAGGACAGCGATGACGATCAAGCCGTCCCCGGCCCCGCCCGAGCTGAATGACAAGATCGTGTTCCCCGGAGACGGCCGGTACCGTCTGCTGCGCTCCACGTACACGACCGTGGCCGGCCCCGCCGCCGTGCTGCTTCCCGAGAACACCGCGCAGGTCGTCGCCGCACTGCACTACGCCCGCGAGCGGGACCTGCCCTTATCCGTGCGGAGCGGAGGGCATGGCCTGTCCGGTCGTTCGTCCAACAACGACGGCGTGGTCATCGACCTGTCGGCCATGAACCGGGTCGAAGTGATCGACCGGAAGGCGCGGATCGTCCGGGTGGAGTCGGGTGCCCGCTGGGCGCAGGTTGCGCAGGCGCTCGCGCCGTACGGGCTGGTGATCAGCTCCGGCGACCACGGCAACGTCGGCGTCGGCGGCTTGGCGACCGGAGGAGGCGTCGGTTGGCTGGTCCGCCACTACGGGCTGACCATCGATCACATCCGCGCGGCCGAGGTCGTCCTAGCCGACGGAACCGTCGTGCGCGCCGACGCCGAACACGAACCCGAACTACTGTGGGCCGTGCGCGGCGCCGGCGCCGGAGTCGGCATCGTGGTGGCCTTCGAAATCGAGGCGCTCGACCTGCGCGACGTGGGATTCGCGCAGATCGCCGTACGCCTCGACCGGAACGGCCGCGCCCTGCGGCAATGGGCCGACTACATGGCCTCCGCTCCGCGCGAGCTGTCTACCGCCGTCACCCTCCTGCCGCACGGCCACTCTTCGGTCGCTTCCATCACCGCCGTGGTCGCCGGAGCGAGCGAGCGACGGTTACGCACGGCGGTCGAGCCGCTGCTCACGATCGCCGAAGTTCTCGACGAGCATGCGCAACTCGCCCCGTACCCTGCCCTGGTGTCCACGGCGCACCTACATCCGAACGTCGGCCAGCAACCCGTCACGACCACCAATGGCCTGCTGACGGCGATGACCGACGACGACGCGGCGGCGATCATGGCAGTCGCGACCGGGCCGCATCAGCCGTTGATCCAGATGCGCTCCCTGGGCGGGGCGGTCAACGACATGCCGGCGGACGCTACCGCGTACGCGCACCGGCACCATGGCGTCCTGGTGATCGGCACGATGTTCCCGCCGCGGAGCGGTGCGCAGTTGGACGCGGCCTGGCAGCCGTTGGCCGACCGGGTCGACGGTGCGTATATCGGCTTCGAGAGCCGCCCGGACGAGAGCGCCTTCAAGCGCATCTACCCAGACGCGACCGGCGACCGTGTCAGACAAGTATGGAACCGCTACGACCCGGACGGCACCTTCCAAGCCCTTTGGCAGCCCTCTCAGGCCAAGCGTGCGAAAAGAGCAGGACGGCGGTAACGGGGCGGGACTGCCTAGCCGGCATCGCGATACCGCGTTCTCAGCCGGAACCGTTCGGCCTCGTCGCCTCCGACCCCACGGTCTCGCGGCACATCGACGCCCCCGGCTCGTCGCAATCGACTCGCCAGAGGTGCAGCCGGTCCCGGCGGGGACGTGCGGGGACATGTTCTGCGAGTACCCCTCGCATGCGATCCCCCGGCACTCGCCGCATGTGATGCGACATACCGCGGCCTCGTGGCCGGTGCAGGCCGGGGTGTCGCCGTACGTCGTGCAGGACCCGCTCGGGCACGAGGACCATCGGACGAGTCGGAGGTACGCCATCTGGCGCCGGACGCGCATCATGCGGTGCGTGCGGCGTGGTCGGCGAAGTCCGACGCACGAGCAGCGCACGGACAAGAAAAAAGCCCGGCCGCTTGGTAGCGGATCCGGGCTCTGACCTGGTGTTTCTCGTGGTGGGCGATACTGGGATCGAACCAGTGACCTCTTCGGTGTGAACGAAGCGCTCTCCCGCTGAGCTAATCGCCCGGGACCACCGGCACCCCGTGGTGCCGACGGGAAAACCATACCGCACCGCCGGGGGTGCTGGCGAAAAAAAGGGTCACCCCCTCCTCGGCGGAGTTCTCCGGACCGTCCCCGGCCTGACGGTCTGGTGGCATAGCATCGTGATACTCCGCGCTCGACCGATACGCACCACCTACGATGCAGGGAGGGCCAACCGACGCGCAAAGCAGGGGCAAGATTGTGCCTGTTAGCGATGTTTGAGCAGGTAGATGACCGAATGTCAAGCTGTGATGTGCGTTACAGAAGGGCCTGGAGGCGGAATCTTTCCTACGGGTCTCTTCGTTCGCCTCGTAGCACGAGAAGCGGACGAAGCCCCGTCCTAGCAGCGAGAGAGCCCCTGTCAGGGGACCCGACGACGAAGAGGTTTGGCTGACGATGAACAGCACCACCGTCTCTGCCGAGCTGGGCCTTCGGCTTGTCGTCCCCGACCGCACGACCGTCCCGCTGCTCGCCGGGCTGAGCTACACGGCGGATGATCCGTACGCCATCCGGATGGCGTTCCATGTCGGGAACGACGAGCCGGTCGAGTGGATCTTCGCCCGTGAGCTGCTGACGGTGGGCATCGTGCGGCGGGTGGGAGACGGGGACGTCCAGGTCTGGCCGGCCCGCTCAGAGGGTGAGCGCTCGCTGCACATCAGCCTGACCTCCCCCTTCGGGCAGGCCCTGTTCGAGGTGCCGCTCGCCCCGCTGACCCAGTTCCTGCACCGCACCTACGAGCTGGTCCCGGCCGGGCGCGAGACCGACTTCATGGATCTCGACGAGGAACTCGGCAACATGCTCTGGAGCTCGTAGCCCGCGCCCCCGGGCCCAAACCGTTACGAAACTCCCCCGCACCGGCCGCCTCGGCGGCATAGCGTCCCTAGTGGATCAGTTCTTCCACCCTGGGGGCGCGTGATGAGACGAGTGAGGCCGCTGGCCGCGCTGGCCGGACTCCTCCTCATGGTCACCGCCTGCACCACGACCGAGCCGCAGTCTCCCCCACCATCTGCCCGGCCCTCCGCCCAGTCGCCGTCGGCGTCTCTGGGGCAGGACGAGATCAGGCACAGCGCGAACATGCGGCTGGTCGCCAACGTGCCGCTCGGTCCGCCGTTCGACGGGCCCGAGGCGTGGGGCA
>BCRI01000098.1 GCA_001552515.1 Sphaerimonospora mesophila NBRC 14179 = JCM 3151
ACGCACCCTCTTCCTGGCCTTCCGGCACCGGGTCCGTCTGGGGGCCGGAGGCCTCGCCGGCCGCACGACGGGCCGCCCGGCGGACGGACAGCCCGTAGGCGCCGGCCAGGCCCAGGCCGATCCCCGCCATCAACACCGCGGCCGCGATCTTCCACCGTGCTCCGCTCTCGGCGTCCGGCCCGATGGAGGACACCTGACTGATCGCGATGAATGTGCTCGGCGGAGCACCGAGCGCCTTCTGGTAGTCGACCAACTGCTCGCGAATGCGTTTCTCCACCGCTACCTGGAGTTTTCGCGTTTCGGCCGCGGAGGGGCCGTCGATCCCTATGCAGACGAATGGGCCGGTCGAGGTGATGCCGAGCAGATCGGGGTTGGAACGGCCATCGTCCACGGTCAGTTCCGTGGGGCTGTCCGGTCCGACTCCCAGTCGCTTCCGCTCGCCCTCGTTGCTCATCCTCAGGATGAGGATGCTGGCGACGATGCGCAGCCCGTCATTGGGCTGAAGCAGAGGATTGGAGAGTTGGACGGGTTTGGCACGATCCACTGGCGACATGCCACCCGTCGGCGGAGCGGTCAGCACCAGCGAGGTGGCGGATGTGTACCTCACCGGCACGAGAAAATAGGCCGCCAGGGCCAGGGCGAGGGACAGCAGCACGACAGGAGGACCGACGAACCGGCACCGCAGGAGTCGGAAAACGGTTCTCCAGAAATTCATGCTCACCCTTACCCAAACCCCGAACACCGCACCGACCCCGGCGAGGAGCGGCGCTCGTTCATCGAGGACTCGAACGAAGACGTTACGCCTTGACCAGGAGTTCCATCCGGATCCCAGCCAACATAGCCCCATAATCGGGCAAGGCGGACATTATATTAATAATACTAACATGAACTTAAATCGGGCGATGGTCTCGGAATCGTCAGGACCGAATGGATAATTGCGGCCGCCCCGAATCGCGGTCGATCGCCGTACGAACGACTCCCGAGCGAAAGCACATTCCAGTCGTTCAGGGATTGACGTTTTGATTTTCATCCGCTCCAATAACGACCCGTGCTCTCGCGACGATAATCCAGAGTGAATCGAACAGAGCGCTCCGTCGCCCAAGGACGGCTGGCGGGATTGGACGGCATCCGCGGGCTCGCGGCCTTGTTCGTCGTGCTGCATCACTGCCGGCTGACGTCGTTTCCCGGATTTCCGTACGACACCGGGCCGGGATGGCTGAGCTGGCTGCTCTACGGGCATTTCGCCGTCGTCATCTTCATCGTGTTGTCGGGCTTCTCCCTGGCCGTCTCCCCCGCACGCTCCGGCTGGCGGGTCGGCGGGCTGCGCCGGTTCGCGGTCCGCCGGGCGTGGCGCATCCTGCCGCCCTACTGGGGAGCGTTGGCGTTCAGCCTGGCCGTTGCGTGGACGCTGGTTCCGCAGCCGGGCGAGGGGGTGCCCACCCTCAGGTCGGTGGTGCTGTACGGCCTGCTGCTGCAGGACATCGCCGGGTCTCCCAGTCCGAACGGCGCGTTCTGGTCCATCGCGGTGGAGGCCCAGCTCTACCTGGTCTTCCCAATCATGATCTTGATGTTGCGGCGGCTGGGCGCGCCGGTGCTGCTCGGCACCGTGACGGCGCTGGTCGCGATGATCGGGCTGCTGTCGCCGACGGTGCCCGCCGTGGCCGCGCTGATGCGGCTGACGCCGCAGTTCGCCGTGCTGTTCGCCCTCGGTGTCGTCGCGGCCGGGGTGGTGACCCGGCCGGAGCAATCCGCCCGGCCGTGGCCGGCGGTGCTCGCGGTGGCGGCGGCCGTCCCGGTGGTCGTGCTCATCGTCGTGAACGGATCGGTCTGGACCGTGGAGCACTTCTTCTGGATCGATCTGGCGATCGGGCCCGCAGCGGGTCTGGCCCTGGTCTCGGTGGCCACGCGCCGGCCGGCGGGCCTCGTCCGGATGCTCGACGCGGCCCCGATCCGCACGCTGGGGAGGTTCTCCTACAGCCTTTATCTGACCCACGCTCCGATCGTGGTCGTGCTGAGCACGATGGTGGTGGCCCCGCGGGTCGGCCCCGGCCTGGCCGGGTTCCTCGTCACGGCGGCCGTGGCCGTACCCGCGAGCCTGCTCTTCGCCTGGCTGTTCGCCGCCGTGCTTGAGCTGCCGTTCCAGCGACACCGGAGCTGGTCCGCCCTCCGCACGGCGGCGAAAGGCCGGGTGTCCCGGTGGACCGGCCGATCGGACGAGAGGGCTCCGGCCGACGCCCGGCCACCGGTCAGCGTCCGGCCACCGGCCGAGGACGGAGCACAGCGGCCGTGAGCCGGACGACCTTACGGCCGCGATGTGCGATCGTCTGCCGCTGACGGCGGGCGTACCACCGGTACACCGCGCCCCGGGCCCGGCGAAGCTGCGCCGCGGTGAGCCGCGCGGTGTCCAGCCAGCGCAGCATTTCGGCGCACTGGAGCGTGGTGGCGAAATGCGCCTGCCATGACGGGACGCCGAGGCGCCGGGCGATCACCGGCAGCCTCTCGTGCTTCCAGTTGCGGTGACCGAGCACCTCGGGCACATGCGCCCACGGACCGGCCAGCGCCAGCTTCGTCGCGAACACCTCGTCCTCCCGGAGCATGTTCCGCCGTGCGATGGCGGCCACCCGGTCGCGCCGGACCATGCCGTACAGGGGATCGATGAGCAGGTGACTCTCGTTGAGCAGCCGCAGCATCTCGGTGAACCGTTCCACCGGATCGTCGGAGGTCAGGCCGGTGCCGTCGTATTCGGCGGTCTCGGTCACCCCGTCCGGCCCGGTGTAGGCGATCTGGGAGGTCACGAGCACCAGCCGCTCGTCCGCCGCGAACGCCCGGACCGCCCGGGACACGCAGTGCGGGGCGAGCCGGTCGTCGTCTCCGACCCAGCGGAACAGCTCCCCGTTCGCGAGACGCATGGTGGTGATGAAGTTGGCGAGCAACCCGACGTTCTCCGCCTGCCTGTGATAGCGGATCCGGCCGTCCGACCTCGCCAGTTCCCGGCACAGGTCCTCGGTGTCGTCGGTGGAGGCGTTGTCGGAGATGACGAGTTCGATGCGCTCGTAGTCCTGGGCGAGCACCGATTCGATCACATGCTCCAGCCGCCCGGCGCCGTTGCGCACCGGGAGCCCGATGGACACGAGGACGTCGCCACCCGGCATGTTCGTTCCTTTCAGATGAGCTGGACCACCCGGGCGCCCAGCTTCTTGAGCAGGCTCGCGGGCACGACGACGAGTGCGTAGACCAGCAGGCCGGCTCCGCCGGCCACCGACAACTCGACCACAGGGAGACCACCGGTCAGCGGTGCCATCGCGGTGGCGATCGCGACGACGACCAGGGTCGCGAGTACGGCACCGCCCAGTGGCCGCACCAGCCCGGGCAGCATCGGGCGCAGCCGGACACCGGACCTGTGCAGCGCCAACGCCGCGAGCGGGAGCGCGACGAGCAGCGCGACCACGGAGTGCCCGATCGCGGTGCCGCGGATTCCATCCAGATGAGTCCCCACGAGCAGCGCGGGCACCAGCACCGCGACCCAGCCCAGATTCACCCAGACCGTCCACTTGGTGGCGCCGACCGAGGTGAGGATGTCGAAGGCGAAGGACGTGAACATCCGGACCACCATCAGCACCGCGAGGAAGCGCAGCACGTCGGCCGCGGGGGCCCACTTCTGGCCGTACAGGAAGACCACCATCTGATGCGCGAGCGTGCACATGAGCACGGCCGCCGGCAGCACCGCCGCGAGCAGCAGCGGGACGGAGCGGCGCACGCCCAACTCCAGCGACTCCGGATCGTTCTCGGCCAGCCGGGAGAAACCCGCGACCGAAACGTAGCGGACGGCGGTGCCGACGAGACCGGGCACCCAACTCGACACGTTGAACGCGATCAGGTAGTAGCCGAGGGCGACCGGGCCGAGTGCGTCGCCCACGATGACGTAGTCCGCGTTGACCAGCACGGACTCGATGCCGAGGCTCCCCGCCAGGGGCAGGCCGAACCGCAGGAGCCTGCCCGCGATCTCACGGTCCATCGCGAGACGGACCGGCAACCTGGCCGACAGGAACACCAGCACCCCGGTGACCACCGAAGCGGCGACCTGCCCGACGGCGAAGCTGTACGCTCCGGCGCCGCCGGCGGCCAGCGGAATGGCCAGGGCGGCGTTCGCCACGAAGCCCACCACGATGGCCTTCGTCAGCCTGTCCTGCTCGAACCTGCGCAGCAGGGCCGCGCTGCGGACCGCGGTCACCCCGTCGACCAGGATGATCGCGGTGAGCAGGCGCACCACCGGGGTCGCCGCCTCGTTGCCCGCCAGGCGGGCGAAGGACGGCGCGATCACCCAGAAGACGCCGTAGACGGCGGCGCTGAACGAGACGGCCAGCACCGCCGCGGTCGGCGCCATGTCCTCCAGCTTCCCCCGCCACTGCACGGTCGCCGCGATGATGCCGGCGTCGTTGATGTGCATGACGAACTGGGTCGCGGCCAGCGCGATCGCGTACAGGCCGAAGTCCTCCGGCGCGAGCAGGCGGGCGAGCACCAGGCCCATGGCGAATGACCCGATCTTGGTGGCCAGCGTGCCCAGCAGGCTCCACCCGAGACCCCGTCCGGCCTTACGGCCGATGGAGCCCACCACCTCCGCCTGCCCCGCCCCGCCCTCCCGCTCCGCGTCCGGCCGCTCCTGCTCCGGGGAACGATCCTGCTCCTGCTCGGGGGTACGGCTCATGCGGGCCGCGTCTCTTCGACGCGCTCAAGCCAGATCTCCCGCCAGAACGGCACGAACTCCCGAGGGCAGCTCACGTTGTAGACGCCCGCGCAGACGATGTCGTCGAGGATGATGCACGCGGTCTTCATCCGCAGCATCCGCCCGGTCTTCTCGTCGAGGCATCGGTCGACTCTGGCCCGCACCCGGGCCGTCCGGCCGCAGTAGCGGCTCATCTCCTCCTCGAACCCCATCCCGCGGTTGAGCAGGTCGTCGTTGAGGGTCTTGAGGATCTCCTCCTTGGACTTGATCCGGACGAGTTCGCCCGGCCGCAGTCCGAGATCCGCGACCGGGGTCCTGGCGCCGGCGCGGCCCTTGAGCCACCCCCAGCGCGACCCGCCGCGGATCCACAGCCACCGCGGGAGGATCCGCTTGCTGGCGCTCTGGTAGCGGTTGAACACTCCGACGAGGAACGCACGCAGCACCGCGAAGACCCCGGCGTTGCCGCTGCGCACGTCCATGACGTACTGCCCCAGGTCCTTCAGCGGCAGGCAGACCGGCGCGGCGCGCAGGAGCTCCGTGGCCTGGCAGGAGAAGCGCTCCTCGCCGTCCGGGCCGGGTTCCCTCCTGCTGTTGACCTCGAGCAGGGGCAGGAGCGGCCGGGATGTCCGAGCCCCGCCGACCGCTGCGGCCTCGGCCTCCGGGGTTCCAGGCTCCACCCGTTTGAGCCAGGCCTCCTTCCAGTACAGCGAGCAGGCGGTCTGGCATCCGCCGTGTGCCGACCCGTCGCACCGCGCCCCGGCCAGATGGACGGCGCGGTCCATGCGCCGCATGCCGCTGCCGGTGATCGTGTCGCACAGCTTGTGCGCGACCTTGTGCACCCTGAACCGCTGCCCGCACATGCGCAGCATCTCCGGCATGAAGGGCAGGTTGTCCAACTCGCCCTTGTCGTCCAGGGTCGCGAGGATCTCCTCCTCGCTGCGGACCTCCACGAGCTCACCGACACGCAGGTTGAGCGCCGGGGCGGCTAATTGCGTCATCTATAGCTCCTTGAGCAGTTCCGCGTCCACGAGGGCATCCGCCGCGTCCGCCACGAGGTCGAACGGGAGCCCGGATCGTCCCGCTATCTCCAGCAAGTCGTGCTCTCCGTCGGAGAGGTTCAGCACCCAGAGCATCGCCATCTGGTCGTCTCTGGTGTCGCTGCGGCCGCCCAGCGAGCCGTACAGTCCGCGCCTGCCCAGCTGCGGCTCGCCGTAGGGGCTGAGGTTCAGGTATCGGCGGTCGCGTTCCAGCACGTTCAGCGCCGCCCAGCAGGTTTCCAGCGTGTCCGCCATCGCCTCGGGCGACACGAAGCCGGGATCGTCGGCCGAGGTGTGATATTCGGGGTAGGCGCCGTACGGGGTCCGGGTGAGCGAGCCGACCCCCAGGTCGAATCCCGGCGAGCAGAACTGACGCTCGTCGTAGCCGTACGGCGAGAACTCCAGCACCCGATGCGGACGTCCTGACGAACGCAGCACGTACCGCATGGCCTGGTCGATCTTCGCGTCGCCGCGCCGGCTCTTCTTGTAGGTGAGCGCGCCCGCGTCCCCGGCGCAGGCGAGGGTGAACCCGTGGCTTATCCGTTCGACCCGGTCGCGGTTGCGGGCGAGCCAGGTGATCGCCCCGATGGTGCCCGGGGCGAACAGAAACCGGTAGGTGTACCGCGGATTCGTCCGCGCCAGCTTCCGGACGAGCCCGATCGCGACCGCGATGCCGGCCAGGTTGTCGTTCGCCAGCGAGGGATGGCACACGTGGCAGGAGACGAGCACCTCGTCGGTCTCGCGTCCCGGCAGGACGCACTCGCCGTACGTCAGGTGACCGTCCTCGAGCGTCGAGTCGACGCGCACCTCGTACGGCCCGGGCCCGAGCGACTCCAGCGTCTCGTGCCGGAGGCAGAACCCCCAGGTCTCCGCGTAGTAGCCGGTCCGGTACGGGATCAGGCCGGGCTGCTCGGGCAGCGTGTGCAGGTGCGGGCGGAGCTCTTCGAGGGTCATCGTGGCGGACACCGGCACGCTGGACCCGACCACGTGCAGGTTGGACTCGGCGAAGTCGACCACCCGCCTGCCCGTGGCGTCCTTGATGTAGGCGTCGCGGATGTTCCACTCCTTCGGCACGACCCAGTCGAGAACCCGGGTCCCCGTCGGCACCTCGTGGATCTCCAGCGGGATCAGCTCGCCGAGGATCTCCAGGGTGCGGCGCACACCGTCACCGGTGATGCTCCGGCACAGCGGGTAGAGCCGCTCCACCAGGGCGTGCATCTCCCACCCGGTCACGGCCGCAGGCTCTCGTCGAGGGTCCCCGCCGCGCGTCTGCCGGACAGCCGGGCCAGGCGGGTGAACCTCGTGTCGAAATCCTCCCGGGTGAGCCCGTACCGGCGGTAGGCGGCCACCAGCTCGCTCGCGCCGTCCGCCACCGACCAGGCACAGCCGTAACCGGGCAGCGCCGCCCGAATCCGGGAGAAGTCCACCCGGTAGGACCTCGGATCCGCCCCGGTCTCCCCGGTGATCAGCAGCTCGGCGCCCGGGACCGCCCCGACCACCTCGGCGGCGATCTGCGCGACGGTCACGTTGTTGCGCTCGGTCCCCACGTTGAACGCCCTGAGGTGCACGGCCCCGCGCGGGGCGATCAGCGCCAGCCGGAACGCGGCCGCGATGTCCCGGGCGTGCACGAGAGGCCGCCAGGGCGTGCCGTCGGACAGCACCTTCACCACGCCGCTGAGCACGGCGTGGCCGACCAGGTTGTTCAGCACGATGTCCGCACGCAGCCGCGGGGAGAACCCGAACGCGGTGGCGTTGCGCAGGAACACCGGGCTGAAGTCTTCGTCGGCCAACTCGACCAGGTCCTCCTCGACCCGGACCTTCGAGACGGCGTACGGCGTCACCGGCCGCAGCGGGGCGTCCTCCGTCACCAGGTCGTCGCCCCCGGCGGCGCCGTACACCGAGCAGGTCGACGCGTAGAGGAACCTGCCCACCCCGGCGTCCCTGGCCAGCCTGGCCAGCCGTACCGAGGCCCGGTGGTTGATGTCGTAGGTCAGCTCGGGGGCCAGCGAGCCCAGTGGGTCGTTCGACAGCGCGGCGAGGTGGATCACCGCGTCGAACCCGGCCAGGTGCTCGGGACGCACGTCCCGCAGGTCCAGCTCGTACGCCTTGGGATCGGCCGGAGCCGGACCGAGCACGCAGTCGGCGAAAAGCCCGGAATCGAGCCCGACGACGTCGTGGCCGGTCTCCGCCAGCGCCGAGGCCAGCACCGTACCCAGATAGCCCTGGTGCCCGGTCAGCAGAACGCGCAACGAAATCTCCCCTAGAACAGACTGTGGACACCGGCGCTGACGCCGATGGCGAGCTTGGCCGCGTGGAACGCCTCCGCGTAGCGGCTCTGACACTGCACTCCGCGTACCCTCGCCAGTCCGCGGAACGTCTCCTCGTCGAACCAGCCACGTGCGCGCTGCGAGGGGTAGTGCGCGTGCAGCAGGTCGGTCTTCTCCCGCACCGTCTCCTCCGTGAGCGGCACGAAGACGGCGGGCTGCACCAGGTCGGACTCCCACTTGAGGATCTCGTAGCCCAGCGTCAAGTGATCGCGGAAGACCGTGGGCACCAGGCGGGCCAGGCCGCGATGGTCCTGATGCGCGTCGTGCGGCGCGGGGGCGAACACCAGGTCGGGGTCGCACCGCCGCCGCAGGTCCTCCAGGGCCGCCTTGGCCCGCTCCCAGTGGCCGGGCAGCCGGCCGTCCGGCAGGTCGAGCACGGTCAGATCGAGCTCCGCCTTGGGGCAGAAGGCGGGCAGCGCCGCCCGCTCCTCGGCCTCCCGTCCGGTGCCGCCGCCGGACAGCACGAGCGCGGTGACCCGCAGCCCGGGGCGGGCCCGGCAGAGCTCGAGCAGCGTCCCGCCCGCCCCGATCGGCAGATCGTCGCAGTGCGCGGCGAGGAGCAGGATCTCCCGGCAGTGCTCCGGCACCAGCGTCAACATGACGCCGCCTCCCACAGCGCCCACGGCCGTTCGCCCCTGGCCCAGGCCTGATCCAGCTCCAGCCGCTGGTTGACCGTGTCGGTGGGACGCCAGTAGCCCCGGTAGGGGTAGGCCAGCAGCCTGCCGCGCTTGGCCAGTTCGGCGCAGCCGTGCGCGACCAGGTCGCCGCCCTCCGGAATGTGCTCGAAGATCTCCTGGCGGAGCACGAAGAAGCCGCCGTTGACCCACAGCGGCATCTGGCTGATCGGGGTGATCCCGCCGACCAGCCCGCCTTCCGCCAGGTCCACGCAGTGGAAGGTGTTGCCCGGCGGCACCACCAGCATCGAAGCTCCGGCGTCGGCCGCGGAGAACCGGTCGATGACGTCGGACAGCGGCACGTCGCACAGCACGTCGGCGTAGTGGGCCAGGAACATCTCCGCACCGTCGAGGTGCGGCCGCACCCGGCGCAGCCGTTCGCCTATGGGGGTGTCGAGCCCGGTGTCGGCGAACGTGATCGACCAGTCGGAGATGTCGGTGGACAGCGGCTCGACACGGCCGCCGTTCAGTACGAAGTCGTTGGAGTCGGTCTCCTGGTAGTTGAGGAAGAACTCCTTGATCGAGTTGGCTCCGTACCCCAGGCACAGCAGGAAGTCCTTGTGCCCGAAGTGCGCGTAGTAGCGCATGACGTGCCAGAGCAGCGGCCGGGGGCCGACGAGCTGCATGGGCTTCGGCAGGTCACCGCCGGGCAGCTCGCTGCGCATCCGCGTGCCGCGCCCCCCGCAGAACAGCACGACCTTCACACGACCTCCAGGTGGGGGATGGGGAAGACCAACCGGCCGCCCCACTCACGGACGTAGGAGAGCTGCTCGGTCAGCTCCTCGCGCAGGTTCCAAGGGAGGACCAGGACGTAGTCGGGCCGGTCGGCGGCCAGCCGCTCCGGCGGCAGGATCGGAATCCGGGTTCCGGGGGTGAACCTGCCGTGCTTGTAGGGGTTGCGGTCCACGGTGTACGGCAGCAGGTCGGGCCGGATGCCGCAGTGGTTGAGCAGCGTGTTCCCCTTGCCCGGCGCGCCGTACCCCGCGACGGTCCGGCCCGCTTCCGCCGCGTCGATGAGGAACCGCAGCAGGTCACGCCGGACCCGGGCGACGCGCAGGGCGAAGTCCTCATAGCCGGACGCCTCGTGCAGCCCCGCGGCCTTCTCCCTGGCCAGCACCTCCGAGACGCGCTCACCCGGTTCGCCGCCGGGGCTCGCCCACAGCCGGATCGAGCCGCCGTGTGTGGGCAGCAGTTCCACGTCCACCAGCGTGAGGCCGCCGCTCGCCAGCGCCCGCTGCGCCGAGGCGACCGTGTAGTACTGGAAATGCTCGTGGTAGATCGTGTCGTACTGGTTGAGCTCGATGAGCGAGAGCAGGTGCTGCACCTCGATGGAGACCAGGCCGTCGTCGGCGACCAGTGCGCGCAGCCCCTCGGTGAACCCGATCACGTCGGGGATGTGGGCGTAGACGTTGTTGGCCACGACGAGATCGGCGGGCCCGTGCTCGGCGCGTACGGCCGCGCCGACCTCCAGGGTGAGGAACTCGGTGATCGTGGGCACGCCCCGGTCCCTGGCGACCTGCCCGACGTTCGCCGACGGCTCGATGCCCAGGCAGCGCACCCCGCGGTCGACGACGTGCCGCAGCAGGTAGCCGTCGTTGCTGGCCACCTCCACCACGAAAGAGCCCGGTCGCAGATCCCGGTCGGCGACGAACCTCCGCGCGTGCTCCACCCAGGACGTCGAGTAGGAGGAGAAGTACGCGTACTCGGTGAAGGTCTCCTCCGGGGTGATCAACGGCGGGATCTGCGCCAGCCGGCAGTCGGTGCACACGCGCAGGTGCAGCGGGTAGGTGGGCTCCGGCTCATCGAGCTGATCGGCCGTCAGGAAGCGCTCGCACGGGGGCGTGGCGCCGAGGTCGACGACCCCCATCAGGTCGGTCGAGCCGCACAGCCGGCAGGTTGCCATCATTTCGCTCCTTCGCCGCCGTCGGCGGCACAATCGTCAGGACCAGGAGAAACCCGCAAGATCGGGATCAGCCGTCTCGGCTGTGTCATGCTTCGGTCATGGATCGCCTGAGCATCGACGGAGCCTGGTGCCACACCCCTCACATCCATGGCGACTCGCGGGGCGCGTTCCTCGAGGCGTACCGCGCGGCCGACCTGCGTGCCGCGGCCGGCCGCGGGCTGGAGGTCGCCCAGGTCAACTGCTCGGTCTCCAGGCGGGGCACCCTGCGCGGCGTCCACTTCGCCGACGTCCCTCCCGGACAGGCCAAGTACGTCACCTGCGTCGCGGGGTCGATCCTCGACGTCGTGGTGGACATCCGGGTCGGCTCGCCGACGTTCGGCCGATGGGAGGCGGTCACCCTGGACGACGAGTCCAGGCGGGGCCTGTTCATCGCCGAGGGGCTCGGCCACGCCTTCCTCGCGCTCAGCGAGCAGGCGACCATCGTCTACCTGTGCTCGCAGCCGTACGCGCCCACCCGGGAGCACGGCGTCCACCCGCTCGACCCGGACATCGGCATCGACTGGCCGTCGCCGGTCGAGGAGCTGACCCTGTCGGACAAGGACGCCGCCGCCCCGACGTTGAAGGAGGCGCTGGCCGCCGGCCTGCTGCCCGACAACCGGGACTGCCTCGACTGGTACGCCACCGCTCGCCGAACCCCCGCCCGCTGAACCGCCGCTCACCGAACCCCCGCCCGCTGAACCGCCGCTCACCGAGCCCCCGCTCGCTGAACCGCCGCTCACCGAACCCCCGCTCACCGAGCCCCCGCCCGCTCCGCCGTGAGCACGGGCCAGGCGGCGTGCAGCGCGTCCCGCCAGTGCCGCATGGGGGCCAGCCCGGCCCGCGCCCAGCCGCCGTGTGCGAGCACGCTGTCGGCCGGGCGGGCGGCGGGCCGGGGGAACTCCGCCGAGGTGACCGGCCGCACCCGGTCGGGATCGGCGCCGAGCAGGGTGAAGATCTCCCGGGCCAGGCCGCACCAGGTGGTGCTCCCGGAGTTCGTGCCGTGATAGATCCCCGCGGGCGCGCCCGATTCGACCAGCGCGACGATCCGCCGGGCCAGGTCGGCCGCCCAGGTGGGCTGCCCGCGCTGGTCGTCGACCACGTCGACCGTCTCCCGTTCAGCGGCCAGCCGGATGATCGTACGGACGAAGTTCCGCCCGGCTGCGCCGTACAACCAGGCGGCGCGCACCACGTAGCCGTCCGCCGGAAGGATCTCGGTGACCATGCGCTCCCCGGCGAGCTTCGTACGGCCGTAGGCGTTGACCGGTTCCGTGGGCTCGGCGTCCTCCGCGTACGGCTCCCGGCTCCGGCCGTCGAACACGTAATCGGTGGACGGCTGCACCAGCCGCGCCCCGGCCGCCTCGCACTCCCGCGCGAGCACGCCAACGGCGTCGCCGTTGACGGCGCGGGCCTCCTCCTCGCGGGTCTCCGCGTCGTCCACCGCGGTCCAGGCTGCGCAGTTGACCACCACGCCGGGCCGGATGTCGCGCACCGCGGCGCGGACCGCCGCCGAGTCGCGCAGGTCGAGCCGGGCCCGGTCGAGCGGCACGACGTCGCGTCCGTGCTCCCGCAGCACGGCCACGAGGTCGGTGCCGAGCATGCCGCCGGCCCCGGTGACCAGCCATCTCGTCATCACGCACCCGCCCTGAGCGGTCGCCACCAGTCGGCGTTGCCCGCGTACCAGGCGATGGTGTCGGCGAGGCCGTCGTCGAACGCGACCGCCGGGCGGTGGCCGAGCCGTCGCAGCCTCGTGTCGTCGAGCGAGTAGCGGCGGTCGTGGCCCCGGCGGTCGGCCACGTGCTCGACCATGTCCCAGTCAGCGCCGAGCGCGTCGAGCAGCCGCCGGGTCAGCTCCAGATTGGTCAGCTCCGCCGTGCCGGCGATGTGGTAGACCTCGCCGGGCTTTCCCGCCTCGGCGACGAGCCGGATCGCCCGGCAGTGATCGTCGACGTGGATCCAGTCTCTGACGTTGCCGCCGTCCCCATATAACGGGACCTTCCGGCCTTCCAGCAGGTTGGTGACGAACAGCGGGATCACCTTCTCCGGATGCTGGTAGGGCCCGTAGTTGTTGCCGCAGCGGGTGATCGACACCGGCAGCCCGTACGTGACCGCGTAGGCGAGGGCGATCATGTCCCCGCCCGCCTTGGCGGCCGAGTACGGCGACCGCGGCCGGAGCGAGGCGGACTCGTCCCAGGACCCGATGTCGATCGACCCGTAGACCTCGTCGGTGGAGACGTGGACGACCCTGGGCACGCCCGCGTCGAGACAGGCCTGCATGAGCGTCTGGGTGCCGAGCACGTTGGTGCGTACGAACGAGTCGGGGCCCTCGATCGACCTGTCGACGTGGGACTCGGCGGCGAAGTTGACGACCAGGTCGTGACCGGCCACCACGTTCGCCATCAGCGCGGCGTCGCAGATATCGCCGTGGACGAAGTCGTACGCCCCGGAGACCGGTTCGAGGTTGGCGAGATTGCCGGCGTACGTCAGCGCGTCCAGCACCGTGATCTTGTCATCGGTCTCGGCGACGGCCGTACGCACATAGTGGGAGCCGATGAAACCGGCGCCACCGGTGACGAGCACTCTCATGAGGAGATCTGGACCTTACTGTGATCGCCGAGCACCAGCCGGTGTGCTCGCGGGGTGTTGGGGGCGGGGGTGACCTCGACGTCGTGACCGATCAGCGAGGCCTCGATCCTGCGGACGCCGTCGATGGAGGCACGGGCGAGGACGATCGAATACTCGATCTCGCTGCCGGTTATCCGGCAGTCTCCGGCGATCGAGGTGAACGGGCCGATGTAGGAGTCGCTGATCAGGGTCCCCGCGCCGACGACGACGGGACCGACGATGCGGGAGCGCCGCACCGTCGCGCCGGGCTCGACCGCGACCCGGCCGATCAGCTCGGAGTCGTGCACGTCGCCGTCCGACCGCGTCTCCAGGGACTCGAGCACGAGCCGGTTGACCTCCAGCATGTCGGCGACGTTGCCGGTGTCCTTCCAGTAGCCGGAGATCAGCGTGGGCTCGACGGCCCGGCCCGAGTCGATGAGCCACTGGATGGCATCGGTGATCTCCAATTCGCCGCGCCACGACGGTTTCAGCTCGGCCACGGCCTCGTGGATCTCGGGGCCGAAGAGGTAGACGCCGGCCAGCGCCAGATCGCTCTTGGGCGTGCGGGGCTTCTCCTCCAGGCCGACGACCCGCCCCCGGCCGTCCAGCTCGGCGACCCCGAACTGGCTCGGATCGGAGACCCTGGTCAGCAGGATCTGCGCGCTCGGTCGCCGCGATCGGAAGCGTTCGACCAGCCCGTCGATCCCGCCGACGATGAAGTTGTCGCCGAGATACATCACGAAGTCGTCGTCGCCCAGATAGTCGCGGGCGATCAGTACGGCGTGCGCCAGCCCGAGCGGCGCCTCCTGACGGAGGTAGGTGACCCGGAGCCCGAACGCGGAACCGTCGCCGACGGCGGCCTCGATCTCGGCGTGGGTGTCCCCCACGACGATGCCGACCTCGCGGACGCCCGCGGACGCGATCGACTCCAGCCCGTAGAACAGGACCGGCTTGTTGGCCACCGGGACGAGCTGCTTGGCCCGGGTGTGGGTGATGGGCCGCAGACGGGTGCCGGAGCCGCCCGCGAGCACGAGCGCCTTCATCTGGGCTGTGTTCGGCTGCGCCGCCTTCATCTGGGCTGCCTTGATCCTGGCGGCCGTCATCTCAGTAGGCCCCTTCCCCGCGGGTGACCGCCGACCAGGTCTTCCACAGCAGCTGCAGGTCCAACATGAGCGACCAGTTCTCCACGTAGCGCAGGTCCAGCCGGACCGACTCCTCCCACGTCAGGTCCGATCTCCCGCTCACCTGCCACAGCCCGGTCATCCCCGGTTTGACCACCAGGCGGCGGCGCACGTCGGCGCCGTACCGCTCGACCTCGACGGGCAGCGGCGGACGCGGGCCGACCAGCGACATCTCGCCGCGCAGCACGTTGAGCAGCTGCGGCAGCTCGTCCAGGGAGTAGCGGCGTAGCAGGACGCCCACCCGGGTGATCCTTGGATCGTTCCTAATCTTGAACAGCACGCCGTCGGACTCGTTTCTGTCGAAGAGCGTCTGCTTGAGCCGCTCGGCGTCCGTGACCATGGTGCGGAACTTCAGCATGTGGAACTCCCGACCGTGGCGGCCGACCCGTCTCTGGCGGAACAGGGCCGGGCCCGGACTGGTGGTCCGGATGGCGACGGCGATGGCGAGCATCGGCACGGCCACGACCACCAGCACGAACGCCGCCACGATCTTGTCGAACGCGCTCTTGACGACCTGGCGGATGCCGTCGATGTCGGGGTGCTCGACATGCAGCAGCGGCATGCCGGCCACCAGGCGGACCCCGATCCGCGGCCCGGCGACGTCCATGAGCGCCGAGGCCACGAACAGATCGGTGCCCCTCGGCTCGATCCCCCAGGCGAGTCGCCGCAGGGCCGCACCGTCCAGCTCCGGGCAGGCGAGCACGGCGACGGCGTCGGCCTCGACCTTGTCGACGACGGCGGGGACATCGCCGAAGTCCCCCAGCACGGGCACCCCTCCCACCTCACTCCGCCGCATCCGGACGTCGCCGGACGGCAGACACGCGGCGACCACGCGCATGCCGTGGTACGGCTGCCGCTGGAACTGCGCGACCAGATCGAGAACGGATGCGCGGTGTCCCACGGCCACCACCCGGCGCAGGCGCTCGCCTCGGGCCCGCAGCCGGTGCAGCCGCCTGCGCATCCGGTGACGGAACACCAGGGTGATCAGGGTCGCGAGCGGCATCATGGCCATCACGTAACTTCTCGCCACGGTGGCCTGGGTCGCGTAGGCCCCGATCGCGGTCGCGGCGATCAGGCCCATTCCTCCCTGCGTGACGACGCGGAACTCCTCCGTGCCCTCGTCCCGGGTCCTACGGCCATATGCGCCCACGAGCGTCATGACCCCCGGCCACATGATGGTGAGGGCCAGCCCGAGCAGGAAGTCCTCGATCGGGATGAACAGCCCGAGGCCGACCCGGGTCAGCACGACGGTCGCCAGCGCGACGAAGGCGCAGGCCAGGTCGCCGGTCACCAGCAGCCGGGTGTGACGTGCCGCCGGCGCGCGCTGAGACCGGCGCGCGCGAATGGTGTCGGGGACGACAGCAGGATCGGGCGATCCCAGTCGCATTTCCATTTACCACGCCCCTCGCCGCCGGACCTTCCGCGAGATTGACGCCTCTATTGCCCCTCAGGTTGACCCAAGTCTCGTTCACATTGGAGCCGGCGCTTCAAGCAGATACTAAGGAACAACCCATGAGTATGGAATGTGGCCAAGCGTCCAGAATCGGCCGTGGGGTGATCGTCCGAAACTCGTGAAAGAGGTCCGATTCAAGAATTCCCCGACGACGGCAATCCGCGTGGGCCAATGGATTAGGGCCGTGGCGAGAAGAACCACCACGGCTCCCGAACACCGTCCATCTCCGCCTCGGACTCCCCTGCGACAGACGTACGGCCAGATGGCGGGCATGGCCCTCCAAGGCCGGCGGGCGGGAGAGGCGAGCGGAGCTTCCCGGACCACGGTCGCCGCCGACGTCCCGGTCAAGCGGACCGCGCTTCCCAGCGAAGCGAGCCACAAAGGCGACATAAAACCATCATGTCGGCTTCGTCGCTTTTATTACATGACTGGCTTTCGGACAGGCGGATACCGGGAAGCGAGCACACCGAATCGCAGCGAAAGCGAGTCTCATTCACATCTTGACAGAAACCTTGACAGCACTCGAATTATCGCCTCTGAATCGGAAGTACGGGCCGATCGGGGACGGTCAGTCGTATTCGAGATCGGGAAGCGGGGCGGGAGGCTCTGGACTACGCCATACCACGACATATCCGTCATGGGCGCTCTCGACGGCAGTGCTCAGCCGATCAAGGTCAAAATCCGGCAGATACCGCAACCGGGCCAGGAAGCTCGCATCGGTCGCCGACCTGGGGACGACACAGCCTTCGCCCTCGCCGTCCAGGAGGACTATGAAAACGTCGCCGTCGGCGGGCACGTGCCCGCCGACCCTGACCTCGACAACGTCTTCCCACGCGAGGGCCTCGACACTGCCGTCCGCGTAGTGGCGGGTCACACCTTCTTCGGTGACGTACACATAGGAATCCGGCACTGCGTTGCCGTGCATGGGCGCGATTGTGACGACTTGAAGCCGCCCCGCGCAAGCGAACCGACACAAGGTCGTGTCCCAAGGAGGCCCGAGATGCCATCGGTCCGGCCAGGACCGGCCACGGAGCGGCCGTACGGCCGCCGTACGGCCGCCGTACGGCGGTCGCCCGCCGGCACGCGGCGGTCAGGTCCGAATAAATGGACGTTAAGCCATAGACCACAGCAAACCGGGACGTTGCGCGAACCGTCCCCCAAATGTTAAGAAGCTTCCCTGGTAGTGCGACTCCCGGATTGCTAGTGTTTCGCCACTATTAACCGAGGGGTCACGGACGGACAGGGTTTATGGCTGGCCGGAAACGTTCCATTCGCTTCAAGATCACGGCAATCCTGCTCGTGCCGGCCATTGCTCTGGTGATGATGTGGGGGATCGGCGCCTCCTTCACGATCCGGCAGGGCGTCGAGCTGCTCCGGATCCAGACCGTTTTCACCAACGTCGTACAGCCCATGGGCGGCGTGCTGCTGCAGCTGCAGCGCGAGCGCCTGCTGACCGCCGCCTGCCTCAACTCTCCGGTCGCGCTCAAGAGCGAGCTCGACCGGGAACGCAAGGTGACAGACGAGGCGGTGGCGGAGCTCGCCCGCTCATCGGCGAGCGTCAAGGACGACACGCCTCCCGCGATGTGGAACCGGGTCCAGGACCTCATCAACCGGACGCGCAAGCTCGACGGGCTGCGCGACCGGGTCGACCGGCACACGATTCACAGCCTCGACGCCATCGAGGAGTACAGCGCGGTGGCCGAGGTCGGGTTCTCGGCCTACGACTACCTGATGATCTCCGCGGACATCGACATGATCGAGCAGACCAAGGCCGTCGTCCTGGTCGTACGCAGCCATGAGATGGTGAGCCAGCAGTCGGCGCTGCTCACCGGCGTCCAGGTGGCCAGCCGCATGACGCAGGACGACCGCGACGCCTTCGCCGCGATGGTCAGCAAACGGCGGATGCTCTACAACCTCGGCACCGGCCAGCTCGACGCCGAGCTGCTCCAGCCTTTCACGGAGCTGAACACCTCCTCCCTCTACACCTCGTTCGTGTCCATGGAGGATCAGATCCTGAGCCGGGTCAAGCCCGGCAAGCCGCTGCCGTCGAGTGCGCTCACCTGGCCGACGATCACCGAGGGGGTGTCCAAGAAGTTCGAGGATCTCACCCTCTCGGTCGGCATGACCCTCTCCGCCCGGGCGGCACCGCGTGCTCAGGGCATCCTCCTCAGCATCGCCCTCATCGGCATCGTGGGACTCATCGTGATCCTCGGCACCGCGTTCGCCTCCTTCCGGTTCGCCAGGAGGATCACCGGCGAGCTCACGGGGCTCCAGCGAGCCGCCGTCGAGCTCGCCGACCTGCGGCTTCCGCGCATCATCAACCGCCTCAGGCGCGGCGAGGACGTCGACGTGGCGGCCGAGACCCCGCCCATGCTCAAGACCGCCGAGACCATGGAGGTCGAGAACGTCGGCCAGGCGTTCACCTCGGTGCAGCTCACCGCGATCGAATCCGCGGTTCAGGAGGCCGCGCTGCGCCAGGGCGTCAACAAGGTGTTCCTCAACCTGGCACGCCGTAGCCAGTCGCTGCTGCAGCGCCAGCTCGGCATGCTCGACAGCCTGGAGCGGGAGGTCACCGACCACGAAGTCCTGGAGAAGCTGTTCGGGATCGACCACCTGACCACCCGCATGCGGCGGCACGCCGAGGGCCTGATCATCCTTTCGGGCGCGGCCCCCGGACGCGGCTGGCGTGACCCGGTCAACCTCTTCGACGTGGCCCGCGCCGCCGTGGAGGAGGTCGAGGACTACCTGCGGGTCGACGTCATCGTGCCGCACGGTCCCGCCCTGGTCGGCAGCGCGGTCACCGACGTCATCCACCTCCTGGCCGAGCTGATCGAGAACGCGGCGATCTTCTCGCCGCCGCACACGCGGGTCCAGGTACGCGGCGAGATGGTCGCCCGGGGCTTCGCGCTGGAGATCGAGGACCGCGGCCTCGGTATCGCGCCCGAGGAGATGGCCCGGATCAACGAGCTGCTCGCCAACGCGCCCGAGTTCGACCTCGCCGACAGCGACCGGCTCGGCCTGTTCGTCGTCGCGCGCCTTGCCCAGCGCCACAACGTGCGCGTCTCGCTGCGGCCCTCACCGTACGGCGGGACGAGCGCGGTCGTGCTCCTTCCGCAGGAGCTGGTCGTGACGGCCGAGGTCCCGGATCTGTCGGTCGAGGCGATCGCCGTATCGCATCCCGCCCCCGCGCTCGCGCTCACCCCGCCGGCCGTGGACGCGACCGTCGATCGGGCAGAGCGGGGCGAGGGCGGCGAACCGGGCAACAGGACCGGCGACAGGTCAAGCGACAGGACCGGCGACAGGTCCGACGACCGGGACGAGTTGCCAAGGCGGGTGCGGCAGGCCAACCTTGCACCACAACTGCGTGAAGAGCGGGCGGACTTGTTCTCCTCATTCCAGGCGGGCTGGCAGCGCGCTCAGGAGGAGTCGTGACGGAACAGGAATTCGGTCCGCTGCTGCGGCCATACACCCTCACCCGGGGCCGGACCCGCCCGACGGGGCCCGACTTCGACATGATGATGATCATTCGGACCACCCCCTCGGCCTATGGCCGTACCGCCGGGCTGGCCCCCGAGCATCTACGGATCCTCAACCTGTGCCGGTCACCGTCCTCTGTCGCCGACATCGCCGGGGAGCTGAACCTCTCGCTGAACGTCGTCCGGATCCTCCTCAGCGACCTGCGCGACCAGGGTCTGATCACGGCCCGCCCGCAGGCGACCGTCGCGCAACTGCCGCAGGAGCACATCCTCCGCGAGGTGATCCAGGGCCTGCAGGCGCTGTGACGGCAGCCTCAACCGGCCGCGCCGCCGTGACGTACCGGGTGAGATCAGGACGGACACTCTTCGAGCAGCCGTCCGACCTGCGCGCGAGCCGGCGCGATGAGCTCGTCCGCGTATCGGTCCAGCATGGCGGTGCACGCCGTCACGTCGGCGGCCTCGGCCGGGGGCAGATCGAGGAACACGTCCTCGCCGTCCAGCACGATCTCACCCCGCACCGCGAATCCCCCATCGGTCCCGACCGCGACCGATAACTCGAAGACGATCTCGTGTCCCGGGAGCGTGAGCTCCAGGCCAAGCCGTACGGCCCGGCCCGCCAGGTCCGAGATCGGCGACCAGCGGACGTGGGGGAAGTTGGCATCGGAGAGCGACCGTCCGGTCTCGCTGAACCGCGCCGCCGTACGCATCAGCGCCCTCAGGAGATCGGCGGCACCCCTGCTGTTGGCGTCCACTCCGGCAGGTTAGATCATCCGAAGTTCGCGATCACCCGAAATTTGGTTGTTCAGCCTGATTTCTCCCCACCGAAGTCGGCGGCGCTCAGTTGAACGCGTAGCACTCCACCTCCGCGCGGCGTTGGGTCATCCCGTCCTGTACGGACTTGCGGACGCAGGCCTGCTCGCGCTCGCTCAGCTTCAGCTCCCCGCAGACGGTGACGCCGGAATAGGTTCGGCAGTCGAGTGTGGGATCGGGTCTGCCCACGCAGTATCGGTCCGCGACGTCCGCCCGGCACTGCTCGCGCGCCTCCTTCGTATCCGCGTAGCGGCACTGGTCGCGGAGGGTCTTGTACTGTGCCTCGCTCACCTGTCGCCGCGCCTTCGCCGGCCGCTGCGATTCCGTACCGACCTGCGCGCCCGGCCTCGGCTCCGGCGGCCCCCCGGCCCGCGATCCGGCTTGCGAATGAACGTGGCCCGTGGCGGCGGCGGTCGTGCCCAGCATGGCCAGCGTGGCGAACACGGCGACTGCGAAGATCTTCTTCATGGCATTCCCCCTCCTGGGAACGTACCCGCCGAAACGGAATACCGACCTCCGTACGGCCTCCGGCGGATCCGCCAGAACAACACGTGTGGCAAATCCTGATCACGCGTCCCGGCAGGACGTCAGCGGATGGTCAAAGGATCGTCAGCGCGGCGGACGACGCTTCGCCGCATGAAGCACATCAAGGTCCTCATCTCCGGCGCGAGCATCGCCGGCCCCGCGCTGGCCCTGTGGCTGCGGCGCTGCGGCCACGACGTCACGATCGTCGAGAAGGCGCCCGTGCTCAGGCCCGGCGGCCAGGCGGTCGACTTCAAAGGCGCGGCCCACCTCACCGTGCTCGAGCGCATGGGAATCCTCGAGGAGGTACGGCGCCGCCAGACCGGCGGGACCGACGTGGACATCGTCGACGCGAACGGCCGGCGAGTGGCGGTCATACCCGGCGAGTTCACCGGCGGCGACGTCGAGATCCGCCGCGGCGACCTGTCCGCACTGCTGTACGAAAGGACCGCGGCCGACTGCGAGTACGTCTTCGGCGACTCCATCACCTCGCTCACCGAGACGCCTGACGGCGTGCACGTCACCTTCGAGCGGGGTGCGCCGCGCGTCTTCGACCTCGTGGTGGGCGCGGACGGCATCCACTCCAACGTGCGGCGGCTGGCCTTCGGGCCCGAGTCCCGATATGTGCGCTATCTCGGCTACCACTACGCCCTCGCCGATCTCGACCTCGACCTTGGTTTCGGCGGTGGCGGTGTCATGTACAACGAGCCGGGCAGGGCGGTCTCGATCGGCGGACCCGCCGCATCGGCGTTCTTCGTCTTCGCCTCCGGACAGATCGACTACGACCGGTACGACATCGAGCAGCAGAAGCGCATCCTGGTCGACGCCTATCGGGACGCCCACTGGAAGCTCCCGGAGATCATCGCGCGGGTGCCGTACGCGCGCGACCTCTATCTCGACTCGATCAGCCGGGTCGAGATCGACCACTACGCGAAAGGCCGGGTGGTGCTGCTCGGCGATGCCGCCTGCGGCAACACGCTCGCCGGTTTCGGCACCGGCCTCGCCGTCGTGGGCGCGTACGTGCTGGCCGGGGAGTTGATGGCGGCCGGTGGCGACCACCGGGCGGCGTTCCGTAGGTACGAGGAGGCTTTCCGCGGCTACGCCCTCAAGGTGACCAAGAACGGCAACGCCGGCGCCTTCCTCGCCCCGATCACCCGGAGAAGGATCAGGATGCGGAACCGGATGTTCCAGCACAGGTTCCTGCTCCGGATGATGCTGAAGCTGACGGACAGGTTCGCCACGGACATCGAACTCGAGGACTATCCGTACCCGGTCCCGAGGTGAGGGCGGAGAGTTCCGTTCAGCCGACGGACGGAACACTCGTCGACCTCGTCCGTCGACCTCGTCCGTCGTCGCCCCATATGCCGGTACGGCGAGCCGTGCCCGGCGAAGACCGGTGACATCCTCGCGAAACACACGCCGACGGTGTGAATCAGGCGATCCGCGGCGCTCTGCGGCGATCCACGGCGATCCACGGCGATGCGCTGTCGAGCATTGCGGACATTCAGGGTAATTTGCATTTACTTCTCGTAATTCTATTGAATTAGTCGGCGGAAAAGCTTGCCATTACCGGTGTCGTCGTGAGACTATTCAAATAGATTTTCGAATGCTCTGGACTCGCCGGAAGGAGGGTTCTGTGGAGCAGTGTCCGTGGAGCAAGGGGGGCGCGTGGATCTCGTGACGCCGGGACAATTCAGGCGGATGAGGGCGCTGGGCCTGGCAGAGCTGAGGCCGATCGACCCGTCAGATCCGATCATGCTCCTGGAGCTGTCCATCTCTAATGCGACGTCTCCCCATGGTCATTCCTCTGTTGTGTCCCCTGTTCCCTCCCTGCTGAGTGAGGAGGAGTGGGCCTGGATACAGGAGGAGGCATCGGCCGAGACAGGGGCACAGGCAGAGGCAGGGGTGCAGTCTCGTGTGAAGGGCCGTGCGGAGGCCCGTGCGGAGGGCCGTACGGGGATTCGCTCCGCCGGTGGTCCACGTGCTCGCCGGCCCCGACCCCGGCTGCACCGGCCGCATCGGCCCACCGGCTACGCCGACTGCCCCGCCGACCGTGCCGGTCGTGCCGGTCCGGCCTCCTTGCGCGGCGATCCCCGAACCGTCGACCCTGCGGCCGCCTGTACGTACGGTTTCCCGTACGGCTCGGCTACGGCGTGCAGGGAGACCGGGAGTGTGCATCGGCCGCCGAGCCGTGCGAGCCCGGCGAGCCGACTGAGCCAAGTGAGCCCACTGACCCAGGTGAGCCAGGTGATCAAGATAAGCCAGGTGAGCCAGGTGAACCGGGCGGGCCGGGCACCCCCGGGAGGTCGAGCACGCTCGGCGAATCCGACGGGTTCCGTCCAACCGGGCAGGACCGCCGGGCCGCCTGTCCCGCGTGTCAGATGTGACTCCCTGGCAGCGCGGGAGAGCCGCTCTTTCCGCTGAGGGGCGACCCCCACACGTCAGCGAAAACGGTGGAGGGCTCCCCCGGCCCGTGCGGAGTCTCGTTGTCTACGTCGCTACCTCGCTGGAAGGAGGGAAGGGGACTCTACGAGTGCGGCGCAGTTCGAGTACGAGCGAACGCAGCCACGGTTGGGCGAACGAGGGCTCCTCAACCATCTGCCGGGCGATCCTGGTCCGTACGGCGGACGTGCCACCCCGCTCGACGAGGGCGACGGCCTCCGCCAGCGCGTCAAGGGTCTTGTCGTCGTGCCGGGGCATGGTGACCGCCTCGTCGGCCCAGCGGGTGCGTCGGAACGACGGCGTGAGCTTGTGCTGGTGATCGCCAAGATAGCTCCAGGCGTACGGGTGGATCGAGACGTTTGTGATGTTCCTTCGGGGCAGGTCGGCCGTCCACGCCGCATCCTGCCACCAGCGCCAGGTCTTCGGACTGGTCTTCCGGCGTGCGGTGATGCCGAGGAAGCGCAGCTTGAGCCGGATGACGTCCCAGGACTCGCGCTCTTCGTCGATCCACTCGCGGAGGAAGCCGTAAAGGTGGGTGAAGGTGTATCCGGCGTAGACGAGGTCGGCCAACACGAGCGGCCTCCTGCGGCGGGCCAGCCGCCGAGGGCTGAGGCCCATGGCCTCCAGGTTGGCTCGCATCTGCCGGACCTCATGAGCGAGCAGTGGCTGTTCGAGCCGGTAGGAGAACGGCAGCAGGCGCACCCGATCGGGTCGCGAGGTGGCCGACAACGCGCCCGACAACAGATCGAAGACGCTGTCGGCCGAGCGCCCGACGAAATGCACGTCGCCGTCGCCACTGCGGGCCAGCACCTTAGCGCCGCATTCGATCAGCATGTCCAGGTACGGCAGCGTGGGCTCGGCGCGCCCCTCCAGCAGAGTGCCGAGTTGGTCACGGCGGACCAGATCCCATCGGAACGGCAGGTTCGGTGTCGCCATCCCCAACATGATGGCGGTTCGCGGACCGTCGATGCCTCTCCTTTTGCGGGTTCTCCACAGTTGGCGGCACCGACGACACCGACGACACCGACCGGTGATAGACGATCACGGCTTGGCGTCAGCACGCGGAGTGAAGGAGGGATCCATGTCGGCGGAGCGGGTCAACGCGGCCCGTGGCGGTGACGCCGAAGCATTCGCGCTCTTGGTCGAGCCGCTGCGCGGAGAGTTACACGCCCACTGTTATCGCATGCTGGGCTCGGTGCACGACGCTGAGGACGCACTGCAGGAGACGTTGGTGCGGGCCTGGCAGGGGTTGGGGCGGTTCGAAGACCGTGGCGGGTCGCTGCGCGCGTGGCTGTACATGATCGCCACCAACCGGTGCCTGACCATGCTGGAGCGGCGGCGCCGCCGGGAGCTGCCGACCGACCTGAGCCCGGGTTCGACGCCGGTGGCAGAGGCCGCCTGGGTCGAGCCGTACCCGGAGACCCGGCTGGGCTGGGTGCGGGATCTGGATCCCGAGACTCGGATCCTGGCGAGAGAGGGCGTGGAGCTGGCCTTCGTCGCGGCATTGCAACACCTGCCCGTCCGGCAGCGAGCCGTACTGCTGCTGCGGCAGGCACTCGGGTTCACCGCGCAGGAGACGGCCGCGTTCCTGGACACCTCCGTCGCCGCGGTCAACAGCGCACTGCAGCGGGCGCGCGCGCTGCTCGACGGACTGCTGCCCGAAACCACGCAGCAGGCCACGCTGCATGCACTGGGTGACCGGGCCGTACGCGATCTCGCCCGACGCTACGCCGACGCGTGGGAGAGCGGGGATGTGGCGGCGATAGTGGCGATGCTCACCGAGGACGTCCGATACTCCATGCCGCCGCTGACCGTCTGGTACCAGGGGCGGGCCGCGGTCCGCGCGTTCCTCCTCGACGGACCGCTGCGACAGCGGCGGTGGCGTTTCGTGCCGGCGACGGTGAACGGGCAGCCGGCGTTCGGCACCTACCTGGGGGACGACGAGCAGGGGGTTCACCGCCCGGCGGGCCTCGACGTTCTGCGCCTGTGCGGACCGCGGATCGCCGAGGTGGTGTCGTTCCTCACGGCGGACCTGCCCGCCTTCGGCCTGCCGTCGCAGGTTTCCTGAACGATGCGGTCAGCGCGATGAGTCGGCGTTCTGCGGCGGGTTATAGATGCGACCGCCAACGATCAGGAGGCATCCGATGTTCCCCGACCACACTCTCGCCGACCACGAGGAGACCACCCCGGCCGCCGGTGGCCGGACCCCGGCCGCGGCCGACGACGACACCGCGATCAGGGAGCTGATCGAGCGCTGGGTGCGCGCCGTCGACGCCGGTGACCTGTCCGGGACCATCGCCGACCACGCCGATGACGTCGTGATGTTCGACGTGCCGCCACCGGCCGAGGGCGTACGCGGCCTCGACGCCTATCGAGCCGCCTGGCCCGAGTTTCTGCAGTGGCAGGCGCAGGGCGCCCGCTTCGAGCTCACTTCGTTGGAGGTGACCGCTGGGGAGGACGTCGCCTTCGCCCATGCCCTGTTGCGCTGCGGCACGTCCGAGGAGTTGGCGCGCGACCCGCGAAACCGCCTCCGGCTCACCTTCGGGCTGCGCCGTCAGGACGGACGGTGGGTCATCGCCCACGAGCACCACTCCTTCCCCACCGTCGAGGGGGACTCCGACTCGGGGTCGGCGGAGGTGCGGGCACTGCACGGGCGCTGGTTCCTCGACACCGCTGCCGGAGACCTCGACGCCCTCATGGCACCCATCGCCGATGACGTCGTCTCCTACGAACACGAACAACCGCTGCAGTACGTCGGTGCCGACTCGGTACGACAGGTGTGCCGGCGCGGCCTGGAAGCCTCAAGCGAGAGGGTGACCTGGGACGTACCGGACCTGAAGATCGTCGCCCGGGGAGATCTCGCCGTCGGATGGGGCCTCGACCGAGTCCGCATCGAGCGGTCGGACGGCAGCGCCGTCGAGCACTGGTCCCGCGGCACCCGCGTGTTTCAGCGGATCGATGGCTCGTGGCAGATGATCCACCAGCACGTCTCCTACCCGTACGACCCGGAGAGCGGCATCGCCCGCACGGACCTGCGGCCATGACATCAGGGACCGTGCACGGGCAGTGGCGTCGACATCCGGCTCGGCCAGCTGAACTTCAGCGTGCTCACCGCCTGTGTCCTCACGCTGGTGCGGCTGGGCCGTACGGCCGGAAACTGCCCGTACGGACTGGTCCGGCCCGGCTCACCACGCGTTAGTGTCGGTGCCGTGATGAACCCTGGAGTCGCGGATGGTTGACGAGATCACCGTCCCTCCGGTCCTCGCCGGAGCCCGCTTCGAACGCGGTCAGCTCGTCGAGGGGCCCGAGGGGGTCACGGCGTGAGCATCGCAGTCCAGGCCATCGGCACCGAGCGACTGGACCTGCTGCCGCTTCAT
>BCRI01000099.1 GCA_001552515.1 Sphaerimonospora mesophila NBRC 14179 = JCM 3151
TTTTTTTTTTCAAGCAGAAGACGGCATACGAGATAAGCTAGTGACTGGAGTTCAGACGTGTGCTCTTCCGATCTGCCCGCGGCCCCGGCCGCGCCGCCCCGGGGGCGGCTGTCGCGGCTGGCCCGGCTCGCGCTGCTCGTACGGCTGCCGCCCGCGCTGGTGCTCGGCGCGCGTGACGCGTTCACCCGGCGTACGCCGGCGCTGCTCACGGTCTGCGGGGTGGCGATCCCGATGACGATGATCACCGTGGGGCTCGGCTGCTGGGCGACGCTCGACGACTTCATCCGCCATCCCGAGAACGTGGGCCAGGCGGCGGCCCTGACCGTACGGCCCGGCGATCTGACGGCGCAGGAGACACGGGTCCGGGTGATGGCCGAGCCCGACGTGGTCGCGGCCTATCCGGGGGCCGAGCTCGACGCACTCGTACCCGGGCAGACCAGGACGGTACGGACCCGGGCGCTGGGCACCTCCGCCGATCCCTATCCCTTCCCCGTCGTGGAGGGGCGGATGTTCCGCGACCGCGGCGAGGCCGTGGCCGGGCAGGGCCTGCTCGACCTCCTCGGCGCGCGCATCGGGGACCGGATCCGCATCACGGTCGGCGGCACCCCGCTGATCCTGCGGATCGTGGGCCGGGTCATCGAGCCCGAGCAGGACGGCGAGGTGCTCTCGCTCGGCATCGACAGCCTGGCGGCCAAGGACGCCGTGCCGCCGCGGTTCTACGCCCTGATCCTGCGGCCGGGCGCCGACCCGGGGGAGGCGAGGGCCCGGTTGCAGGCGCAGAGCCTGGAGGTCGCGCAGGCGGTGAACCCGGCCGACCGGCTCGCGGTGATCCGTGTGATCATCGTCGCGCTCGTGGGCGTGCTTGCCCTGATCGGCCTGGCCAACCTGCTGACCGCAGGCGCGCTCGGCCTGCGCGACCATGTGCTCGACCTGGCCGTGCTCAAGGCGATGGGCCTGACCCCGCGCCAGGTCATGGCCACGCTGGTCACCGGCACCGGCCTGCTCGCGGTGGTCGGGGTGCTCGTCGGCGCCTGCGCCGGGGCGCTGTGGTCGCGGGCCCTGATCGATATGGAGGGACGGCACAGCGGGGTCGGCGCCGGGATCGGCCGGGCGCCGACCCCGGGAATGCTCGCCGCGGCGATCGGCGTGGCGATCGGCGCCGCCCTGCTCGTCGCACTGATCCCCGCCCGCCGGGCCGCCCGGGCCCGGATTCCGGTCACGGCCCGGTGAGCCGGCCCGTGACCGCCCGCGCCGTCGCGGTGAAATCCGCTCACCGTCATCCGGCGAGCCGGACGTTGATCTGCTTCGTTTGGGTGAAACCAGCGATCATGCCCTCGAGGGATGCCTCTCGTCCGAGGCCGCTCTGTTTGTATCCGCCGTAGGATTGCCCGACCATCTGCCCGCCGCCCTGGTTGACCTGGACCCAACCCGCCTCGATCCGGTGGGCGACATCGATGGCCGAATTGATGTCGTCCCCCCAGATGTAGGCGGCGAGGCCATATGCGGTGTCGTTGGCCATGCGGATCACTTCTTCGACGTCGATCCACGGGATGACCATGATGACGGGACCGAAAATCTCTTCCCGCGAAAGCCGGAAGGTGTTGTCCGCTCCGGAGAAGACGGTCGGGATGTGATAGTAGCCCTCGGCCAGGCGGCCGGTGGCCGGAGGCGTTCCGCCGAGCTCGAGAGTCAACGCGGGATTGGCCAGGCCCTCGTCGATGTAGTCCTGGACGGAGCGGTACTGGGTCTCGTTGATAACGGCGCCGACGTCGCTGGCATCATCGAGCGGATTACCCACCTGAAGATCCGCGAGGCGTGCCACGAGCCGCTCGAGGACCTCGTCATGAACCTCACGGTGCAGGAAGAGCCGGGAGCCCGCGGTACAGCTCTGCCCTTGGCGAGTGACCCTTGAAGAAGCCAGCAGGCCGTCGATCAGCCCGTCGGTGATCGTGCCGGGGAAGACGATGGAAGGACTCTTTCCTCCCAATTCCAAGGAGACGTGGGCGAGCCGTTCGGCCGAGCGCCGAGCGATCAGTCGTCCCACCTCTGTGGACCCGGTGAAGGAGACTTTGTTCACTCCGGGGTGTCCGACGAGCGCGGCTCCCGCTGTGCCGCCCTGCCCGGTGATGACGTTGAGAACTCCATCCGGCAGGAACTCCTGGCAGATCTCGGCGAGCATCAGGATCGGAAGCGGGGCATCCTCGGCCGCTTTGAGAACCATCGTGTTCCCGGCGGCGAGGGCGGCCGGCACCTTGAATCCGGCGATCAGCAGGGGTGAGTTCCAGGGAAGGATGCCGGCGACGACTCCCAGCGGTTCCTGCCGGGTGTACTGAAGTTGCGAGGAGCCGGCCGGCAAGGTCGTTCCCTTCACCTCACCCGCGACTCCGCCGAAGTAGCGAAACAAATCGACCAGCATCGTGACCTCGGGCCGTGCCTGGGTACGGATCGCGTTACCCGTGTCGGCCGCCGTGATACGCGCGAGATCTTCACTGCGGGACTCGATGGCATCCGCGATCTTGAGTAGAACGCGCTGGCGCACGCTGAAGTGCTGGTCACGCCATTCGGGCCATGCCGCACGCGCAGCGGCGACGGCCAGATCGACATCTTCCGCGGCGGCCTCGGGCACCCGAGCGAGCAGGTGCCCACGTCGTGCCGGGCTGCTGATCTCGCGCCACGCCCCGGAGACGCTCTCCACCCAACGACCGCCGATCAGCATTCTCCACGGTCGGGGGCCGATCGCGGCCGTCAATTCTTCGACTGTGAGTACCTGTCGAGTCAACAAAGGTCGCTCCTGTCTGTAGCACTGAGGAAGGACGCGGCTAATCGCTCGACCGCTCAGGTGAGTGCTTGTTCACGCGTTCGCCGATGCCGTCCCGGCCCGAACCGGCCGGGGATGTCGCCGCCGAGATGCGATGCGTTTCCGGTGCGAAAGTAGCGCCGAGGAACGTAACCGCCTGCAGTGCGGCGACGTACAGAATGACATACAGTGGCGAGCCGTCCGCGGCCACGATCAGGGTCGTCGCGATAAGCGGTGAGAGCCCGCCAACGACCGAGCCGAGCTGATACCCCAGAGAGGCGCCGCTGTACCGGACCTCCGTGCCGAACAGTTCGCTGAAGAAGGCGGCCTGCGGCCCGTACATGGATGCGTGCACCAAAGCCAGGCCGATCACCAGGGCCAGATAAATGAGCCATGGTTCGCCGGTGTCCACCAGGGCGAAGAATGGGAACGGGAAAACGATGGCGAATGCGGCGCCCAGGCGGAATATGCTGCGGCGACCGAATCGGTCCGACAGGGCTCCGAACATTGGAATGGTAAGAAATGTCACGCACGCTGCGATCGTCGTCCCATTGAGCATCACATCTCGGGTAACGCCGACCTGGCCGGTGCCATAGGAGACAACGAACGTCACGAGCACGTAGAAGAGAGTGGTCTCCTGACGCATCGCCGCCGCCAGCAGCACCTGCTTGGGGTTGTGCCGCAGGGCTGTCCAGGCCGGCGACTTCAATGCGCCGTTCCGCCGGCGAAGGTCCTGGAACTCGGGACTTTCGGCGATGCCCAGTCTGATCACCAGCCCGACCACCACGAGGAGGGCGCTGGCCAGGAACGGGATCCGCCAGCCCCAAGAGGCGAACTGCTGCTCGCTCAACGGAGACAGCGCGATGAACGCTCCGGAGGCCAGGACGAGTCCTGCGGGCACGCCCATCTGGGGGAAGCTGCCCGCGAGTCCGCGTCGATGTGGCAGCGAATGTTCCACCGACATGAGCACGGCGCCGCCCCATTCGCCGCCGACCGCGAAGCCCTGACAGAAGCGAAGCAGCACCAAGCAGATCGGCGCGGCGATGCCGATCGTCTCGTATGTGGGCAGGCATCCGATGAGGAAGGTGGCCGTCCCCATCAACAGGAGCGAGGCGACCAGGGCCGACTTACGGCCGACTCGGTCACCGAAATGGCTGAACACCACGCCGCCCAGGGGACGGGCGACGAATCCGACGGAGAATGCGGCGAATGCGCTGAGCGTTCCGACCGCCGGGTCGAAGGTCGGAAAATAGAGCTCGCCCAGGACCAGAGCGGCCGCGAGGCCATAAATGAAGAAGTCGTACCATTCGATGGCTGTCCCGATGAAACTTCCGAGGAATACTTTCCGGCGCATCGCCGCCGTGCCCGGGTTGGGCGGGGCGAGGTTTATGGATTTCATGGGAAACCTCCAAACAAGAGGTTGCCGCCGCGCTCGTCTTACCCTGCTGTGGAGTTCCCCCACATCCCCTGCGATCAAGTTCGCCGCCGCGGAAGCAGTGAGTTTCGAGCGATATTAGCAGGGGCCGGCCCCGCCGGTAATGCGCAGATGTGCACTGTGCGTTGCAGCGGCGAACAGGCCGATGGCTGGCGCGGCGTTGCACGGATGCAAGCCCCGGTGCGGATATCGCTATTCCGCGATGGTCGCCGGATGGCTATGGTCTTCTTGACCAATCCAGCAGAAAGGATCAGCGAATGGACATCGACAGGCTGATTCGTAAAATCGTTCACTTCGAAGATGAGATTCACGCGGAGGGTGAACGGCCCGTTTCTCCGCCCTTGCGGCGTATCGCGGTCGGTGCGGTGATCAAGAACCCTCGGCTCTCCGGAGCGTCCGGAGACGCCCTTGATGAGCTGGTCCACGTTTCTGAGCGGCTGGGTGTGGATCTGACCATGCGGGCGCTCGAGCGTCTCGGCGATCCCGCGAGCATCAGGTCGTACTCGAAAGCCGTCGTCGTGGGGTCCGCCGGGGACCTTGAGCATGGCGCGGCGATGATCCACTCGCGCCTTGGCATGGCGATCCGACAGACGATCAAGCGGGGCCGGGTCCTGATCCCGGGCAACGCCAAGGTGGGCCCGGCCGGCACTCAGGTGGACGTGTGTTTCGGACCCGTCGATGAAGGGTGGGATCTCGATGCCATGGACACCATGAGCATCTGCGTCGCGGACGCGCCCCGGCCAGAAGAGATCCTCCTCGTCGTGGCGTTCGCGTCGGGTCCCCGGCCGAACGCGCGTGCCAAGGGCCCCAGCCAGGACGACGTCGACAGGCTGCTCGCCGCGGCCGCTCGCTAGTGCCCCTCCCGCCAACCTTCGCCCCGTCGCGCGAACCTTGGCGGTCGCGGCACTGGAACCGGCCGGTCGCACGGTGGCCACCGGCCGGCTCGGCCTCGGTGGCCACCGCTGCCCGGGCCGGCGCTCCGCGGCCTCGTCACCCAGCGAGCGTCCGCCGCCGCGCCCACCCGTGCCTCTTTCCAATCCTGGAGACCCGGCATCACGCGCCAATGGGCGGGATGCGCCGTCGGTTTCCCGTCATCCCGAAGGAGCGCTTGGACGAGGGGATCCGCCGCCACGTGCGGCTTCCCCACCGCGACTCGATCATCTACCCGGACGGCGTCGTCTGGCCGCGTTATGGGCCACGCCCGGGGCCGCCTTCCCCGTGATCATCGGAGAGGTGCCGTCCCGGCTGTGGGCGACCTTGACGCAGGCGTCGGAGACGGGGCATGGTTGCCCCACCGCGCGCCCGGCGCTGCTTCAAACAGGATGACGAGGATGGCCTCCGCACCCGAATTGCTCCCGTGGGATGACCTGCAGTACTTCCTCGAGTTGGCACGCCGTCAGACGCTCGCCAAAGCAGCGCGCCGGTTGGGCGTCTCGCACACGACCGTCTTGCGTCGAGTCGCCGCTTTGGAGAAGCGGCTCGACCGGAAGTTGTTCGACCGGTCACACGCCGGCTTCAGTCTCACGGCCACGGGACACGAACTGTTGTTGCGCGCGGAGGAGATGGAGGCGCTGGCGGACGATATCTTCACTCCGGTCGCTGAACGGGGCCGGGCGGCCGGAACGGTACGACTCGCCGTGGTCGAAGGTTTGGCCAGCAAGGTTTTGGCTCCGCTGTTGACGACCTTCCAGCGGTCTTATCCGGATATAAGACTCGAGGTCATCACGGTGATGCAGCTGGCCAATCTCTCACGGCGAGAAGCAGACATCTCGGTCAGTCTTGCCAGGCCCCACGGCAGCAGGCTGCAGGCACAGATGCTCGCGACCTGTGGCGTACACCTGTATGCGGCACGGCGATACCTGGAGGCCGCCGGGACGCCTCGCACTCTTGCGGATCTGGACGGGCACGTTTTCGTCGACTATGTCGACGACATGGTTGAGATCCAGGCACTCCGCTGGCTTTCTGACATCACCCAGCCCAATGCCGTGGTCTTCCGGAGCACCAGTCCGCTTGTGCAGCTGTCCGCCGTACGCAGCGGGCTGGGCATCGGCATGTTTCCGCGGTATCTCGTGCGGGATGAGAAAGATCTCGTGTGTCTGCTATCGGATGAGTTCTATGCGCATAGAGAATTCTGGGTCGCCATCCATCAGGAGTTCCTTCGGATTCCGCGAATGCAGGCGGTCTATCAATTCGTTAGAGATTTCCTCGCCGAGCAGTTGACCGATCCGTCCTGAAATATCCGGCCGCTCTGGCTCCGGGATCGGACCTGCCGCGACCGGATCGGTGACGCTGCCCCGCTCGATCGGGTCGATGCGAGCGGGACAGCGATGCGAGCGGGCAGGCCGTCAGCAGGATGGCTGGATCGAGAACCAGTAGAAGCCGTAGCCGGGGAGCGTGAGCCGGTAGGGGTGATCGCCGATCGGGGGGAACGGCACGCCACCGCGGCACTCCACCGGGATCATGCCGCTGAACCGGCGCAGGTCGAGCTCGACGGGCTGGGCGAAGCGCGACAGGTTGTTGACGCACAGCACCCGGTCGTCGCCCTCCTCCCGAAGGTAGGAAAGCACGCTGAGGTTGTCCGACCACAGCTCGGTGTAGTCACCGGTGCCGAAGATCGGGTGCTCCCGGCGGATCTGCAGCATGCGCCGGGTGAAGTGCAGCAGCGACGACTCGCTCTTCGTCTGCGCCTCGACGTTGACGGCCTGGTAGCCGTACACCGGGTCCATCACGGCCGGCAGGTAGAGGCGGCCGGGATCAGCCGTGGAGAAGCCGGCGTTGCGGTCGGGGGTCCACTGCATGGGAGTACGGACCGCGTCCCGGTCCTCCAGCCAGATGTTGTCGCCCATGCCGATCTCGTCGCCGTAGTACATGACCGGTGACCCCGGCATGCTCAGCAGCAGCGCGGTGAACAGCTCGATCTGGTCCCTGTCGTTCTCCAGCAGGGGCGCCAGTCGCCGCCGGATGCCCAGGTACGCCCGCATCCGGGGGTCCTTGGCGTATTCGGCGTGCATGTAGTCGCGCTCCTCCTCGGTCACGGTCTCGAGCGTCAACTCGTCGTGATTGCGGAGGAAGATGCCCCACTGCGCGTTCTCGGGCAGTTTGGGGGTGACCGACATGATTTCGGAGATCGGCTCCCGGCTCTGCCGCCGTACCGCCATGAAGATGCGCGGCATCAGCGGGAAATGGAACGCCATGTGGCACTCGTCGCCGCCCGTGGTCGGGTCGCCGAAATACTCCACCACGTCCGCCGGCCAGCCGTTCGCCTCGGCGAGCAGTACCCGGTCGGGGTAGAGCCGGTCCACCTCGGCCCTGACCCGCTTCAGATAGGCGTGCGTCTCGGGCAGGCCGGCGCACGAGGTGCCCTCGCGCTCGAAGAGGTACGGCACGGCGTCCAGCCGGAAGCCGTCGACGCCGAGGTCCAGCCAGAACCGGAGGACCTCCAGCATCGCCTCCTGCACGTCCGGATTGTCATAGTTGAGATCCGGCTGGTGGTGGAAGAACCGATGCCAGTAGTACTGACCCCGAACGGGATCGTAGGTCCAGTTGGACTCCTCGGCGCCGATGAAGACGATCGGGGCGTCGGCGTAGCGGGTCGGGTCGTCCGACCACACGTAGAAGTCGCCGTACGGACCGTCCGGATCCCGGCGGGACGCCTGGAACCACGGATGCCGGTCGCTGGTGTGGTTCATGACGAGATCGGTGATGACGCGCAGGCCACGCTCGTGGGCGGCCTCGATCATCTTGACGAAGTCCCCCAGATCACCGAACTCCGGAAGGATCTTCAAATAGTCAGATATGTCATATCCGCCGTCTCGCAGGGGGGACTCGTACAGCGGCAGCAGCCAGAGGCAGTCGACCCCCAGCCACTTGAGATAGTCCATCTTCTCGATCAGCCCGCGCAGATCGCCGGTGCCGTCGCCGTTGGAGTCCTTGAACCCGCGAACCAGCACCTCGTAGAAGACCGCCCGCTTGTACCAGTGGGGGTCGGCAGGGGTCAGGTCGCCGGGGGAGGCCGGAACACGTTCCGGGCATGGCGAAGCAGCGTTCATCTGGTCTCGCTCGAAGACTCGAAAGGAGGGGAAGGCGCGTGGTCAGGTCAGCACCCGGGCTCTGGGCTCACGCCGCCTTCTTGGCGATTATTTGGGCAAACCTAGCACCTAACCAGGGCTGACCGTAAAGGCTTACACCCACTCAACAGGTAGTTTTTACCCGCTTCTGCTCGATCACGTACGGTGTCCCCCGCGCGCCGGGCCGTCGGCGGTTGCGGGGACGCGGCGACGCGGCCAGGCGAGGGCGGGAGCCGTGAGTACGGCGCCGATGGTGAGGCGTGGCCGCCGCCGAGTCCGATGAGCGCGTCGAGCACGATGGAGCGGCCAGGAACCCGTGACCCGGTGCGGACGGATGCCACGACACCGAGCAGACGCGGCCGAGGGCGAAGCGAGGAGACGCGGGCCGGGCAGCGGCAGGAGCCGGGAGAAGGGCGACCATCGGTCGATCATGACGTTGTCGCTGGAAAACGCGGGTTTCACGGTAACAACGTCATGATCGATGGCGAAACCGCAGCCGGGTTTCTCGCCGGGGAATTACCGCGGCCTCAAGCCGAGGCCCCCGCCGGCGACAGCAGAGGCTCGGCGGCGGCGCGCAGCTCGCTGCTGAACGGCGCCGGCCGTAACGTGCCGGGGTCCAGGTTGACATTGACGCGGTAGCCCTCCGCGTGAACCACCGAACGATCGGCGGAAAGCACGCGGAAGCCGTATAACGCGCTGGTCCGGCCGATGCGCTCGATCCAGAAGTGCACCAGCGGCTCGCTCGCCCCGGTGATCGGCACGTGGTAGGTCACCTTGAACTCCCGGACGGCCAGGAACACGTCCCTGAACGATGAACGGGTGGGATCGGGCGCCCAGCCCAGCCTGTGCCAGTACGCGCTGACCGCGCGCTCGACCAGCAGGGCGTAGCGAGAGTTGTGCAGCAGACCCATGGCGTCGAGATCGTCGAAGTGCACCTGGACCGGCTCGAAGTGTCCACCGTCTGTCACGTCAGTCCTCCGGAAGCAGTGAGGGGTTGGGACACAGTCCGCGTAGGCGCTGCAGTACGGTGCGGCGGGCGTGGGCGAAAGCGAGCCGCTCGTCGAGCAGTCGGGAGTGGGGGACGGCCGCCATTCCGAGCGCCTCGATCTCGTAGGCCAGTTGCGCCGGGTCCACGCCCTGGTCGAGCTCGCCGAGTGCGATGGCCTCTTCCACCAGGCTCCGGATGAACGCCTCCCAGTTGTGCAGGGCCTGCACGATGCGAGTCCGGACCGCTCCGGGGTGGTCGTCGAACTCCGCCTGGACCGCGAGGAAGAAGCAGCCGCCGGGGAGCACGCGCTCGGCATAGAACCGCAGCCTCGCTTGATGGAGGGCGAACAGCCGTCTGACCCCTGCGGGGGCGTGCAGGGCCGGCACCACGATGTGCTCCCTCCACTGACGGACGGCCCAGTCCACCGCATCGAGCTGCAGTTCCTGCTTGTCACGCCAGTGCGCGAAGAAACCTGACTTGCTGATGCCGATTTCGGCCGCCAACCGTCCCAGGGACAGCCCGTCCAAGCCTTCGACCGAAGCCAGACCGACCGCCTGCGCGAGGATCGTTTCGCGGCTGCGCTGCCCTCTCAGCCTGCGCCCATCCTGTGTCATAGCGGAAGACTATCTGAACGATCGGTCGTTCAGATATATGCCGTGGATCACACACCGTCCCTACGGCCGCGAGACCCGGGGATCCTCCGCCTCCACCGGTTCGATGGCAGACCCCGCACCTGATGATCGTCGGGATTCGGTGGTGCTGCTCTAGCCGACCCAGGGTGGGGTGAGATCGCCGAGCAGGTCCTCGTAGTCGGTCAGCCAGGAGCCGAAGACCACCAGCGAGCGCAGCCAGAACCGGGAGTTCCACGACCCGAAGGCGGTCAGCGCGTCGGGCCCGCCCGCGACCACCTCCAGCATCTGCGGCGACAGCAGACCGGGGATCGAGGCCGCCTTCGTCAGCATGCGGTGGTTCCACTCCCGGGCGACCGGGCCGTTCGACCGCAGCGGCACCCGGCGGTGCGGAAGCGCGCCGTTCGTCGACGGCAGCGTGGCCACCCGGGGGTTGGCCGCCCGCAGGATCTCCCGATAGAACCTCCCGCCCTCCTTCTGGTCCACCGGCACGGACAGCGCGGCGTCGAAGAAGTCCGGATGCAGGAACGGGAAGACCGGGGTGACCTCAGGGCCGACGAGGTTGACCGGGGATCGGGCGATGCCCCGGGCCGTCCGCGTGTGCAGCACGCTCAGCGGCAACTCGGCCCGATGTCCGTGCAGCATCGAGGTGGCGGTGACGAAGGCCGTACGGACCCGGTCGTCGATCCAGGCGAGGGCGGCGTCGCCGAGCACGGGCAGGTGCGCCTCGCTGGTCGAGAGGGCCATCAATAGCGCCTCGCGCCGCGAGGCGCCCGTCCCGGCGCCCACGGCGTCGGCGGTGATGAGGAAGTTCTTCATCAGGGGACCGCCGGCCAGGCCGTCGATCACCGGCCGTCCGCCCGCGTGGACCTCTCGGGCGAAGGGGGAGTACCACGCGTGATGACTGGTCAGGTATTCGAGCCGACGAGCCGCCCAAAGAGCCTCTTGCGGGTATTTTTCGGGATATTGCGGCACGATTCGGTGCGGGATGCCCAGCTCTTTCGTGATGTAGCGGGCGAAGTCGATGTCGTTGTCGAGCCCGTCGTCCGGGCTCGTCGTCCACGACTCGACGTCGATCTCGGCGGCCACCGCGACGCTCGCCAGCAGCCGCGAGTCGTACCCCCCGCTGACCGGCACCAGCACCCGGTCGTACGGCTTGAGCGCCTCGTGGAGCAGCGCGACCAGGTCGCCCCCGGTCAATTCCCGATCGACCTGCTCCTCCCGCACCCACCGGGGGGCCCGCCGATCGAGGCGCAGCCGCCGCCCGGTCCGCGACCAGGTCAGCGCGGTCGCCCCCGGCAGCCGCCTGACCTGGCGGTACGGCGTGTCCTCCAGCAGCGGGTAGGTCAGCTTGAGTATGGCCGCCCAGGCGTCCCAGTTCACCTCGTACGGCCGGCGGGCCAGCGCGAGCAGCGGCTCGATCAGGCCGGAGAAGTAGACGGCGTCCCCGTCACGCAGGTAGTAGACGTCGACCAGCCCGAACCCGCCGGTGTGCAGGATCACCCCGTCAGGCCCGTCGATCAGCCCCGGAGCCTCGCAGTCCTCCGCGACCGACAGCCAGTCGCTCCCGACGCGCGACACCGGCCGCCGGTCGCCCCATGCGAAGGCCGTCGCCGCCGACCCGGCCTCGCTGTACGGCTCGAGCGGGCGAGAGCTGAGCAGTGCGACCTCCGTCCCGGAATGCACCACCTGCACGGCCGGCCCCGACCGGGCCAGCAGGTCGAGCCTGGCCTGGTCGAACGGCCCGATGGCCCCGCAGACGTACGGCCTCGCCGCGAATCGCGGCCACTCACCCTTGCGCACGCTTCGTCCTCCCTAGACCCCCGCCGAGTCTAGGACCCACGAGTCCGAGCCGCCGAGCCTGGATTGCGCTCGTCCAGGGTCGGGTCACCGCCCGTGAATTCGTCGATGCGGACCCGAGTGCGCCGCCGGGAAGGGGAGGGGGAGGGGGGGAAGGCTTCGAGGGGCGATCAGGGAGTTCTGCGAATATTGTGACTCTCGTCCTGTCGTCCCTTCGGCCTGGAGTTGCCCCGATGACCGAGCGAAGCGAGTTGGCGTCCCTCCAGGAGGCCCTGGCGCGAGCCGTCGAGCAGGCCGCCTCGGCGGCCGAGCTGACCCGGCTGATCAAGGACTATCGGCGGCGGCTCGAGGAGGTCGCCGTCTCCGAGGCCGAGGCGCTGACGAGGATGCGGGAGGCAGAGGCCCGGCTCAAGGTGGTCGAGCGGCAGAACGCCAAGCTCGCCAAGAGCCTGGCGGAGCAGCGCTACCAGACCGCCGTCGCCAAGTGGAAGCTCGCCTCCATGCAGGAGAGCCGCTGGACCAAGCTCGGCGACGCCCTGCACACCAAGAGTCCGGGCACGGTCGCCAAGACCCTCAAGACCCCCGTCAAGAAGCCGCCGGCGCCCAAGCGGGCCGATTTCAAACCGGAGCTCCCCGAGGTGCCCGAGCCCACGGTCGTCAGGGCGGTCCCGGAACCCAGGGCGCCCGAGGTCTCCACCCCGATCGCCGAGGGCTTCACCGTGCCGAAGGGGCCGCTGGTTCGGCCGTACCTGACCGTGGCCGCGATCGTCGACAGACAGACCGAGGCGCTGCTGCGCTACGAATGGCGCCTGGTGACCAACTTCGGCCAGGACAACTGGGAGACGATGCTCGACCGGCACCGGCCGCATGTGCTGTTCGTCGAGTCCGTACGGCCCGGCCCCCGGCAGGGCAACGGGGGCAGGTGGCTGGAGGCCCTGGCCGGGGAGTCGCGTGCGCTGCGTGACCTGGTCGCCGCCTGCCGCACGCGCGGCGTCAAGACCGTCTTCTGGCACTCGGGCGGACCGGTCTCGCGGGCGTTCCCGGCGGCCGAGCACTTCGAATACGTGCTGACCACCTCCGAGGCCAGGGCACGCGAGTGGCGGGCCGCCCTGCGGCACGACCGGGTGGGCGTGCTGCCGCACGCGATCCAGCCGCGCGTGCACAACCCGATCCCCGCCGTGGGCGGACGCACCGGCGACGTCATGACGCTCGGCACGGTCACCGTGCCCCCCGACGCGCAGTGGACCGTGCTGGCCGGTCAGGACGACGCCGACGAGACGCCCTACGACGACCTGCTGACGGTCTACCGGAGGCCGGCGCTGGTGGTCGCGGGCTCCGACGCCGACGCGAGGGTGATCGCCGAGGTCGCGGCCTGCGGCACTCCGGTGCTCCAGGTGCGCGCGGGCGCCCGGGGCGAGGAGATCGCCGCCGCCGCCGAGGTGCTGCTGGCCGACCCCGCGCGGCTGGCCAGGGAGGCGCACCTGGCCTGGCGCGCCCGCACGAGCGTGACCCCGCTCCTCGACCCGATCCTGGACACCGTCGGCGTGCCGAGCGTGCGCAACAATGCCGAAATCACCGCGGTCACGGCCGTCGCGAGCCCGGCCGAGCTCGATCACCTGCTCGCCCAGGTGGCCCGCCAGCGGCACCGTCCGGGGCAGCTCGTCGTCGTCGCCGACGGCCTCGACGCCTCCCTGGTCGAGAAGACCGCACGCCAGGCGCTCGCGGCGGCCTCGGCCGGCGCCGACGCCTCGGCCGAGCCCGACCTGGTGATCCGCGTCGCGGACGAACCCATCACCCTCGGCGCGGGGCTCGACCGGGCGCTGCGGCTCGCCGACGGCGACTACGTGGCCGTCCTCGATCCGCGGGACGTGTACGGCGAGCACTATCTGGCCGACCTGGTCCGGCATTTCGCCTCCACCGAGGCCGAGGTGCTGGGGAAGGCCGCGTGCTACGCCCACCTGCCCAAGGCGGGCGCCACGCTGCTGCGCCAGCCGGAGGCGGAGCACCATTACCTTCCCGAGGTGGCCGGTGGGACGCTGCTGGCCCGTCGGCAGATCCTCACCGAGCTGGGCCTGGCCGACGTCTCGGAGGAGTGGGGCGAGGTCTTCATGCGGCAGTGCCGGACCGACGGCATCCTGGTCTACTCGGCCGACCGCTACTCCTACATCTGCGTACGCGACTCCGCCGAGGGACGCCTGCTCCGCTCGGCTCACATGGAGGGATACCTCCCCGCCGAGCCGCTCGCGCTGATCTGATCGCGCATCCCCGGCGGGAGAACGGGCCGTTGGAGCATCGGCCCGGTACCGGACACCGCCGAGGAGGTCTCGCCTGATCGGCGCGGTCGCTGCGCCGGGAGGAAGCCCCGGTCCGCCGCCGGGCCCGCCCAGCGTGGCCCGGCATGCGGTCCTCGCTCCCTCCCGCTCCGCTCCCTGCCATCCCTCGCTCCGCTCCCCGCTATCCCTCGCTCCGCTCCAACGCCACTCCGGCCGACGATTACTCGGTGACCCTTTAGGCTGCCGGGATGACGCCCGTCCGGCTCGCGGAGATCCTCGGTGAGCTCCTCGGCACGCCGCCCGGAGAAATGCCTGCGCCGTACGGCTCATGGGAGCGCGAGGCGGTGTACGCCTCGGCGGTCGCGCTCCGCTCCCTCTCGCGGCGTGGCGCCACCGGACGGCGGTCCGCGGCGACGCCCCGGGACGCCGTCCGCGAGGTCGCGGAGGAGATGGCGGTACGGCTCCGCGGCCGTGCCGGCATCGCGGGCGTACGGGTGCGGCCCGACGGTTTCCTCCTGATCGCGGTGACCCGGCCCGGCGAGATCGTGGGCGAGATCGTGCGGGCGGACGGACCGCCCGGGGGGATCGTGGTCGCCGAGCCTGGCCGCGCGGGCCCCGACTACCCCCGGACCTGGGACAACCCCGGCTTCGTGGTCAGGTACGCGCACGCGCGGGCGGTGGCCGTGGGGTGCTGGGCGAGGGACCTGGGCGTGCCGGCGGCGGGGTTCCGGCCCGAGGCGCTGGACGATCCGTACGATCTGGCGGTGCTCCGGCTGCTCGCCGAGCTGCCCGGCCGGGCGGCGAGCCGGGCGCCCGGCTGGGAGACGTACGCCGAGCATCTCGCGCTCGCCTTCCACGACGCCCACGAGCACGCGCCGGCCGTGCCGCGGGCGGACGAGCCGGCGGGTCCGGTGCACACGGCCCGCCTCTGGCTGGCCATGGCCGTGCGATCCGTGCTCGCCCAGATCCTGGTCACGCCGCTGCCCGACAGATTGTGAGCGTTCCAAGGACCTTTGACCAGTTCTTCCGCGTGGATCACCGGATTTCCGGATTTAATGTTGGTTCCTGTCTCGCCAGTTGGGCAGCTGTCTCCCTTGGGGGGCGAGGTCGGATAGCCTCATTCGGGTGAGTCGATTCGCCCACGCCGCCGCCCCGGATGACGGGCAGGCGGCCCCCGTCGCAGCGACGCGTTCCGAGGAATGTCCGCCGCGTGCTCCCGCCGACCTCAACGCGCTCGCCCCCGCGATCTGGCCGCGAACGTCCGGCCGGACCGGCGGCGCCATCACGATCGGCGGCATCGACGTCCGGGACCTGGCGAAAGACCACGGCACCCCGCTCTACGTCGTCGACGAGGAGGACTTCCGCTCCCGCTGCCGCGACTACCGGTCCGCCTTCCACGACGGAGACGTCCACTACGCGGGCAAGGCGTTCCTGTGCCGCGAGGTGGCCCGCTGGGTCGACCAGGAGGGGCTCGGCCTCGACGTGTGCAGCGCCGGCGAGCTCGCCGTCGCGCTCAGCGTGGGCTTCCCGCCCGAGCGGATCACACTGCACGGCAACAACAAGTCGGTCGCCGAGCTGGAGAAGGCGGTCGAGGCCGGCGTCGGCCACATCGTGGTCGACTCGTTCGAGGAGATCGCCCGGCTCGGGCGGCTCGCCGAGCGGTACGGCGTCCGCCCCAAGGTCATGATCAGGGTGACGGTGGGGGTGGAGGCGCACACCCACGAGTTCATCGCCACCGCGCACGACGACCAGAAGTTCGGCCTGTCGCTGAACAGCGGCGCGGCGGCCGAGGCCGTACGGCGCATCCTCGCGCTGCCGAGCCTCGAACTCGTCGGGTTGCACTCCCACATCGGATCGCAGATCACCGACATCGCCGGGTTCGAGGTCGCGGCCCATCGTCTCGCCGGCCTGCTCGTGCAGATCAAGGACGAGCACGGGGTGATCCTCCCCGAGCTGGACCTCGGCGGCGGCTACGGCATTCCGTACGTCGCGGGGGACGAGGCGCCGGACATCAAGATAATCGCGGACGGTCTCCGTGAGATCGTCACAAAGGTGTGCGGGGCGGCCGGTCTGCCCGTGCCCCGGCTCGTCGTCGAGCCCGGCCGGTCCATCGCCGGGCCTGCGGGCGTGACGCTCTACGAGGTCGGCACGGTCAAGGATGTCGAAGGCCTGCGCACCTACGTGAGCGTCGACGGTGGGATGAGCGACAATATCCGCACCGCGCTGTACGGCGCGCAGTACACGGCGGCCCTGGCCTCCCGGGAGAGCCGGGCCGAGCCCATGCTGTCGCGTCTGGTCGGCAAGCACTGTGAGAGCGGCGACATGGTGATCCGCGACCTGTGGCTGCCCGGCGATCTGACGCCGGGCGACCTGATCGCGGTCGCGGCCACCGGCGCGTACTGCCGCTCTCTGGCCAACAACTACAACTACCTGCCCAAGCCCGCCGTGGTCGCGGTGTCGGCGGGCCGCTCGCGGGTCATCGTGCGCCGGGAGACCGAGGACGACCTGCTGCGGGGCCAGCTGTGAGCATCGGCCGGCCAACCATCCATCGGCAGGGCAGACATCCTGAGCGAGGAGGGCTCGTGAGTAACGCTGGCGGTAAACCGGCGCTCAAAGTGGCGTTGCTGGGCTGCGGCGTCGTCGGATCGCAGGTGGTGCGCCTGCTGCGGGAGCAGGCCCACGACCTGACCGCCCGGGTCGGTGCGCCCCTGGAGTTGGCCGGCGTGGCCGTACGCAGGCTGGGACGCAAACGCGACGCGGAAGTCGACCCCGCGCTGCTCACGACGGACGCCGAGGCCCTGGTCACCCGCGACGACGTGGACATCGTGGTGGAGGTGATCGGCGGCATCGAGCCCGCCAGGTCGCTGATCCTGTCCGCGATGGCGAGCGGCAAGTCCGTGGTGACCGCCAACAAGGCGCTGCTCGCCGAGGACGGCGCCACCATCCACGGGGCCGCCCGGGACAACGGCGCCGACCTCTACTTCGAGGCGAGCGTGGCCGGCGCGATCCCGCTGTTGCGCCCGCTGCGCGAGTCGCTGGCCGGCGACCGGGTCCGCCGCGTGCTCGGCATCGTCAACGGCACCACCAACTACATCCTCGACCGGATGGACTCCTCCGGCGCTTCGTTCAACGAGGCCCTGGAGGAGGCACAGGCCCTGGGGTACGCCGAGGCGGACCCGACCGCCGACGTGGAGGGCTTCGACGCGGCGGCCAAGGCCGCGATCCTCGCCGGGATCGCCTTCCACAGCAGGGTCACCGCCGCCGACGTGCACCGCGAGGGCATCACGGAGATCACCGCCGCCGACGTCGCCTCCGCCAGGGGCATGGGATATGTGATCAAGCTGCTGGCCATCTGCGCGCGCTCCGACGACGGCAGGTCGATCGGCGTCCGGGTGCATCCCGCCATGATCCCGAGGTCGCATCCGCTGGCCGGGGTCCGGGAGGCGTACAACGCGGTGTTCGTGGAGGCCGAGTCGGCCGGTCGGCTGATGTTCTACGGCGCGGGCGCGGGTGGCGCGCCCACGGCCTCGGCGGTCCTTGGAGACATCGTCGCGGTGGCGCGCAACCGGCTCGCCGGCACCCGCGGGCCGGAGGAGTCGACCTACGCCGACCTGAAGGTCCATCCGATGGGCGACACCGTCACCCGCTACCACATATCGGTCGACGTGGCGGACAAGCCCGGCGTGCTCGCCCGGGTCGCCGACATCTTCGCCAAGCACGACGTGTCCATCCAGACGGTCCTGCAGGAGGGACGCGGCGACGACGCGCAGCTCGTCCTGGTCACCCACCGGGCGAGCGACGCCGCCCTGTCGGCCACGATAGAGGAGCTGCGCGACCTCGACATCGTCCGCGCGGTGGCGAGCGTCATGCGGGTGGAGGGCGACGACACGCCGTAGGGGCGGGTTCCGAAAGCGACGTCCTGCCGCGTGCGCGACGGACGGCGCTCGTCCGACGCTCCCTGGCACGACATAACAGTCGCGTGCCCCTTTTGGGGGTTATAGACGCATGGATGGAGACATTAAGTAAAGTCTCCATCCATGCAAACGATCATCGCGCGGCTCGTGCCGGCCTGTCTGCTCGCGGTGGCGCTGGTCGTGGGGCTCCCGCCTGCGGGCGCCCTCGCCGGGACCGCCACCGCGAAGACGGTCGTGGTCCTCACGTTCGACGACAGCACGGCCGACCACGTGACGGCGGCCGGGATGCTGAACAAGAGGGGGCTGAAGGGCACCTTCTACGTCAACAGCGGCCGCCTGGGCAAACGGGGCTACCTGACCGTCGGCGACCTGAGGTTCATCGCGAAATCGGGCCACGAGATCGGCGGCCACACCCTCGATCACGTCAACCTGCTCCGCGAGACCGAGGACGTGCGCCAGAGGCAGATCTGCGAGGACAGACGGACGCTGCTGTCCCACGGGTTCAAGGTGCGGTCGTTCGCCTATCCCTTCGGCGCCTTCGACGAGTCGAGCAAGCAACTGGCCATGCGGTGCGGCTACACGACCGCGCGCGGCGTCACCGGCGTCCACCGGCCGGACGCCTGCCGGTCGTGCCCGTACGCCGAGACGATCCCGCCGGCGGACCCGGCCGCCGTCCGGGCGACCTCGCAGAACGGCATCGCGCGTACGGCCGGCACACTGGCGGGCTTCGTGACCCGCGCCCAGCGTAACGGCGGCGGCCTCGTCGTCTTCGTCTTCCACAAGATCGGTAACGACGCGAGGGACCCCTACGCGACGAGCCCCAGGGAGCTGGCCCGTTTCCTGGACTGGATCGCCCGGCAGCGGAAGGCGCGGGGGGTCGTCGTGAAGCCGCTGGGGGACGTGGCCGGGGGAAGGACCTGGCCCGTCCCCGACGACATGTGAGACGTGGAACGCGGCCGGAGATTGCCTCATTTCCGTAACGACCGCATCATTTGCGGTTGCTTCGCGTCGAAGCGCCTCCCTAGCCTGCCCGGGTGATCACTCTTGTGGGGGAAGAGTCGGGGGCCCCTCGGCACGGTTCTCATCGGCGGGCTCACCAGGATCGGGGGCAGGCGCGCGACCGGCGGTGGGTCCCGCGATGGACACCGGTGGCCGCGGGGGTCGCGGTCGCCGGTGTGGCGATCTCCGGGACGCCCGCGTCGCTGTCGGGTGACGAACTGGCGACCTACAGCGCGGTGACCCGCTCACTGGGCGGATTGTGGCTGCTCGTTCAGAACATCGATGGGCATTTCCTGCCCTACTACCTGTTCATGCACTTCTGGACGCTGCTGGGCGACGCCGAGTGGTGGTTGCGGCTGCCGTCGGCGCTCATCCTGGGCGTCGCGGCCGGATTCCTGGCCGATCTCGGGCGCCGGCTGCACAGCACGCGCGCCGGGCTGCTGGGCACCGCCCTGTTCGCCGTGCTGCCGTCGGTGTCCTATCACGGCGCGAACGCCCGGCCGTACGCTTTCGCCGCGGCGGCCGCGGTGATCTCCGCGTGGGCGCTGCACCGGCTGGTGGAGGCGCCGACCGTCCGGAGGGCGTGCTGGTATGCCGTCGGCGTGGCGCTGCTCGGTTGTACGCACCTGTTCTCGGTGCTGGTGCTCCCGGCGCAACTTCTGGCCGCGGCCTGGCTGCTGCCGCGCCGCGAGCTCCTGACCAGGGTGCTGCCCGCGATGGCCGTCGGGTGCCTGCCCATGGCGGTGCTCGGACTCGTCGGGTGGGGCGAGCGCCACGCCATCAGCTGGATCAAGCCGCACGGGCCCGACGTGCTGCTCAAGTTCCCCAAGATGGTGGCCGGATCGCCGGTCCTGGGCCCGGTGCTGTTCGCGCTCGCCGCCGCCGGTGTCGTGATCCTGCTGCGACGGGCCGCCGACCGGCCCCTGGGGGCGCTGCTGGGCGGCTGGCTGGTGTTCCCGCCCGTTCTTCTGCTGCTCGTCTCCGCGCTGCTGACACCGGCGTACGTGGACCGCTACCTCTTCGTGGCCGCGCCCGCCCTGGCCCTCGCCGGGGGCATCACGTTGGCCGCGGTTCACGACCTGTTCCGTTCCGGTGTCCTGATCCCCCGGCTCGTCACCTGGACGGTCGTGATGATCGCCGCGATCCTGGGCATGCCGGAGCAGCTCGACTACCGGCAGCACAACGGCCACTATGACGACTTCCCCGGAGCGGTGCGGGTCGTCCAGGCGAAGGCGCGCAAGCGCGACGCGATCCTGTACGGCCAGAGCTGGCTGCGCACCGGATTCGGCTATTACGGCGGAAACGATCTGCCCGACGACGTCCTCCGGGTGGGCACCGCACGTGGCAAGGCTTTCGAATATCCGGAACGTTCCGACGTCGCCGGTGCGCTGAAGGGCCGCACCCGGGTCTGGATCGTCTGGCGCGGAACGAAGCAGTCCGGCCTCACTGGCTCGAAGTTCCCGCAGGTCGAAGCGGTGCGCGCGGCGGGGTTCCGGCTCTCCTCCGCGTGGCACTCGGCCGAGCTTCCCGGCCTGACGGTGGCCCTGTTCTCCCGGACTGTTCCAAACTCCTCGTGATCTTCTGGAGGGGACAGGGACGCCGAAACCGCCGGGATCGGTTGCTGACCGCGGAGTTAACCGGTTTGATCTGACAAGGGTCTGTCCCGATGGGAATGATCTTTGTGGGTGCGGGAGGTGCGGTGGAGACGGACATCTGCTCGCCGCTGGGGTTCGCCCGATCCCCGGCGGAGGGAACGGCCGAGCTGGCCTGGAGCGCCGGCCGCTGGGTCGTGACGCCTCCCCTCCCGGATTTGGAGCGCTCCTCGCCGCCCCCGGCCGACGCCGAGACCGCCGGTGAATGCTTCGCGGCACGTCCGTTGAACGACCGGGTGGGCCAGGAGGAGATCGACCCGCTGCGGCCGCTGCGCGCCCTGCGGGTGCGCTGGCCGGCCACCCCGGGCCGGGAGGAGGCCGGCGATCCGGGCTGGAGCCCGCGACACGCGCTGGAGACGCTGGCGGCCGTCACCGACCTCGCCGCCGCGGGAGTGCCGCTCACCTCGGGCCCGCCGCCGCGCTGGGTCCGCGAGGCCGACCCCGTCCTGGCGGACCTGATCGCCGGCTGGACCCCGGAACCGGACGACGGCACCCCGGTCTCCGTGGGCGATCTGCGCAGGGAGGAGCAGAGCGTGCGGCTGCGGCGGCACGCGCTGCGGGCGAGGGGCATCGGCCGTACGGCACAGCCGGTGACCGTGGTCATGGCGACACGCCGGCCGCACCTGTTGGGCGCCGCGCTCGGGCAGATGGCCCGTCAGCGCGGCGTGCACCTCGAAGTGATCGTCGCGCTGCACGGTTACCCCGCCGCCCGGGCGGCACGGCTTCCGGTGGAGTTTCCCTGGCCAGTCACCGTGCTGGAGGCGGACCGGGCCACGCCGTTCGGAGAGGTGCTCAACCTGGCGGCGTCCCGGGCGACGACCGACGTCATCGTCAAGTGGGACGACGACGACTGGTACGGCCCCGAGCACATCGCCGATCTCCTGCTCGCCAGGGCGTACTCCGGCGCCGACGTGGTGGGCACCGCGCAGGAGTTCTTCTACCTCGAACCGCTCGACGTCACGGTCCGGCGGACCGACTACGGCAGCGAGATGTGGACCGACCACGTCGCGGGCGGCACGATCATGATCGACCGCGGGCTCTTCCACGAGGTCGGCGGTTTCGGGCCGTACCCCAGCGGTGAGGACGCCCACCTGCTGCGCGCGGTCGTGGCCCGCGACGGCCGGATCTACCGCACCCATGGCCTCGGGTACGTCCTGCGGCGCTCGCTGAGCGGCGAGCACACCTGGCAACGGCCACTTGCGCATTTCCTGAGAGTCTCGGTGAAACAGTGGCGCGGCTTCCGGCCCAGTGTGATGTTGGAGGACAGCGCGATTTCAGCGGACGGCGCGGTTCGGAGGACGGCGTGACTTCGGCGGACAGTGTGATCCTGGAGGCGACATGACGCCGCGAATCCCCGGAAACGATTACACCGTCCTCAACCCGCCCGCACTCGGATCGTCGTGGACGCCCCGGCTCCGGGTGAGCGTCGTCGTGCCCGCCTACGGCAACCAGGCCAAGCTCGACCTCACGCTGGCGGGTCTCGCCGTCCAGACATATCCGGACGACCTGATCGAGGTCATCGTCGTCGACAACGGCAGCGAGCCGCCGTTGCGCCTCCCGGACATCCGGCCGGGGAAAACCCGCCTGCTGCTCTGCCCGACCCCCGGCCGCGCCGCGGCGCGGAACATGGGGCTGGCCGCGGCGACCGGCGATGTCATCCACTGGATGGACTCCGACGTCGTGCCCGAGCGGGAAGAGGTGGAGGCGCACATGCGCTGGCATCACCTCGCGCCCTATCTGTCGGTCACCTCCTATCTGCGTTTCACCACCGCGCCGCTTCCCGACCCGAGGGAGGTGGCCGAGGCCGAGGACCTCGCGAAGTTCTTCGAGCCGACCGAGTCGCATGCGTGGATCGAGAGCCTGGTCGAGCGGACGGACGGGCTGACCCGCACCCGCCGCGCGTTCAGCATCCACATCGGCGGGGCCACCTCGGTCGGCGCCCGGCTGTTCGAGCGGGCCGGACCCATGGACCCCGACATGATCCTCGGCCAGGACACCGAGATGGGATATCGCCTGGCCCAGGCCGGGGCGGTGTTCATCCCCGACCCCGAGGCGAGGGCCTACCACCTCGGCCCGTCCATGCGGATGCGAGACGCCGAGTCGATCAGCCGGGTCAGCCACCCGCTCGTGGCCGACCGTGTCCCCGTCTATCAGTGGCTGCGCAAACACCCCACCCGGCAGTGGAAGGTCCCCCTGCTGGAGGTCGTGGTCGACGCGGCCGGCGCGTCGAGCGACGACGTCCGGGCGACGGTCGACGCGGTCCTCGCCGGCACGCTGACCGACCTGTCGGTGCTCGTGACCGGTCCGTGGGACGAGATCACCCCGGAACTGCGCGCCCCGCTCACCGATCCCCACCTCGATCTCGCCCTGCTGCGCGCGCACTACGGTCACGAGGGCCGGGTCCGCCTGGTCTCCGGGCTGTCCGACGCGGTCGCGCCGTTCCGCCTCCGGCTGCCGCCGGGGTGGGCGCCGGGGGAGGACACCCTGGCCCGGATCCTCACCCTGGCGCGGGAGCGGGACCTCGGGCTGGTCAGCGTCCTGCTGTCCGAGAGCGCGGAGGGCATCGCCGCGGCCCGCCTGGAGCGCACCGAGGCGTTCGCCCGCGCCGCCCTGCTCGTCTCCGGCGACGAGGAGAAGGCCGGGGGCACCGGCGAGGACCTCGACGCCGTCGTCGACGAGATCTTCGGCACGTTCTGGGCCGACGGCGAGACGTACGGTTTCACCCGCGGATCCGAGGCCGGACCGCTGCCCAGCGTCCGGGCCGCCTACCGGGCCCGCGTCGAGGCGCAGGCCGAGGTCGAGCGCCTCACCAAGGAGGTCGAGCGAGTCCGCGGCCAGGTCGCCAAGTGGCGGGAGGAGGCCCGCCGGTGGCGCAGGACGGCCGTCGACTACCGCCGGGAGATGGGCTCTCTGCGGCGGCAGATCGCGGCGCTCCGGCGGACCCAGAGACGCCGGGGCCTGCGGAGCCTGCGACGCATCAAGGTCCTCGCCCGGGGACTGACCCGGCCCTTCAACCCGAAGAACTCCTGAGCCTCACGAACGGCGGAACAGACCACCCAGACGGCGGCCGCCCTGCCGGTTCGCCGAGCCCGAGGCCACCGCGCCGCCCTGCTGAGCACCGGTTCGCTGGGAGGCACCGGGCTTTTCCGCGGCCGTGTCATGCTGCGGCGCCGCGCTCTGTCGTGGCTGTGACGCAGGGGATTTCGCCGGGGATGCCGGCTGCTCGGGCTGCCGCCGCGGGGTCGTGCGGAACTCCTTCTCCGCGGCGTGCCGCACGCCGTGGGTCGCCTCGATGACGGCGGCAGGCTCCTCCCCGGGGCGGGCGAGCAGGCGGGCCCGGGCGACGGCCTCGGTCCGTTCGAGGGTGGCGGTGCGGCCGTCGGACAGCTCGACGACCAGCAGCCCGAGCCGCTCCTCCAGCATCGCCCTGGTCATCCGCTCCAGCGCGTCGGCGGCCGGCGGCGCGTCGATCGGCGAGGTGTAGCGGAAGGGCGTGGGAGCCGCGGTCGGCGCCGCCTGCCCGGCGAAGCGGACCCGCTGATCGTGGCGGAACGTCTCCAGCACCAGGGCGAGATCGAACTCCCGGCTCCCCGGCATGCGGCTCGCCCGGTCGGAGAGCTCCGGCCAGGGCCCCACGAGCGTGACCGCGATGTCGGTCAGCCCGGCCTGTGCGCCGAGGATCGCGTCGACGGTCGCGCGGATCAGCGCCTCCTCCGCGCCGGTCGTGTCGAGCACGATCTCCACGTACGGCACCAGCCGCCGCCTGCCGCGTTCCTTACGGAGATCCCGCCGCAGCGGCACCTTCTGCGCCAGATGGGTCTCGACCAGCCGGACGATCGCCTTACCGTGCGCACCCCGCTGCGCCGGCAGACCGAGGTGGACGGCACGCGCCGTCATGTCCGGCACGAACACGGCCCCGGCCTGGGCCAGCCGATAGGCGAACTCGGTGTCCTGGCCGCGCACGACCTCGGGGTCGAACCCGCGGACCTCGCGCAGCAGCGTGCGGCGGAGCGAGACGGTCGGCCCGGTGCACACCTGGTAGGGGTTGCGGCTGGTGCGCAGCCCGTCGAGACGGCGGATCGTCTCCTCGGTGGAGCTCGACACCAGTGCCGCCGGGTCGAACAGCGACTCCGGCGTGCCGTGCCGTACGGCGTCGTACACCTGCTCGGGCGTCAGGTCGGGCTCCTCGGCGAATTTCTTGCCGCCGATCGTCACGAGATAGTCGGTGAGGTGGTGCCAGCGGAAGAGCGCCTCCAGATGCTCCCGGCAGATCACCATGTCGGCGTCCAGACGCTGGACGATCTCGCCGTCCGCCGCCTCGATGCCCGCGTTCATCGCGTGTCCCGCCCCCCAGCCTCCCGCGGGGCTGGAGACGATCCGCGTGTTGGCCGGGCGGATCTCCGGCAAGCGCAGGGGCGGATCGCTGCCGTCGTCGACGACGATGACCTCGGTGAGGGAGGCGGGATAGGTCTGCGCGGCGAGCGCGGCCAGCGTCAGGTCCAGACGGTGCTGACGGCCGTGCGCGGGGATGACGACGCTGGCGGGCAGCGCCGGGACCCATTCCCCGACCGGCGGTGGGACCAGCGGGGAATAGTCGTTGTGCCGGATCCTCGGCCTGGCCTGCCCCTCCGTCACGTTCGCCACTTCCTCATCTCACGCATCTCCACCGGACGCCGTTCACACTAGTCAAGAGGAGCGACGGTTTCGCGGGGCGATCGGGGGAATCCACCGAGGACCGGCGTCGTCCGCGCCGGGGCGTCCATCAGGTGGACATCGCATCCCGGACGTCAGGCGGTTGGTCGTAGACTCATTGCCCGATACCGCAGGTGACACGCGCGTCGCGCGTGGGAGGAGCAATCAATCATGTCCAGGGCTTGGCGTGGCCTGATCGAGGAGTACCGCGACCGACTGCCGGTCTCCACGGCGACGCCCGTGGTGACCCTGCTCGAGGGGGGCACGCCGCTCCTGCCCGCCAGGCGCGTGTCCCAGATCACCGGCTGCGACGTCTATCTCAAAATCGAGGGCCTCAACCCGACCGGCAGCTTCAAGGACCGCGGCATGACCGTGGCCATCAGCAAGGCCGTCGAGGAGGGCGCCAAGGCCGTCATCTGCGCCTCGACGGGGAACACCAGCGCATCCGCTGCGGCCTATGCCGTACGCGCCGGGCTGCGGTGCGCGGTGCTCGTGCCCCGCGGCAAGATCGCGATGGGCAAGCTGGCCCAGGCGCTCGTGCACGGCGCGAAGCTGCTCCAGGTCGAGGGATCGTTCGACGACTGCCTGGAGATGACCAGGAAGCTCGCCGAGAACTACCCGATCGCGCTGGTCAACTCCGTCAACCCGCATCGTCTCCAGGGGCAGAAGACGGCGGCGTTCGAGATCGTCGACGCGCTCGGCGACGCGCCGGACGTCCACTGCATCCCCGTCGGCAACGCGGGGAACATCTCGGCCTACTGGATGGGCTACAAGGAGTACGCCGAGGACGGCCTGGCCGGCAAGCGGCCGCGGATGCTCGGCTTCCAGGCGAGCGGTGCGGCCCCGCTGGTGTCGGGGGCCCCGGTGACCCACCCGCAGACGATCGCGACGGCCATCCGGATCGGAAACCCGGCCTCCTGGCGTCTCGCCGAGGCCGCACGCGACGAGTCGGGCGGCGGCATCCAGGCCGTCACCGACCGCCAGATCGCCGCGGCGTACAAGCTGCTCGCGCAGGAGGAGGGCGTGTTCGTCGAGCTCGCCTCTGCCGCGAGCGTCGCCGGCCTGCTGATGGCGCACGAGCAGGGCCTCGTCACGCCCGGAGAGCGCGTGGTCTGTACGGTGACAGGTAACGGGCTCAAGGACCCGGACTGGGCCATTTCCGGCGCGCCGTCCCCGGTGACGATCCCCACCGACGCCTATGCCGCCGCCTCGGCGCTCGGCCTCGACTGACCCCGGCCGCTCCGGCGTGCCCCGCCCCCGCCCAGGCCT
>BCRI01000100.1 GCA_001552515.1 Sphaerimonospora mesophila NBRC 14179 = JCM 3151
CTCGTACACGTCGAAGTCGTAGTGCGTGTACGCGGTCTTACCGACGTAGATGCCCCACGGGGTCTTGCCCTGGTAGTAACCCGGGACGAAGATCCAGCTGTCCATGGTCTGCTTGTTCGACGCGGTGTCGTACACGCAGTGGCCGGCCGTTGCGACCACGTTGCGGTAGGTGGACTGCACGGAGGTCGCCGTGCACCAGTGCGGCTGCCCGTCGGAACCACGGAAGAACACCTTGCCCGTGCTCTTGGGCAGGTTGACGTTCTTCGACTTCGACGCGGTCTTCTTCTCGTCGCCGATCGCCGGAACCACACCCGGCTTGGTGTCGGCCGCCGGGCCGCCACCCGAGACGTGCTTGGCCGGAATCGTCGTCTCGACGGCGTACGGCTTGGCGTTGATCAGGTTGGCGGCGTTCTCCTTGAACCAGAAGTCGACCACCTGCCAAGCGGCGTAATCGGTGTTGGCCAGGTTCACGTCGGCGACGCTGTCGGCTGCCTGTGCCGGGGCGCCCAGGCCCGCGGCCAGCAGCCCGGTGGCGGCGACGACGCCACCGAAGGTGAGGGTGCGCTTCATGATGCTCCTTGGTCTGTCGTGGAACGCCATTTGCGTCCCATACGTCAGTAAAGGGATGGCAAGCACCATACAGCCGTGATCCTCCCTCCGGATGGCCCTATTTCCCGATGTGGTGCGGCATGCCGCCGCCGTGATCTTTCCGTGACCTGAGGGGGGTCGCCGACCCGGGGTCCGTGTCGGTGCAGGTGGTGCTTTTTTGGCCCGGTCCAGGACTCGCCGTGGTGGGGAGGGTGGGGGTGGAGGTTACGAGGTGGTAACTGTGACGCGAATCACATCCTGTCAGTGGCACCAAAGAGGTCCGGGATACGTCGAAGATAGTCCTGTCGTACTGCACCGCGCCGGAGGGAGCGGGCCGGGGAACGCCGGAAGGGCCCGGCTGAAGCCAGCCGGGCCCTTCGGTGAAGCGGATATCGGTTCGGGGTCTGGACCCCTGTCCCGACTAGTGCAGCGCGGGCGACTCGAACGGAACCGCGATCGAGCCGGACCACAGGTTCTTGGCGGCGTTGTAGACACCGATGGTCTCGCCGTCGAAGTACGGGGAGAAACTGGTGTCGTACCGGTTGTTGCCGTCGGTGTCGGAGACGCCGATGGTCACACCGTTGAGGTAGCCGATCCGCTTGGCGCTCTTGTAGTTGACGAGCCACGCCGAACCGAGCGATCCCTCACCGGTGAAGGAGGACTTGGTTCCCACGAGCTCCTCGCCCTTGATGGCCGGGGCCTGGACCGCGAAGGTCTTGCCGTACGTCCACTTCAGGGTCTTGCCCGAGAAGGCGTGGTTGCCGTCCGGGTGCGCACCGCTCGGGTAGCCGAACACGAAGACCGGCTTGCCCACCTTCTGGTTGTACGCCAGGCCCTGGCCGCCGACGTTGTCGCCGAGACGGCCCGCGTCCTCGAAGGCCCAGACGTAGTACTTGTTGCCGACCCTGCAGCTGTAGCCGGCGGCGTGGAAGCTGTGCGGGAACTTGTCGAAGGTCTCCTTGGAGACTTCCTTCCACGCACCGGGGTTCGAGTCGAAGGGCTTGCCCCACCGGTCCTTGATCACGCCGTCGTGGTGGAACTTGAGGCCGTTGTAGACCGTCACGAACGCGTAGTTGCGGTCGGCGTCCTCGTAGACGTCGTAGTCGTAGTGGGTGAAGGCCTGCTTGCCCACGTAAATGCCCCACGGGGTCTTGCCCTCGTAGTAACCGGGGATGAAGACCCAGTTGTCCATCGTGGTCGCGTTCGACTCGGTGTCGTACACGCAGTGCCCGGCCGTGGCGACCAGGTTGCGGTACTGCGACTGGACGGAGGTGGCGGTGCACCAGTGCGGCTCCTTGTCCGCGCCGGTGAAGAACACCTTGCCCGTGGTCTTGGGCAGGTTGACGTTCTTCGACTTGGCGGCGGTCTTCTTCTCGTCGCCGATCGCCGGAACCACACCGGGCTTGCTGTCGGGAGTCGGCCCGCCCTTGGAGACGTGCTTGGCGACGACCTTCGTCTCGACGTTGTACGGCGTGGCCCCGATCAGGTTGGCCGCGTTGTTGGCCTTCCAGTACGCGGCGATCGCGTAAGCGGCGATGCCGTTGTTGGCCAGCGCGTCGCTGGCGACATCGCCGGCGGCCTGAGCCGGGGTGACCAGACCCGCGGCCAGGAGGCCGGCGGTGGCGACGACGCCACCGAAGGCGATAGTGCGCTTCATGGAAACTCCTTGGTCTGTCGTGGGACGCCTCTTGCGTCCCATGCGTCAGTAAAGGGATGGGCAGACCATACAGCGCGTAATTTGGGCCGTGATAGCGGTGAAGACCGCGTTCTTTTCGAGCGGAGTCGCTGAGATGCTCCCGTTATTCGACTGACAGGGAGACAATCTTTCTGTCGGCGAGGCATATCCGAGATTCGAGCAGCCCGGGGATTTCCCGTGCCTTCTCTGACTTATGGGAGTCGTCCCGTTCCGCGCGTACCTGTAAGTAACCTGTGTGACACAACTCACACAGGTTGGAGTGAGCCGCGGAAGATCAGCCCGTGAACTGGCGGGTCGCCTGTGCGTACACCCGCTGGGTGAACGCGTTGAAGTAGGGGGCGGAGATCGCGTCGAGCCGCCCGCCGCCGGTCAGGTTCCAGGTCAGGCTGGTGACGCCCGCGAGATAGCCGGTCCGTTTGACGCTGTCGTAACCGATCACCCAGGGGCCGCCGCTCGCCCCCGAGGTGAAGCCGCAGCCGGGCAGCCGCACCCCGTGGTCGAGCTGCCAGGTCGGCGCGCTCACGAGCTTCTTCTGCGTCGTGCCGCCACAGTTCTTGACGACCTGTCCCGTGTACGGCCGGGTGCCGTCGGGCTGTGCGCCGGCCGGGTAACCGAAGACCCGCACCCGTCGCCCGGCGGACTTTCCGGAGGAGAACTGGAAGGCGCCGACCTTGTCCTCGACCCGGCCCGCGTCGACCAGCCGATATTTCGCCTTGCCCGCCTGGGTGTAGGGCTGCCAGGTGAAGCCGCGGTGGACCGTGACGAAGGCGTAGTCGCGGTCGAAGTCGCCCTTGCCCGCGAAGTCCTCGTGCATGTAGAGCGTGTGGCCCACGAAGATCCCGGCGTCGGTCCTGCCGTCGTGATAGGACGGGATGAAGATCCAGTTCTCGACCGGTCTGTCCTGTGACAGCGCGTACGCACAGTGCCCGGCGGTCGCCACCACGTTGCGATACCTGGAGTGCACCACCGAGGCCGAGCACCAGTACTCCTTGGCTCCGACCTTGAAGAACACCTTGCCGACCATGGGTGGAGAGTCGGCGGCCAGACCGTTCCCGGGTGCCGTCTCGGTCGTCGACGTCACCGTGCGCCGCGTCGTCTCTCCCCGGGCGGGCGGCCGGCTCAGCTCGGCGGCCGAGGTCGTCGCCTTCCGCGTGGCGCCCCGCGCTGACGGCTTGGTGCTCGGCTCGTAGCTGCTCGCCTGCTTCAGCCGTTCCGGGCTCCAGTAGGCCGCGACCCGTTGCATGTCGGCCTTGGTCGGCGCCAGGGGATAGGAGCTCACCCCGCCCTGGAGGAAGACGGCGGCGCTCACCGGCAACGGCGGTGCGGTGGCCGGGACCGGCTCTTGCCCGCTCACGAGCACGGCGGTCGCACTCACGACGGCGAGGGCGCCGCCGATGCCGAGTGCGAGATGCCTGGCCACTGTGACCTTCCATGGTGGGGATATGGATACTAAGGGGTGATTTTTCCAGATCCATACGGTTGCGGCACAGCTTCGTGTCCACCTCGTTATGAAACGGCTGGAACCAAAGGGATCTGCGATGCGTCAGATTTCGCTATGGCCCGGGGTGGGCGCTTGATCGCGCGCGCCCCCTCCCGGAAGGCTGACCATCAGCCGAAACGGGGGATCCAATGAAGCCACTCCTTGTTCTACTGGCCGGTACGGCGTTCGCCGCCGGCCTCGTCACGCCGGCGCAGGCTGCCGAGGGGCCGCCGTCGCCACCGCCGTCCGGAGCCGCGTCCTCACCTCACGCCAGGCCTCTGCCCGTCGGCGTCTCCGAGTCACGCACCGTCCTGGCCCCGGGGCCGATGACCCTGATCGGCCGGCCGGGAGCCAACGGGGGACAGGACCTCGGCGGCGTTCGCGCGTTGATCCTGACGGTCACGTCCGGGGACGAGTCCGAGTCCGATCTCCCCGACCGGTACGCCTTCCTGAACTGCCGGCCGGTGGGCGGGTCCCACCCGGCTGCGAAGGAGGCATGCGCGGCGCTGGCCAAGGTCCAGGGCGACCCCGCAGGACTACGGCCGCGCGAGGGGTCGAACTGCCCGATGGTGTTCAGCCCGGTCACGGTAACCGCCAATGGAATCTGGGACGGCAGGTACTTCTGGTACCGCCATACCTTCGGAAACAGGTGCGAAATGCGGTCGATCGAGGGGGGCGTATTCTCCATTTGACCGCGCCGCCCATATGAGGGGCGTAAAAGGGATCACGAGGGGGCTCGGCGGTTCGTCCGCCGGGCCCCTCTTCCCGTCCGACCGGCGGCGGGGCTCCGGATCGTCCGGAGGAGCGGCGAGTAGGGTGCGGCTATGTTCGCCGTTACCGCCACACAGATCGATGCCGACGACCCACTGAAGGGGCTGACCCTGGGTGAGCACCCCGAGCCGACGGTGCCCGAGGGATGGACGACGGTGACCGTCAGGGCCGCCGCGCTGAACCACCACGATCTCTGGACGCTCAGGGGAGTGGGCATCAGTCAGGACCGGCTGCCCATCGTTCTCGGCTGCGACGCCGCCGGTGTGGACGAGGACGGCAACGAGGTCGTCGTCCACTCGGTGATCGGCACCCCCGTGAACGGAGACGAGACCCTCGATCCCAAGCGCTCCCTGCTCTCGGAGGTGTACGACGGCACGTTCGCCGAGAAGGTCGCCGTGCCGAGACGCAACCTGGTGCCGAAGCCGCAGACGATCTCCTTCGAGGAGGCCGCCTGCCTGCCCACCGCCTGGCTGACCGCATACCGGATGCTGTTCGACAAGGCCGGGCTGGAGCCCGGGTCCACCGTGCTCGTCCAGGGCGCGGGCGGCGGCGTGGCCACCGCCTTGATCACGCTCGGCCGCGCCGCCGGTTTCCGCATGTGGGCGACCAGCCGGTCGGAGGAGAAGCGGGCCCGCGCCCTCGAACTGGGCGCCGACCGGGTCTTCGAGTCCGGCGCGCGGCTGCCCGAGCGGGTCGACGCCGTGATGGAGACGGTCGGCGCGGCGACCTGGCAGCACTCGCTGGCCTCGCTTCGCCCCGGCGGCCGGGTCGTCATCAGCGGCGCGACCAGCGGGATGGTCGCTTCGACGCAGCTCGCGCAGGTGTACTTCCTGCAGAAGTCCGTCGTCGGTTCCACCATGGGCACCCGGGAGCAGCTCGCCAGGCTGCTGGTCTTCCTCGATCAGACCGGGGTGCGCCCGCTCATCGATCGGGTGCTGCCGCTCACCGAGGCGGCGGAGGGCTTCGCCGCGATGGACCGCGGCGACCTGTTCGGCAAGATCGTGTTCACCCTCGGTTAGCCGTTTCCCAGCGAGTCGCGGATGCGCCGGGCGGCCTCGTCGAGGGCGGCCCGGCACTCCGCAAGGGCCGACTCGGTCAGTCGTCCCTCGTCGGCCGCCCGGCGTACGTCGCCGACGAAGTCGGCGAGCAGACGCCCGAGCTCGGCGTCGGGACCGCGGCTTTCCGGCCGGTCGGTCCACGACCAGCTCTCCTCCCAGATGCGGCGCCACTCGCGCTGCCAGCGCTCGGCCTCCTCACGCAGATGGTCCTTGTGCCGGCGCCACTCGTTCTTCTGCCGACGCAGTCCCTCCTTGGCCTGCCGCTGGTGGCGCTTCCACTCCTCCCGGTTGGCCCGCCAGGCGTCGCGGTCGGCGTCCTTGCCGATGTCGCGGGCCATCTGGGTCAGCTCTTCCCGCAGCGAGCGCACGGTCTGCCGTACGTCCTCCTTGACCTCCCGCGCGATGTCCTGCACCGAGGCGGTGATCTCCTGCTCCAGCTCGGCCAGCTCGTCCATCCGGTCGAGCAGCTCGGCCCGCCCCTTGTTCGTGATCGTGAAGACCTTCTTGCCGTCCACGACCTCGTGGGTGACCAGGCCCTCCTCCTCCAGCCTCGCCAGCCGGGGATAGATGGTGCCGGGGGAGGGGGAGTAGACGCCGAGGAAACGATCCCGCAGCAGCCGGATCACCTCGTAGCCGTGCCGGGGACTCTCCTCCAGCAGTTTCAGCAGGTACAGCCGGAGCCGTCCGTGCCCGAACACCGGGCTCATGCCATCTCCTCTTCCGCGTCCGCTTCCGTGGTCTCCTTGCTGAGCAGCGTGACGTCGCCGGAGACCGTGTTGGCCGAGACGTACGCCATTCCGCCACCGAGCCGCCCGGTGAGCGATTTCGACCCCGGGCGACCGCCGGCGAGCCCGGGGAAGGCCGACTTCAGCCGGCCCGAGGCGGACCGCAGCGTGACGTCGGCGTCGACCGATCGCGGGAGCCGTACGACAATGGCGCCGCCGACGCTGTTCAGCGTGACATGGCCGGTCGGCGTGAGCAGCAGGTCCGCCGTTATCCGGCCGGAGACGGTCTTGGCGTTGAGCCGCCGCGGGGTCCCGCCGGCGACGGTCAGATCTCCCGACACGCTGGTGAAATCCATGTCACCCGCCAGGCCCCGGCTCTCCACCGCCCCGGACACCGTCTCGGCGTGGACCTCGCCGCTCACCCCGTCGAGCACGATCTCACCGGAGGCGCTCTTGACGTTCGCGCGCTTCTCGAAACCGGCGACGACGGCCGACGCGGAGATCACCCCGACCTGGACCGGGCAGTCGCTCGGCACGGTCAGCGTCAGCGTCGTCGACTGCGACCCCGGCTTCAGCCAGTCGAGGACGCCGTCCCAGGTCAGGTCTCGGTACGCCACGGACAGGTGACCGTCGTCGTGGGTCACGATGAGCGGTGATTTCTGGACATCGGTCACCTCCAGCGTGGGGGGTCCGTCGCTGGCCAGCACGGCCAGACGTCCGGCCACGATCCGCACGCTCAGATCGGTGACGGTGTCGAAGGTCAGCCGTCCTGGCTCGTGGACGGTCCATTGGGGCATCGGCTCGGCCCTTCCCGTGCGATCGAAGCTTCCATTAACACGATATATCGCGTTTCCGGGAAGTCAAGATGTATCGCGTTCGAGGAAGGGGAGGGGGCCGGGCCGGCCGCCTCAGTCCTCCTCGTCCAGCCGGGCCAGCCAGGTGGCCAGCCGATCCATGGGGGTCTCGAACTCCGGGTTGAGGTCGACGAACTCCCGCAGCCGCTCGGCCAGCCAGCTCATGCTGACCTCCTCCTCGCCGCGCCGGTCGACGAGTTCCTCGATGCCCCTGTCGGTGAAGTACATATCCTCTTTTCTCCAGTCGGTGGAATCCACGCTCGCGCGAAATGTGCCTCTTCATGGGGAAGTCCCCCACGATCGAGATCGCGGGGGACTTCCATCTTTCTCGTACGGCTCGCCGGGTCGCGAATCGGGGTCGCTATCCGAAGATCTCCCCCAGCATGGCGGCCAGCTCCGCGTCGTGCTTGGCGTGCGAACCGGTCGCCGGCGACGAGTTCGGCGTCCGCGACACCCGGCGCATCCTGCGCCCGCCCAGCAGTTCCGGCTTCTCCATCATCTTCAGGCTCAGGTACGGCCAGGGCCCCATGTTGACCGGCTCGTCCTGTGCCCAGATCAGATCGACGTTCGCGCCGTAGCGGTCGAGCTCGGCGCCCAGCGGGTTCTCCGGGAACGGGTAGATGCGCTCCAGGCGGACCAGCGCGACATCGTGCCTGCCGGTCTTCTCCCGCTGCGCGAGCAGGTCGTAGTAGATCCTGCCCGAGCAGACGACGACCCGGGTGACCGCCGCCGGATCCACGGTCGAGTCTCCGATGACCGGCCGGAACGAGCCCGAGGTGAAGTCCGCCGTCGCGGACGCGGCCGCCTTCAGCCGCAGCAGCGACTTGGGCGTGAACACGATCAGCGGCCGGTGCCGGTTGGACAGCACCTGCCAGCGCAGCAGGTGGAAGTAGTTCGCCGGGGTGCTCGGCTGGGCCACGGTCATGTTGTCCAGGGCGCACAGCTGCAGGAAACGCTCGATGCGGCCGGAGGAGTGGTCCGGCCCCTGACCCTCGTAGCCGTGCGGCAGCAGCAGCACGACCGAGGAGCGCTGACCCCACTTCTGCTCACCGGACGAGACGAACTCATCGATGATCGACTGGGCGCCGTTGGCGAAGTCGCCGAACTGGGCCTCCCAGCAGACCAGGGCGTCCGGCCTGACCAGGCTGTAGCCGTACTCGAAGCCCATGGCGGCGAACTCGCTGAGCAGCGAGTCGTACACATAGAACTTCGTCGTGTCGCGGTTGAAGGCCTTGAGCGGGGTGTGCTCCTCGCCGGTCATCCGGTCGACGAGCACGGCGTGCCGCTGGCCGAACGTGCCGCGCCGGGAGTCCTGGCCGACCAGCCGCACCGGGTGCCCGTCGATGAGCAGCGAGCCGAAGGCCAGGGTCTCACCGGTCGCCCAGTCGATGGTGTCATCGGTGATCATGGTGCCGCGGCGCTGCAGCACCGGCGCGAGACGCGGGTGCACGGTGAAGCCATCGGGCAGGTTGAGCTGGGTCTCGATGACCCGCTTGACCGTCTCCTCCGAGATCGCGGTCTTGGTGTCCTCGTGCGACCACGGGATCACCTCGTCCGGCTCGGGCACCACGACGGACCCCGGCTCGAGCGGCTTCTTCGAGGCCTCCCGAGTCTCGGTGAAGGCCCGTTCGAGCTGCTCCTGGTAGTCGCGCAGCGCCTGCTCGGCCTCCTCGACCGTTATGTCGCCGCGGCCGATCAGGGCCTCGGTGTAGAGCTTCCTGGTGGACCGCTTGGCGTCGATCAGGTCGTACATCAGCGGCTGGGTGAACGCCGGGTTGTCGGTCTCGTTGTGGCCGCGCCGCCGGTAGCAGATCATGTCGATCACGACGTCCTTGCGGAACGCCTGGCGGTACTCGAAGGCCAGCCTGCCGACGCGTACGACCGCCTCGGGGTCGTCGCCGTTCACGTGGAAGATCGGCGCCTGGATCATCCGGGCCACGTCCGTCGCGTAGACGGAGGAGCGGGAGCTCGCCGGGCTGGTCGTGAAGCCGACCTGGTTGTTCACCACGATGTGCACGGTGCCGCCGGTGCGGTAGCCGCGAAGCTGCGACAGGTGCAGGGTCTCGGCCACCACGCCCTGACCGGCGAACGCCGCGTCGCCGTGGATGAGCACGGGCAGGACGGTGAAGCCCTCCTCGCCCCGCTCCAGCAGGTCCTGCTTGGCCCGGACGACACCCTCGAGGACGGGGTCGACGGCCTCCAGATGGGAGGGGTTCGCCACGACCGACGCCTTGATCTTGGCGCCGTTCACGCCGACGAAGTCGCCGCTCGCGCCCAGGTGGTACTTCACGTCGCCGGAGCCGTGCGCGCTGCGCGGATCGAGGTTGCCCTCGAACTCCCCGAACACCTGGGCGTAGGACTTGCCGACGATGTTCGCCAGGACGTTCAGCCGGCCGCGGTGGGCCATGCCGATGACGACCTCGTCGAGCTCGTCGTCGGCCGCCGCGCTGATCACCGAGTCGAGCAGCGGGATGAGCGACTCGCCGCCCTCCAGCGAGAACCGCTTCTGCCCGACGTACTTGGTCTGCAGGAAGGTCTCGAACGCCTCGGCCGTGTTGAGCCGCCGCAGGATGTTCAGCTGCTCCTCGCGGTCGGGCTTGGCGTGCGGCTTCTCCACCCGCGCCTGGATCCAGGCACGCTCCTCGGGCTCCTGGATGTGCATGTACTCGATGCCGACGGTGCGGCAGTACGAGTCGCGCAGCACGCCGAGGATGTCGCGCAGCTTCATCAGCGGACGGCCGCCGAAACCGCCCGTGGCGAACTCGCGCTCCAGGTCCCACAGCGTCAGGCCGTGCGACTTGATGTCCAGGTCCGGGTGCTTGCGCTGCTTGTACTCCAGCGGGTCGGTGTCGGCCATCAGGTGGCCGCGTACCCGGTAGGCGTGGATCAGCTCGAGCACGCGGGCGGACTTGGCCACGTCGTCGTCGTGCGTGGCGGAGATGTCGGGGACCCAGCGGATCGGCTCGTACGGAATCCGCAGCGACTGGAAGATCTCGTCGTAGAAGCCGTCCGCGCCCAGCAGTAGCTGGTGGATCCGGCGCAGGAAGTCGCCCGACTGGGCGCCCTGGATGATCCGGTGGTCGTACGTGGAGGTGAGCGTCATCACCTTGCTGATCGCGAGGCGGGACAGCGTGTCGGCCGAAGCGCCCTGGTACTCCGCCGGGTACTCCATCGCGCCGACACCGACGATCGTGCCCTGGCCGGGCATGAGTCGCGGCACCGAGTGGACCGTGCCGATCGTGCCCGGGTTGGTCAGCGAGATCGTGGTGCCCTGGAAGTCCTCCACGCCGAGCTTGCCGCCGCGTGCCTTGCGCACGATCTCCTCGTACGCCACCCAGAACTCGCGGAAGTCGAGGGTCTCCGCCTCCTTGATCGACGGGACGAGGAGCTGGCGGCTGCCGTCCTCCTTCTGCACGTCGATCGCCAGGCCCAGGCCGACGTGCTCCGGCTTGACCAGGACCGGCTTGCCGTCGACCTCGGCGTAGGAGTGGTTCATCTCCGGCATCGTCTCGAGCGCCTTGACGATGGCGTAGCCGATCAGGTGCGTGAAGGAGATCTTGCCGCCGCGCCCGCGCTGGAGGTGGTTGTTTATGACGATGCGGTTGTCGATGAGCAGCTTCGCCGGGACCGCGCGCACGCTGGTCGCGGTCGGCACCGCCAGCGACGCCTCCATGTTGAGCGCCGTACGGGCGGCGGCGCCGCGCAGCCGCTCCTCGGCGGCGCCGGCGGGAACCGGGGTGGCCGCCGGCTTCGCCTTCTTGGCCGCCGGGGCGGCCTTGGCCTTGGGAGCGGCGGGAGCCGCAGGAGCGGGCCGCGCCGCGGGCACCGTCTGCGCGGCCGCCCCGGTGGCCGCGACCTTCGCCCCGTTCGGCGTCTCGCCCGGTCCCCCCGGCGGAGTGACGGCCTCGGGGGGCGCGGTCTTCCCGGCCCCGCTGTAGTCAGCGAAGAAGTGCCACCAGGCCTTGTCCACGGACTCGGGGTCCTCGAGGTATTTCTGGTAAAGCTCGTCGACAAGCCATTCGTTCTGCCCGAAGCTTGCCAGCGGGTCTGTCCGCGACGACTCAGACGACACGGCGGAAATCGCCCTCTTCCGCAGATCGGCGTTGATGTTTGGTGAACCTGTCCAAGGCTACTCGCCTTAAAACGGTCAGGAGCGCGCAGCTTGTTCCAGGCTCCGCCCTATCTTCCCAGGATCGATCGATGAGGTCACGCTCACCTGATGCCTCTCCCGCCAACCATAGCCCGGTCGCGTCGACCGAGGTGGCACCTCCTCTGCTTCACCCGATGAAGACTCCTCGCAGGCCCGGACTTTCCACCGGGCAGAACATCGACGGCCGGGGGCCCCGGCTTGTCAGCCCGATGTGAGAGTGGTCACTCACCGGTCATCGGGGTTTCGGATGGCCCGGGTTCGACGAGCCGGGATTCGATGCGCACCCCGGGGGCGATCTCGGCCAGCAGCGCGGCGAGCTCGTCCCCGGCCGCGCTCAGCTCGTGGAGCGACAGCGGCTCCAGCCGTTCGAGCAGGAACAGCGCGTCGACCGTCTCCTCGGTGATCCTCGTCCGCACGCACTGCCGCCAGTTCCACCGGCGGCAGGTGACGCTCGCGTCGTCGCGCCACACGACCTCGCCGATCTGCGGGTCGCCGAGCACCTCGTCTGACGGTTCGTCCCCGGCCGCCCGGACCAGGCGCGCCGTCCCCTGGTAGCGCCGCAGGTCCTCGCCGCCGATCGGCAGGCCGTGCCGTACGGACACGGCGTTGTAGGCGTCGACCACGAGGTTGATCTCCGGCAGCGGCATCCGCCGGATCAGCGCGTCGACCGAGGGCCGGGTGCGCTGCGGCTTCGCCCCGAACGCCCGGTAGGCGGCGCGCCACGCCTCGATCTTCTCGTGGTCGAGTGGTACGGCATCGGCGGCGGCGGCGCTCAGCCACTCGCGCGACCTGTCGTCGCTCGGCCCGTTGCGCAGTCCGTACGCGCAGACGACCAGCACGGCGAAGTCCGGACGCAGCGCGGTGACCGCCTCGTCCACCCAGATGTCGTTGATCACGCTCCCAACCCTAAGGCCTGGCGCTGCACTGGGCCGGGTCGGGACACCCGACGACGTCGCCGGAGTGGTGGCGTTCCTCGCCTCGGCCGACGCACGCTGGGTGACCGGTACGACCATCGACGCCACCGGCGGCAGCGATCTGTGAAGCCGGACGGCGGATGAGGCCGAGCGGTGGAGATGGAGCCGGCCGCCACCTCTGCTGAGGTGGCGGCCGGAGAATTGCGGGATTTCCGTACCGAAGATCAGGCGCAGACGGCACCCGCCCTTAGGCGCAGGCGGCGCCGTTCAGGAGGAACAGGTCGGGCACGGGGTTGGGCCCGGGCGCCGAGGCGCCGTTGAAGCCGAACGTCACCGACTGACCCGGCATGATCTTCTTGTTGTGCGCGGCGTTGGCCGCGGTGACGGTCGCGCCCTGCTGGGTGAGCGAGGCGTTCCAGTCGAGGACGACCTTCTGCCCGCCGAGGAACGACCACTTCAGCGACCAGCCGTCGATCGCCTTCTTGCCGGTGTTCTCGAGCGTCACCTGGGTGGTGAAGCCCTGCGGCCAGGAGCCGTGCACGGTGTAGGTCACCTTGCACGTCGGGGCGGCCGGCACGGTGCCGTCGCCCTGGTCGGCGACGAACGCCGAGATCCACGACAGCGGGGAGTTCCAGTTGATCGTCAGCTCGTTGGTCGACCACGACTCGATGTCGTCGATGTAGCAGAACTGCGGCTTGCAGCCCTCCAGCTTCGCCTGGGCCACCGGGTCCTGGATGCCGGAGTTGGGGCCGCCGGAGAGCGTGCCGCGCGGCGGGTTGGGCAGCGAGGTGTCCAGCTGGTGGGCGTACCACCTGCTGTGCTGGTTCTTCGACGCGACCTCGCCATAGCCGGTCACGTAGGACTGGTTGAGCGCGTTGCGGCCGAAGATGTAGTCCATGGTCTCCAGCACGCCGTCGCGATACTTGATCTCCCCGGTGATGTCGAAGGCCGCGGCCATCACGATCGCGTTGTTGAGGACCAGGTTGTTGGATCCCCATTCGTAGGTCGCCGGGTTGTACGGCAGGCCGTACGGGTGGGCCTTGAGCGTGGTGAGGTACTTGTCCGCGCCGGCGACCACGGACTCGCGCACGTCGTCGCGGCCGGGCAGGTCGTTGGGCACGGTGGCGAGGTCGATGCGGCCGAGCGCCGCGACGTTGCCCCAGTCCATGGCGCCGCCCGGGCTCCAGATGTCGGCGGTGTGGCGCGGCGAGGCGAGCACGAAGTCCTTGAACTCCGTCTCACCGGTGGTGATGTAGAGCTCGGCCGCCGCCCAGTAGAACTCGTCCTCGACGTTGGAGTCGTTGTAGGCGCCGCCGCCGTTGCCGTCGGCCGGGTCGGCGAGGATGGCGGGGTTGGCCTTGGCCGCGGCCCACGCCTTCTTCGCCGCCGTCAGGTTCCGGGCCGCGAAGTCCGGGTCGTACGGCGCGAACAGCCGGGCGGCCTGGGCCGCGGTGGCGGCGAGGTTGAGGGTGGCCGCCGTCGACACCGGGTGCAGCTCGCGCTTCTGCGGGTCGAGGTGGGGCAGCAGCGGCAGGCCGGTCCAGTTCTGGTCGTGGATCTTGTGGTGGACCATGCCGTCGGGCCGCTGCATCTTCAGCAGGAACTCCTGCTCCCAGCGGGCCTCGTCGAGGATGTCGGGGACCGCGTCACCGCTCTCGGGGATGTTCAGGCCGCCGATGGCCTTGGCGGTCGAGGCGTTCTTGGTCCGCTCGAACTCGCTCATGAGCTGGGCCACCGAGATGCCGCCGTTGACGACGTACTTGCCGTGGTCGCCGGCGTCGTACCAGCCGCCGGAGACGTCGAGCCGGTAGTCGCACACCCCGGGCTGGCAGGGGACGTCCGTGTCGCCCTGGTTGGGGGCGACCCCGATGTGCCCGGCCGGCCTGCCGTACCCGGGCCGCAGGGCGTCGTCGATCTCGATGCCGCTGCGCTGGGTGTAGTAGAACTTCAGCGCGTCGAGCTTGAGGTCGGCGTAGGCGTCGGCCTTGATGTCGAACGGACGGCTGGTCTCGCCGTCGGCGGTGAGCGTGAAGTCCGTGCCGGCCTTGACGTACGAGCCGAAGTCGATGGAGTGGACGTTCTGGCCGGAGCTGGCGTCGACCCCGCGCGGCTTCGTGGTGCCGTGCGCGACCGTCTCGCCGTCGGCGTTCTTGAGCTGCCAGGGCAGTGCCTCGGTCGCGTCGGTGACCAGGGTCGCGTTCTTGGGCCCCTTGGGCAGGTAGGCGACCTGGTTGACGCGGACCCGGGGACCGGTGTCGGGCTCGTAGACCTCGGGCTCGGCCCCGCCCCTGAGCGACACGTCGTCCACGCAGAACCGCCACGGCTCCGCGCTGCCGCCGAGCTGGAAGACGACCTGGGCGTCCGGCAGGTCGACGGGTGAGGTGAACGTGTAGGTGTAGGCGTTGCCCGAGACGCTGACCTCGGGGGCGGCCGAGACGTACTGCGTGTACGGATCGACCGGAAGCTGCACGTACGCCCGGGCGACCTTGGCCGGGGTGCCCGTGGCGAAGAAGCTGAAGGCGTAGGTCTCATCCTTCACCAGCGGGATGTCGTTGACGCCGACGATCGCGTCCCATGGGTTGACGGTGCCGCCCGGCACGTCGGTGCAGAGCCGCCCGTCCGTGAGCGCGAACTCGAGGTTGCCGGTGTGCCACCAGGGGGCGGTGGTCGTGTCGAAGGTGCCGTTCGGGATCTGTTCCGGCCCGTCGGCGTCAGCGGTGGCCGGCGACCCGTTCAGACAGGTGGCGGCCAGCGCGGCGACGGCGAGGATGCTGAATCTTCTGAGCACAGTGTTCCTCGGGGGTGTGGGAGCGCTCCCAAATCGGTGAGCGCCTAGATGTTTCCGCTGTGCTTCATCCGGCGTCAACGACTCGCGGGGGTGAGACCGCTCTGACCGTGCTGTTGTCCTCTCGGCCGCTGAAAATTTCATTTCCGCAAAGCATCCTTTGCAAAATATCCTTTGCAATGTTACCTTCCGTCCTGGGAGGTGGTGTCATGGATCACGAGGTCTTCCAGGTGCGGGATCCCCGGACGCTGAAGGCGGTGGCGCACCCGCTGCGGGTACGGCTGCTGGGGGCGCTGCGGATGGACGGCCCGGCGACCGCGACCGAGTTGGGCACGCGCTTCGGGGAGAGCTCGGGGTCGACGAGCTATCACCTGCGGCAGCTCGCCCGATATGGATTCGTCGAGCAGGACCCGGACCAGCGTGACCGGCGGGAACGGCGATGGCGGGCGGTCCACATGCTCACCTCGTGGAGCGACGCCGAGATGTCCGCGACCGCCGAGGGCCGGGAGGCCGCGGCCTTCCTCCGGCGACGTCAGCTCGAGGTGCTGATCGCACGGGTGGAGTCGTTCGAGCGGGAGCGGGAGTCCTGGAGCCAGGAGTGGACCGATTCGGCCGGGATGTCGGACATGCTCGTACGGCTGTCGCCGGCGACCCTGACCTCGCTGTACGAGACGGTCTCGGCGCTGCTGCGTGAGGCGGACGACCGGGACCGGGAGGATCCCGACGCCCGTGTCGTCTCGGTCTTCTTCGCCGCCTATCCCGGCTCGGCCGAAGGCGCACTCGAGCCTGCCCGCCGGCCGGCCGCCGATGCGGAGGCGGGCGAATGATGTCGTCTGAGGCGGCCCGGCGGCGGTACGCGCTGATCCAGTTCCTGACGTGGCTGCCCCCGGGGCTGACGATGGCGCCGATGGTGCTGCTCATGTCCGTCCGGGGACTGGACATCGCCCAGATCGGCCTCGTGTTCGCGGCCTACTCGGCCGTCATCGTCGTCATGGAGCTTCCCACCGGAGGCCTCGCCGACGTCATCGGACGGCGGGTGGTGCTGGCCGTCGCAGCGGCCGTCAACGTGGTCGGGCTGGTCACCATGGCGCTGGCCGACTCGGTCTGGCCGTTCCTCGTCGCCTCGGTGCTGAAGGGCGTCGCCCGGGCGCTGTCGAGCGGACCGGCCCAGGCGTGGTACGTCGACGCGCTGCACGCGGCCGAGGGGCCGGAGGCCGACCTCAAACCGGGTCTGGCCGTCGGCGCGACGGCGGGGGCGGTCGCCCTCACCATCGGTGCGCTGGCCGGTGGGCTCCTCCCGCTCGTCGCGCGCGGCGACGCTCTCGCCGTGCCCGTCTGGGCGGCGGCTGGAGCATCGGTGGTCCTCCTGGTCACCGTGCTGTGGGCGATGCCGGAGACCAGGACCGCCCGGGGCGGGGCCGTTCGCGGGGCGCGGGGACGCGTGGCCGAGGTGATGCGCGACGTGCCGGCGACGATCGTGGACGGGATCCGCCTCGGGCTGACCGACCGCGGGCTCGGCCGGCTCCTGCTGGTCTCCATCGCCGCAGGCGTGATGCTCAACGGGATCGAGTTGCTGACCCCCGGGCGGCTGGCCGCGCTCACGGGCCGGGCGGACACGGCGAGCGCGGCCTACGCCGTGGTCACCGCCCTCGGCTTCGCCGCCAACGCGGCGGGCAGCCTCGCCGCCCCGGCGGTCGCCCGCCTCGCCGGAGGGTCGGTGCGGGCCGCGGTGCTCGCGACGATCGTCGTCGCGGGGGCGGTGGCCGCGCTGGCCGCCTCGGCCGGCCTCAACGGCCGGGTGGGGATCGTCGCGGCCGGCGTCGCGTACGTCCTGATCTTCGCCGGGGCCTCGGTCGCCGAGCTGCTGCGCGGCGAGTTGATCCACCGGCGGGTCGCCTCCGGTCGCCGGGCGACCGTGATGTCGGTCGACTCGCTCCAGTTGCAGTTCGGCGCCATGCTCTCGTCGGTGGCCCTGGCGCCGCTCGCGAACGCCGCGGGCACGGGCGTGGCCTGGACGGCCGCCGCTGTGATCGTGCTCGGCTCGGCCCTTCTCTACGTACGGCTGCCCGCCCCGCGCCCGGCATTCGGGGACCCCCTTGTAGAACGAAATTCCGTTGAGGGGCACAATCGAGCGTGATCGAGGCTGAGAGAGGGGTGTAGGGGCGGATGGCCGGGAACGTCGTGACGGCGGCGAGCGCGGAGCAGCGTGCCGCATGGTTCGATGGAGCGATGCCGCAGGTCGAGCGGGTACGGCCCGGCCTGTGGTCGATCCCGGTGCCGATCCCGATCAACCCGTTGCGATATGTCCTGGTCTACGCCCTTGAGATCCCCGACGGCGTGGCGATCATCGACGCCGGCTGGAACACCGATGAGGCGTACGCCGCGCTCGTGGCCGGGCTGGGGACCGCCGGATATGAGATCGGCGACGTCAAGAGCGTGCTGGTCACGCACATGCATCCCGACCACTACGGTCTCGCCGGCCGCGTACGCGAGGGATCTGGCGCGTGGATCGGCCTGCACGAGGCGGACGCCCGCCTCCTGCACGACCGCTATGACGAGGACGCCATGGTCTCCCTGATCGACCTGCAGCGAAGGCAGCTCGTCAAGTGCGGGGTGCCCGGCCTCACCGCGGACGAACTGGCCCAGGCGTCGAAGTCGGTCCGCGATTTCGTCACGATGGTCATGCCGGACCGGCTCATCGAGGACGGCGAACGGCTCGAACTGCCCGGCTGGGATCTGCGGGCGCTGTGGACTCCCGGCCACACGCCGGGCCACCTGTGCTTCGTGGAGCCCGAGCGGAAGCTCCTCTTCTCCGGCGACCACGTGCTCGCGAAGATCACACCCCATGTCGCCGCGCATCCCCAATCGGGGCCGAACCCGCTCGCGGACTACCTCGGCTCGCTGCGCGAGATCGGCGGGCTGGACGTGGACGAGGTGCTGCCCGCCCATGAGTTCCGCTTCCTCGATCTGGCCGCGCGGATCGACTACGTGATCGCTCACCATGAGGAGCGGCTGGCCGAGATCGAGCGCGCCGTGGCGGAGTCGCCCGGCCTGACCTGCTGGGACATCGCCACCCGGCTGTCCTGGTCGAGGCCGTGGGAGACGATCCCGCTGTACATGCGGCGGACCGCGAACAACGAGACGCTCGCGCATCTCGTCTGGCTGGAGGCACGCGGACTGCTCACCCGCGTGCCCGGTGAGCCCGGCGACCCCGACCTGTGGTTCCCCCCGGCTCCCCCCACCCCCCCTTCCCCGTGATCTTGTAATTGCTCGCAGAGATGGTCGTTGACCTGCCCGTTCACCTTTCGTGATCTTGCAAAAGCTCGCAGATGTCGTCGTCTACCTGGGAATTCATCCTCAGTGATCTTGCACTGCAAGATCACTGAGGTTGTTTCCCCTGGTCGAGGGCTATGCGTGCGAGTTTCTGCAAGATCACGAGAGGGATCCGCCCAGGTGAGCGAGGGTGTCTGCGAGTATTCGCAAGATCACGGGGAGAGGGTGGGGGGTGCCTTCCGCCGGGGTCAGCAGATCTGGGGGCGGCGGGGAATGGGTTCACGGCCCGGTGGTTGCCGGATCCGCGGGATCGGGGCGGGCGGCGGCGGGTTCTGCCGGGTCGCCGGATGCTCGTCGAGGACGAACTCCTCACCGTGGTGGGCCAGTGGCAGCGGCGGGCCGTCCAGCAGGTGATAACTCGTCGTGCCCCGGGTGACCTTCACCCGCAGGCGGCGCCCCCGATAACGCAGGCGGAAGCCCAGCCGGGTGATGCCCGAGGGCAGTCTCGGGGCGAAGCGGATCCGGCCGCCGCCCGCGCGCATTCCGCCGAACCCGTCGACCAACGCGATCCAGGCGCCGGCCAGTGAGGCCATGTGGACCCCGCCACGGGCGTCCTGCGCCAGGTCGCGCAGGTCCACCAGTGCCGCCTCGCCGAGGTAGTCGTACGCGAGCTCCAACTGCCCGACCTCGGCGGCGAGCACCGCCTGGGTGCAGGCCGACAGCGACGAGTCGCGGACGGTCAGCGCCTCGTAATAGGCGAAGTTGCGTGCCTTCTGCTCGGGCGTGAACGCGTCGCCGCACAGGTGCATGGCCAGCACGAGGTCGGCCTGCTTGACCACCTGCTTCCGATAGATATCGAAGTAGGGGAAGTGCAACATCAGCGGGTATCGGTCGGGCTTGGTGGCGGCGAAGTCCCAGACCGCGTGCCGGGTGAACCCCTCGCTCTGCGGATGCACCCCCAGCCGCTCGTCGTACGGGACGAACATCGCGGCGGCGATGTCCCGCCATCTCGCCGCCTCCTCCAGCGTCACCCCCAGCCGCTCGGCCAGGTCCGGGTGCCGGATGGCCGCCTCGGCCGCGGCGCGCAGGTTCCGCCGGGCCATCAGGTTCGTGTAGACGTTGTTGTCCGAGACGGCGCTGTACTCGTCAGGACCGGTCACCCCGTCGATCCGGAAGTTCCCCTCGACGTCATGATGGCCGAGGGAGGACCACAGCCGGGCGGTCGCGACGAGCAGCGGCAGCCCGGTCTCACGCTCGAACTCCACGTCCTCGGTCGCGTCGACGTACCGGGTGACCGCCTCCGCGATGTCGGCGTTCACGTGGAACGCCGCGGTGCCGGCCGGCCAGTATCCGGAGCCCGCCTCGCCGTTGATCGTCCGCCAGGGGAAGGCCGCGCCCTCCAGCCCGAACTGCGTCGCGCGCTCCTCCGCGATCGGCATGATCGACTTTCGCCAGGCCAGCACGTCGGCGACCGGCCGGGGATGGGTGTAGGTCAGCACGGGCAGCACGAAGGTCTCGGTGTCCCAGAAGGTATGCCCGTCGTAGCCCGAGCCGGTCAGCCCCTTGGCCGGGATGGGCCGCTCCTCGGCCCGGGCGCCGGCCTGCAGCAGGTGGAACAGCCCGAAGCGGACGGCCTGCTGCACCTCCGTGTCGCCCTCGACCTCCACGTCGGCGCCGGCCCAGAACTCGTCGAGGAACCGCCGCTGCTCGGCGCACAGACCGTCCCACCCGGCCAGCCGGGCGGCGGCGAGCGCGGCCACGACCTGGTCGTGCATGGCGGGCCGGGAGCGCTGCGCCGACCAGCCGTACGCGAAGAGCTTGGTGAGCCGCAGCCGCCGCCCCGGGTCGAGAGTGGTGGCGACGGTCACCCGGCTGACGTCCTCGCGGCCGTCGGCCTCGACCCGCGTGCCCTCCGGGCCGTCGACGTCGTGCCACATGCCGGCCGCCACCCGCAGCCCGCTGGTCCTGGTGGTGTGGACCATGACGGAGACCCCGCCCGTCGCCGGCAGGTTCTCCTCCACGACCAGGGGTTCCTTCAGCACGGCCGCCGTGCGCGGGTCGGGGCCCGATTCCGGCAGGGTCTCGTTGGCCACCAGCTCCGACTGCACCACCACCTTCAGCGGATGGCCGACCGGCTCGACCTCGTAGCGGACGGCCGCCACGGCGCGGTGGGTGAACGACACCAGCCGTGTCGAGGTGATGCGGATCTCACTCTTGGTGGGCGAGGTCCAGTGGACCCTCCGGGTGAGGGTGCCGGCCCGGAGGTCGAGGACCCGCTCGTGCTCGTGCAGCGTGCCGTACCGGACGTCGAAGGGCTCGTCGTCGACCAGCAGCCGGATCAGCTTGCCGTTCGTCACGTTTACCACGGTCTGTCCGGATTCCGGATATCCGTAGCCCGCCTCGGCGTACGGCATCGGCCGCAGCTCGTAGACGGAGTTGAGATAGGTGCCCGGCAGCCCGTGCGGCTCGCCCTCGTCGAGGTTGCCCCGCAGCCCGATGTGCCCGTTGGACAGCGCGAACACCGACTCGGTCTGCGCCAGCACGTCCATGTGCAGCCGGCATTCCCGCACCGACCAGGGTTCGACGACGAAGGCCGGATGCTTGATCACTGTGCCTCCCTGCCCGTCATGGCCGGAGGAGCTGGGCGAGGTCTGTGATCACTATGTCCGCGCCGTGTTCGCGCAGCGCGTCCGCCTGCCCGAGGCGGTCGACGCCGACGACGAAGGCGAAGTCCCCCGCGCGACCGGCCGCCACCCCGGCCAGCGCGTCCTCGAACACGGCCGCCTCGGCCGGCTTCAGCCCGAGCGCCTCGGCGCCCGCGAGGTACATGTCGGGGTCGGGTTTGCCGGCCAGGCCACGCTCCTGCGCGACGACGCCGTCGATCCGCGCTTCGAACAGGTCGGCGAGCCCGGCGGCGGCGAGCACCCGTTCCGTGTTGGCGCTCGAGGAGACGACGGCCCGGTGCAGCCCCGCGTCCCGTACGGCACGCACATAGCGCGCCGATCCTTCGAAGACCTCCACACCGCGCTCGTCGAGGTAGGCGCTGACGAGGTCGTTCTTCCGGTTGCTCAGGCCGTACAACGTGGGTGTGCCGGGCGGGTCGTCCGGCGATCCCTCCGGCAGGTCGGCGCCGCGCGCCGCCAGGAACGTCCGCGTCCCGTCGAGCCGTTTCTTGCCGTCGACGTAGCGTTCGTAGTCGGTCACCTCGTCGAACGGCACGAAGGGCACGCCGGTCCGTTCCGCGTGCTCACGCAGGAAGTCGTCGAACGCCGTACGCCACGCCGCCGCGTGGATCCTGGCGGTGCGGGTGAGCACGCCGTCCATGTCGAACAGGCAGCCCCGCACCCCGTCGGGCAGCCCCAGCATCGCCCCTCCCGATCGGTCGGCGTCCCCTTCCCGGTCGTCCTACGTCCTTACCCTCCCGGTGCCGTTCCTATCGGTACGGGTGTCCACCGCCTCCACCTTTTGTTGATAACAGCGAAAGTTATAAAAATCCGAGTGGAAAGACCTTCACAGAACGACCAAAGTAGGCGTACCTTCTGGTCAATCCTTCGATCGGGAGAGGCAGATGAGCGAGCTGCTGGTCATGCGGGGGATCGTCAAACAGTTTCCGGGCGTACGCGCGCTGGACGGCGTCGACCTCGATGTCCGGGCCGGTGAGGTCCACTGCCTGCTCGGTCAGAACGGAGCGGGCAAGTCCACCCTCATCAAGATCCTCGCCGGGGTGCACCAGCCGGACGAGGGCACCATCACCCTGGGCGGCGAACAGGTGCGCTTCAGCGGCCCAGTGGCGGCCATCCGGTCCGGCATCTCCACCATCTACCAGGAGCTCGACCTGGTCGACGGGCTGACGATCGCGGAGAACGTCTTCCTCGGCCACGAGCACGCCAGGCTGGGCTTCACCAGGCGCGGTGAGATGAACAGGGCGGCCGCCGAGCTGCTCGGCCGGCTGGGGCACGGCGAGCTGCGGCCGGCCACCGAGGTGGGCCGGCTGCCGGCGGCGGCCAAGCAGGTCGTCAGCATGGCCAGGGCGCTGTCGCACCGCGCCCGCCTGATCGTCATGGACGAGCCATCGGCCGCGCTCGCACACGACGAGGTCGCCAACCTGTTCCGGGTCGTCCGCGAGCTCACCGGCCAGGGGGTCGCGGTCGTGTACATCTCGCACCGCCTGGAGGAGATCCGCGAGATCGGCGACCGGGTGACCGTGCTGAAGGACGGCAGGACGGCGGCCGTCGGGCTGCCCGCGCGTGAGACGCCGACCGCCACCGTCGTGTCGCTGATGACCGGCCGCAACGTGGAGTACGTCTTCCCGCCCCGCCCCGAGCCCGGGTCGCATGACGGCCGCCCTGAGGTGCTCCGGGCCGAGGGCCTCACGCTTCCCGGCCGCTTCGCCGACGTCACGCTCACCGTGCGCGAGGGCGAGATCGTGGGCCTCGCCGGCCTGGTCGGCTCCGGCCGCTCGGAGATCGTCGAGACGATCTACGGGGCCCGCCGGCCCAGCGCCGGCCGGGTGCTCCTGGACCGCGAGCCGGTGCGGCCCGGCAGCACCGTGCGAGCCGTACGGCTCGGCATGGGGCTGGCGCCCGAGGAGCGCAAGTCGCAGGCGCTGCTGATGAACGAGACGGTCGGGCGGAACATCACGATCGCCGGCCTCGGCACGTTCGCCAGGCTGGGCTGGATCGACCGACGCCGCGAGCGGGCGGAGGCCGCCCGGCTGGTCAAGGCGCTCGAGCTACGACCGCCCGATCCCGATCGCCCGGTACGGACGCTGTCCGGCGGCAACCAGCAGAAGGCCGTGCTGGGCCGCTGGCTCACCCGCCACGGCGACGGGGTGCGGAGCCGCAGGCTGCTGCTGCTCGACGAGCCCACCCGCGGAGTCGACGTCGGCGCCCGCGCCGAGCTGTACGCGCTGATCCGGCGGCTCGCCGACGAGGGCATCGGCGTGCTGCTCGTGTCGAGCGAGGTGCCCGAGGTGCTCGGGCTCGCCGATCGGGTCCTCGTGCTGCGGGACGGCACGGTCATCCACGAGTCGGACGCCCGCGATCTCGACGAGGCACGCGTACTGGACATGATCATGGAAGGGAGTGCGCTGTGACCCTGCTCGTCCGCGTACGGGAGGCCCGCCACCTCGGTCTGGTCGTGGCGCTGCTCCTGCTCGCGGCCGTGGGACTGATCACCAGTCCGGACACCTTCGGCACGTCGTCGAACCTCGTGAGCATTCTCGCGCTGGCCTCGACGATCGGTGTGATCACGGTCGGCATGACGTTCGTCATCATCGGCGGCGGCATCGACCTGTCGGTCGGCGCGGTGATGGCGCTCGCCTCGGTGTGGGCGACCACCCTGGCCACCCAGTCGTACGGGCCGGTGGTGATGGCGGTCTGCGCCGTGCTCGTCGGCACGGGCGCCGGGCTGGTCGGCGGTTTCCTGATCTCCTACGGCCGGATGGTGCCGTTCATCGTCACGCTGGCCATGCTGGTGGCGGCGCGCGGGCTGGCCCAGCGGATGTCCGACCGCAAGACCCAGCTCATCCAGCCGGAGAACAGCGCCATCGTGGAGCTGTCGACCACACGGGTGCTCGGCCTACCGCTGCTGGTCTACATCTTCGCCCTCGTCGTGGTCGTCGGCTGGCTCGTGCTCAACCGCACGACCTTCGGCCGCAGGACCTACGCGGTCGGCGGCAACCCGGAGGCGGCCCGGCTCGCCGGGATCGACGTGCGGCGTCACACGATGATGCTGTACGCGCTGTCGGGCCTGTGCTGCGGGATCGCGGCGATCATCATCATGGCCCGCACCACCACCGGGTCGAGCACACACGGCGACCTCTACGAGCTGGACGCCATCGCCGCGGTGATCATCGGCGGCACCCTGCTCACCGGCGGTCGCGGCACGATCATCGGCTCGATCCTCGGGCTGCTGATCTTCACGCTGATCACGAACCTGTTCATCCTCAACGGGCTCAACACGAGCGACCAGCTCATCGCCAAGGGCCTGATCATCGTCATCGCCGTCCTCCTGCAGCGACGCGGTCTCGAGTCCCGAACATAGATCCCCTTATACGAGGAGAAGTGCCATGAACAGAAGCGTCGGCCGGCGCGGTTTCCTGGTGAGTGGAGCCGTCGTCGGCGCCGGCACCCTGCTGACCGCCTGCACGAGCAACGAGCCCGAGGCCGCCGCGGCTCCGACACAGCAGACGGCGGCCGTCGGCGGCACCGACAACGACCAGCCCGGCACGCGCGTGGTGATGGGCTTCTCCGCGCCCGCCGCCGACCACGGCTGGATCGCCGCCATCGCCAAGAACGCCGAGGCCCAGGCCAAGCAGTACGCCGATGTCGAGTTCAAACCGGTCGAGCCGACCAACGACATCAACCAGCAGATCTCCGCGGTCGAGACGCTCATCCAGGCCAAGGTGGACGTGCTGGTGCTCCTGCCCAACGACGGCGAGCAGCTCAACCAGGTCGCGCGCAAGGCGATGGACGCCGGCATCCCGGTGGTCAACCTCGACCGGGTCTTCCCGGACAAGCTGTCCTACCGCACCTGGGTCGGCGGCGACAACTACGGCATGGGCGTGGCGGCCGGCCACTACATCGGCAAGAAGCTCAAGGACAAGGGCGTCGCCGACCCGGTGATCCTGGAGATCCAGGGCATCGCGACGCTGCCGCTGACCCAGGACCGCAGCAAGGGCTTCGCCGACGCGCTCAAGTCGTACGGCTTCAGCGTCACGGCGCAGCAGGACGCGAAGTTCACCGTCGAGTCGGGCACGCAGGTCGCGGGCAACCTCCTGCAGGCGCACAAGAAGATCGACGCGATCTGGAACCACGACGACGACCAGGGCATCGGTGTGCTGGCCGCGATCAAGGAGGCGGGTCGCGACGAGTTCTTCATGGTGGGCGGGGCCGGCTCGGCCAACGCGATGCGGGACATCCAGTCGGGCAGCGGCGTACTGGAGGCGACCGTCACCTACAGCCCCACCATGGCCTCGTCGGCCGTCAAGCTGGCCCGGCTGATCGCCCAGGGCAAGGGCATGAGCGACCTGGTCGAGAACCAGGTGCCGCAGTCGATCACGCTGGCGTCGGAGACCGTCACCAAGGAGAACGTGCAGGCGTATCTGCCGCTCGGCTTCGAATCCTAGATCTGGGGGAGATCTCGTGACAGAGAGCAGGCCGGCGCTCGGCGTCGGCATGGTCGGGCACGCGTTCATGGGACGCGTGCACTCACAGGCGTGGCGCGGCGTCGGCGCCGTCTTCGACCTCCCGGTCAGGCCGGTGATGGCGGTGCTGGCCGGCCGGTCGGCCGAGCGTACGGCCGAGGCCGCGGCCAAGCTCGGCTGGGCGGCGGCGGAGACCGACTGGAAGCGGCTGATCGAGCGTGACGATGTGGACATCGTCGACGTCTGCACGCCGGGCGACTCGCACGCGGAGATCGCGATCGCCGCGCTGACGGCGGGCAAGCACGTGATCTGCGAGAAACCCCTGGCCAACACCGTGGCCGAGGCCGAGGCCATGACGGCGGCCGCGCGGTCGGCGGCGGCCAGGGGCGTGCGCAGCATGGTGGCCTTCAACTACCGCCGGGTGCCCGCCGTAGCGCTCGCCCGGCGTCTCGTCGAGGGGGGCAGGCTGGGGGAGATCCGGCACGTCCGGGCACAGTACCTCCAGGACTGGATCGTGGACCCGGACTTCCCCCTGGTGTGGCGGTTGCGCAAGGACAAGGCGGGGTCGGGGGCGCTCGGAGACATCGGCGCCCACATCATCGACACGGCCCAGT
>BCRI01000101.1 GCA_001552515.1 Sphaerimonospora mesophila NBRC 14179 = JCM 3151
GACGTAGACGCCGAACTGACCGGTGTCGGCGTACTGCGCCGTGAAGCTGTACACGCTGTAGGCGAGGCCGCGCTTCTCCCTGATCTCCTGGAACAGTCGCGACGACATCCCGCCGCCCAGGGCGGCGTTCAGCACGCCCAGGGCGAACCTGCGATCGTCGGTCCGGGAGACGCCGGTGGTGCCGAGCACCAGGTTGGCCTGCTCCGTCGGGCGGTGGATCACCCGGACGCCGGAGCGCGACTCCACCCCCGGGCCGCCGACGCGCGGCGGCGCCGGCGGCGCCCCGCCCGTCGCGCCGTTCAACGCGCCCGCGCGCTCATAGGCGGCCGCCACCAGTTCCACCACCCGCTCGTGGTTCACGTTGCCCGCGACCGAGACCACGGTCCGTGGCGGCAGGTAGTAGCGCTGGTAGTACTCGTGGATGCGGTCGCGGGTGAGCGCGTTGATCGATTCCTCGTTGCCGAGGATCGGCCGCCCGATCGGCGTGTCGCCGTACAGCTCGGCCGAGAACTGCTCGTGTACCACGTCGGACGGATCGTCGTCGTGCATGGCGATCTCCTCCAGGATCACGCCGCGCTCGGACTCCACGTCCTCGGCGGTGATCAGGGAGGAGGTGACCACGTCGGCGAGCACGTCGATCGCCAGCGGGAGATCCTCGTCGAGCACCCTGGCGTAGTAGCAGGTGTACTCCTTGGCCGTGAAGGCGTTGATCTCACCGCCGATGCCCTCGATGGACGCGGAGATCTCCATGGCGTCCCGCGTGGGGGTGCCCTTGAACAGCAGGTGCTCCAGGAAGTGGGTGGCCCCCATGTGCTCGGGGGCCTCGTCCCGTGACCCGATGCCGACCCACATGCCGACCGCGACGCTGCGGACGGTCGGCATCGTCTCGGTCACCACGCGGAGCCCACCGGGCAGGACGGTGCGGCGGATGACCCCCACTCCGTCCTTGCCTGGATAGAGAGTTGTGGTCGTCACGAGTTGCGGTCGTCCCGTCCGGCGCGGGTACGGCTGCGGCGGCGCGGCGTCCGCTGCTCCTCCTGCGGCGCCGCGGCCTCCTCGTCGCCGGCGTCCTCGCCGTTCCCGGCGGCGGCCCGCTCCGCGGCCTCCTTCTCGACGACCTCGACCGGCACCAGGGAGAGCTTGCCCCGGGAGTCGATCTCGGCGATCTCCACCTGGATCTTCTCGCCGACGTTCAGGACGTCCTCGACGTTCTCGATCCGCCTGCCGCCGTGCAGCTTGCGGATCTGGGAGACGTGCAGCAGACCGTCCTTGCCGGGCAGCAGCGACACGAACGCCCCGAAGGCGGCGATCTTCACGACCGTGCCCAGGTAGCGCTCGCCGACCTCCGGCATGTGCGGGTTCGCTATGCCGTTGATCAGCGACCGGGCCGCCTCTGCGGAGGGTCCGTCCGTGGCCCCGATGTAGATCGTCCCGTCGTCCTCGATCGTGATCTCGGCGCCGGTGTCGTCCTGGATCTGGTTGATCATCTTGCCCTTCGGGCCGATGACCTCGCCGATCTTGTCGACCGGCACCTTGATCGTGATGATCCGCGGCGCGGTCGGGTTCATCTCCGCCGGAGCGTCGATGGCCTCCTGCATCACGTCGAGGATCGCCAGGCGCGCGCCCCTCGCCTGCTTGAGCGCGGCGGCGAGCACGTGGGCCGGGATGCCGTCGAGCTTGGTGTCGAGCTGCAGCGCGGTGATCAGGTCCTTCGTGCCCGCGACCTTGAAGTCCATGTCGCCCATGGCGTCCTCGGCACCGAGGATGTCGGTGAGCGTCACGTACTGGTCGCCCTCGCCGATGAGGCCCATGGCGATGCCGGCCACCATCTCCTTGAGCGGCACACCGGCGTCGAGCAGTGCCATGGTGGAGGCGCAGACCGACCCCATCGAGGTCGAACCGTTGGACCCGAGCGCCTCGGACACCTGCCGGATGGCGTACGGGAACTCCTCACGCGAAGGCAGCACCGGCAGCAGCGCGCGCTCGGCCAGCGCGCCGTGGCCGATCTCGCGCCGCTTCGGCGAGCCGACCCGGCCGGTCTCTCCCGTGGAGTACGGCGGGAAGTTGTAGTTGTGCATGTAACGCTTGGTCCGCTCGGGATTGAGCGTGTCGATCATCTGCTCCATGCGCAGCATGTTCAGCGTGGTGATGCCGAGGATCTGCGTCTCGCCGCGCTCGAACAGGGCCGAGCCGTGCACCCGCGGCACCACGTGGACCTCGGCGCTGAGCTGCCGGATGTCCTTGGAACCACGTCCGTCGATCCGGATGCCCTCCTTGAGCACCCGCTCGCGCATGAGGCTCTTGGTCAGCGAGCGGAAGGCCGCGGCGAGTTCCTTCTCGCGCCCCTCGAAGTCGGGCAGCAGCTTCTCGGCGGCGAGGGCCTTGACCCGCTCGATCTCGAGCTCGCGCTCCTGCTTGCCCGCGATGGTCAGCGCCGAGGCGAGCTCGCTGCGCACCGCGGCGGTGACGGCCTCGAGTGCGTCCTCCTGGTAGTCCAGGAAGATCGGGTACTCGGCGGTCTCCTTGCCGGCGACCTCGGCCAGCTTGGACTGCGCCTCGCACAGCACCTTGATGAAGGGCTTGGCGGCCTCCAGGCCCTGGGCCACGACCTCCTCATTGGGCGCGACGGCGCCCTCGGCGACCAGCTTCAGCGTGTCACGGGTGGACTCCGCCTCGACCATCATGATCGCCACATCGCCGTCCGCCAGGACGCGACCGGCGACCACCATGTCGAAGGTCGCGCCCGCCAGTTCCTCGTGGGTCGGGAACGCCACCCACTGTCCCTGGATCAGCGCGACGCGGACACCGCCGATCGGGCCGGAGAACGGCAGCCCGGCGAGCTGGGTCGACATGCTCGCCGCGTTGATCGCGACGACGTCGTACAGGTGATCCGGGTGCAGCGCCATCACCGTCGCCACGATCTGGATCTCGTTGCGCAGGCCCTTGACGAAGGACGGGCGCAGCGGCCGGTCGATCAGGCGGCAGGTGAGGATCGCGTCCTCGGACGGCCTGCCCTCACGCCGGAAGAACGAGCCGGGGATCCGGCCCGCCGCGTACATCCGCTCCTCCACGTCGACGGTGAGCGGGAAGAAGTCCAGGCTCTCCTTGGGATGCTTCGACGCGGTGGTGGCGGACAGGACCATCGTCTCGTCGTCCAGGTACGCCACCGCGCTGCCGGCCGCCTGCCGGGCGAGGCGCCCGGTCTCGAACCGGATCGTACGTGTGCCGAATGAGCCGTTGTCGACAACGGCTTCCGTGCTGTGGACACCCTCCACGGGGGACCTCCTTGTTCGTCGGTCTCCCACGTCCTTTTATGCCGGGCTCCCCGTTCAGGTGCAGTGCCGGTCTTCGATCGAAGCGCCCGGTTCCTTCCGTACGGCTGTGCCGTACCGACCGGGGGCCACTACCGAGGACCGGCCCTCTCACGCCGCGGGATCATGCATGCGGCTTGCGTTCGGACGCGGGGCTTGTCTGTCGGGTGGGGCAGGCCGGCCCGGCCTGCCGTCCCCTCGGCTATTCAGTTATTCCACATGTTCCGCCGCGCGCGGCGTTCAATCCGGCCTCTCGCTGTGGCCGCTCGCGCGGGCGATCGTCCTGCCGGACCCATTGTGGCCCGCCATGAGAAAGGAGCGACGAAGGATCGCCGCTCCTTTCCACATTATCGACGCAGGCCGAGACGCTCGATGAGGGACCGGTAGCGGGCGATGTCCTTCGCCTGCAGGTACTTCAGCAGCCGGCGGCGACGGCCGACCAGCAGAAGCAGCCCCCGGCGGCTGTGGTGGTCGTGCTTGTGCACCTTCAGGTGCTCGGTCAGATCGCTGATGCGCTTGCTCAGCAGGGCGATCTGGACCTCCGGAGACCCGGTGTCTCCCTCGCCGGTGGCGTACTCGCCGATGATGGCCTTGGTGGTGGTCGCGTCGAGCGACACTGTTTCTCCTTCTGGTGAGAGGCACGCACGACATCAGAGCCCGCGAACGACCGTGCGTGCCTACAGTCGCCGTGACCGGCCGGCCCGGTGGCCCGCCATGCCCGTCGGACATGACAGCACCCGAACATGGCTGACTTGCAAGGCTACCACCGAGTCGCGGCGCCCCGCACAACTCCGGCACGGCGGGCGGCCCGTCGAAGGCCCGCTACCGATCGTCAGGCCGTGACCTCGCGGGCGCGGGCCACGTCGCGGTGCATCTGCTCGATCAACGCCTCGACCGAGTCGAACCGCAGCGTGTCCCGCAGCCGCTCGGCGAAGTCGACCGCCACATGCGCGCCGTAGAGGTCCAGGTCGTCCCGGTCCAGCGCGTACGCCTCGACCGTGCGTTCCACCCCGTCGAAGGTCGGGTTCGTCCCGATGGAGATGGCGGCCGGCCAGCGCTGCCCCGCCGACGCCGGAGACGCCTCGACGCACTGCAGCCAGCCTGCGTAGACGCCCTCTGCCGGAATGGCGGTGAACGGCGGCGACTCGACGTTCGCCGTGGGAAAGCCGAGCGCCCGGCCCCGCTGGTGACCGCGGACGACCACGCCCTCGACCCGATGCGGACGCCCCAGCGCCGCGGCGGCGCCCGCGACGTCGCCCGCGGTCAGCCGTTCCCGGATGAACGTGGAGGAAATGGTGGCGCCGTCGCTGACCAGCGGCACGCCCACCGCGACGAAGTCGTACTTCTCCCCCAGCGTACGCAACGTCTCCACGTCGCCGGATGCCTTGTGCCCGAAGCGGAAGTCCTCCCCCACCACGACCCCCGCCGCGTGCAGCCGGTCCACCAGGGCCGTCTGCACGAACTCGTCGGGTCTCATCCGCGAGAACTCCAGTGTGAACGGCAGCACGCACACCGCGTCGACGCCCAGCCCCGCGAGCAACTCCGCCTGCCGGTGCAGCGTGGTGAGCCGCAGCGGGTGGGTGCCCGGCCGGACGACCTCGTCCGGATGCGGGTCGAAGGTGACGACGACCGATGGAAGGCCGAGGTCACGGGCCATGCCCACCATCTGCGTCACCATCCGCTGATGACCGAGATGTACGCCGTCGAACACGCCGATCGTGACGACGGACCTGCCCCAGTCCTCGGGGACGTCATCCAGTCCGTGCCAGCTCTGCACTTCGACCTCGATTCCTGTACGGCTCGGCAAACCGGCAGTAGACAAGACTGCCATGCCGCTGAGCGTGCATTGATGTCAGGGCGCGAAAACAACCAGGGGCCTGGCCGTGCCACCGCGTTCCTCGACGAGGGCGAGCAGCGTGCCGTCCGGGCCGAAAACCCCGACGGGGCCGGGCCCGAGCCCCGCCGCGGGCAGACGGCCGCCGTGCGCGACCAGCCTGGCGTCCTGCGCCGTCACGTCCCTGCGGGGGAACGCCGCGGTCACGGCCTCCGCGATCGGCATGATCACGCATTCCCTGGCGAGCTCTTCGATCGTCCGGGCCGAGGCCAGGCCGTACGGTCCGACCCGGGTGCGCCTGAGGCGGGTGAGGTGGCCGCCCACCCCGAGGGCGGCGCCGAGGTCCCGGGCCAGCGCCCGGATGTAGGTCCCGCTGGAGCAGGTGACGGTGGCGTCGACGTCCACGACGTCGTTCACGGCGGCGTCCGCATTCTCCACGCGGGCCCGGCGGATCGCGGTGACCTCGAACTCGTGGACGGTGACCGGCCTGGCGGCGATCTCGACCTCCTCGCCGGCCCTGGCCCGCTTGTAGGCCCGTTCACCGTTGACCTTGATCGCGCTCACCTGCGGGGGAACCTGCATGATCTTCCCCGTGAGCGCGGCGACGCCCTTGCGCACCTCCTCCGCGGTCACCCGACCTGCGGAGGTGACCGCGATGGCCTCTCCCTCGGCGTCGTCGGTGTTGGTGGTCACGCCGAGCCGGATCGTGGCCTCGTAGACCTTCTCCGTCAGCGCGAGGTGCCCGAGGAGGCGGGTGGCCTTCTCCACGCCGACGACGAGCACGCCGGTGGCCATCGGGTCGAGCGTGCCGGCGTGGCCCACCTTGCGGGTCCCGGCGATGCCGCGCATCTTGCCGACGACGTCGTGCGAGGTCCAGTCGGCGGGCTTGTCCACGATGATCAACCCGCTCGGCGGCGGAGTTCTGCGGGGCCTTGCCGTACTCATGAATGGGTCCAATGCGAGATCGGGAACTGGAAACATGCCGGTCGGGCGGCACCGCCCTGGCGCGTCTGCGCGAGGACGCCCGGTTGGGCGGCCTCCCCCGCGTGGTCCGGCGAGATCACTCCAGGGTGAGGAGAGAGCGCAGGGAGGCGATCGTGTCCTCCGGTGGAAGCCTGGAGGAGAAGCCCGCCGCGCGGCTGTGACCGCCGCCGCCCAGCTCGACGCAGGCCCGGCCGACGTCGACCGCGCCCTTCGAACGGGTCGAGACGTTCCAGATCCCCTCGTCGTCCTCCTTGAGCACCACGGCCACATCCGCCTCGTCGACCCGGCGGATGACGTCGATCACGCCCTCCACCTCGTCGTACGGCAGGCCGTTGAGCACCCGGTCGGCGCGGGTGACGTACGTCCAGACCAGTCCGTGGCCGGCCGCCGCCGACTGATCGAGCGCGACCCGGCCGAGCGCGGCGCCGAGCACCCGCAGATAGGCGAACGGCGAACGGTCCCACAGCTCCCTGGCGATCTCGTCGGGTCTGAGCCCGGCGGCGATGAGCCGCCCCGCCATCGCGTGTGCCGCCGGGGTGGTGGCCGAATAGCGGAAGGAGCCCGTGTCGGTCACCAGGCCCGTGTACAGGCACGTCGCCACGTCCCGGCCGACCGGCAGGGCCAGCCGGTGGATGAGCTCCTCGGTCAGGACGGCGGTGGCCGCGGCCGAGGGGTCGATCAGGTGCAGCGAGCCGAACCTGGTGTTGGACACATGGTGGTCGATCACGACCAGTTCGCCGGCTCTGCCCGCGCTGGGGGCGAGCAGGCCGAGCCGCTCCATGGTGGAGGCGTCGAACGTGAGCATCAGATCCGGCTCCGCCGGGTAGGCCGCCGGTTCCACCAGCAGTTCCTGACCGGGCAGGAACCGCAGCAGGCGTGGTACGGCGAAGCAGCGGTCGCCGAACGACGCGACCACCTTCTTCCCGCTCCCGGCCAGCGCGAGGCCGAAGCCGAGCATCGAGCCGAGGGCGTCTCCATCGGGGGAGACATGACACGCGAGCGCGACGCGGTCGGCACCGCGGACCAGCTCGATCACCCGCTCCCAGTCCGCGGCCCCGATGGTGGTGTCGATCGTCGTCACCTCGCCCGGTGCCCCGCTGAGGGTTCGTCCTCACTGTCCTCGTCGTCGGAGTCGCCGGCCCGATCCTCCTCGAACCGGTAGGGGTCGGCGTCCCCGGCGAACTGGGCGCTCTCGGCCTGCCTGGCGATCTCCGCGTCCCTGGCCCGCGCCGCCGCGAACAGGTCGTCCATGTGGCGGGCGCTGTCGGGCAGCGGGTCGTGGACGAAGGTGAGCGTCGGGGTGTGCCGCAATCCGGTCTGCCGTCCGACCTCGGACCTGATGATCCCCTTGGCGCTCTCCAGCGCGGTGGCGGTCGCGGCCCGCTCGGCCTCCGAGCCGAAGACCGTGTAGTAGACCGTGGCGTCACCCAGGTCGGCGGTGATCCGCGCGTCGGTCACCGTGACGAACCCGAGCCGCGGATCCTTGATCCGTCGCTCCAGCATCTCGGCGACGACCTGCTGGATGCGGTCGGCCAGCTTTCTGGCGCGCGCTGCGTCCATGCTCACGCTCCCTCGTTCACTGTACGGCTGACGCGCCGGCTCGGCCGGCTTATTCCTCGTGGTCGTTGAAGAGCCGCTGCCGTACCGACAGCAGCTCGATCTCGGGGTGGAAGGCGACCACACGCTCGCACGAGCCGAGCACATCGTCGCAGTTCGCGGCCGACGCCGAGACCACCGCGATGCCGATCTCCGCTCTGCGGTGCAGATCGAGGTGGCCGGTCTCAGCCACCGCGACGCTGGGGAAGCGCCGCTGCAGTTCCGCGATCAGCGGGCGGACCACGGACCGCTTCTGCTTCAGCGAACGCACGTCGCCGAGCAGGATGTCCAGAGTAAGTGCCCCAATGTACATGGATGTGTCTCGCCGCGAGGCGACGTCCGGCCGCCGCCCCCGTGATGGCACGGGGGCGGCGGAACGCACGTCAGACGCGCGGCTTCTCCCGCATCTCGAACGTCTCGATGACGTCTTCGATCTTGAGGTCGCTGTAGCCGACGCCGATGCCGCACTCGAAGCCCTCTCGGACCTCGGTCGCGTCGTCCTTGAACCGGCGCAGCGACGAGACGGTCAGGTTGTCGGCCACGACGACGCCGTCGCGGATGAGACGGGCCTTGCTGTTGCGAGTGATCGTGCCCGAGCGGACCACCGAGCCGGCCACGTTGCCGATCTTCGGAACCTTGAAGATCTCGCGGATCTCGGCGGTGCCCGTACGGACCTCCTCGAACTCCGGCTTCAGCATGCCCTTGAGGGCCGCCTCGATCTCCTCGATCGCCTGGTAGATGACCGAGTAGTACCGGATGTCGACGCCCTCGCGCTCGGCCAGGTCGCGCGCCCGCACCTCGGGTCGCACGTTGAAGCCGATGATGACCGCGTTGTCGTCGGCCATCGCCAGGTTGACGTCGTACTCGGTGATGGCGCCCACCGCGCGGTGCAGCACGCGGAGGCTGACCTCCTCGCCGACGTCGATCTTGAGCAGCGCGTCCTCAAGGGCCTCCACCGAACCGGAGACGTCACCCTTGATGATGAGCTTGAGCTCGTTGACCTGGCCCTTCTCGAGGTCCTTGAACAGTTCCTCGAGGGTGCGGCGACGGCCGGACTTGGCCATGTCGGCGATGCGCTGCCGGGCCGCCCGCTGCTGGGCGATCTGGCGGGCCATCCGGTCGTCGGACACGACGATGAAGTTGTCGCCCGCGCGCGGGACCGCGGTCAGACCGAGCACCAGGACCGGACGCGACGGATCGGCCTCCTCGACCGGCTTGCCGTTGTCGTCCAGCATCGCGCGGACGCGGCCGAAGGCCTCGCCGCAGACGATCGAGTCGCCGACCCGGAGCGTGCCGCGCTGCACGAGGACGGTGGCCACGGGACCGCGACCCTTGTCCAGATGTGCCTCGATGGCCAGGCCCTGGGCGTCCATGTCGGGGTTGGCCCGCAGGTCGAGCTCGGCGTCGGCGGTCAGCAGGATGGCCTCGAGCAGGCTGTCGATGCCGATGCCCTGCTTGGCGGAGATGTCCACGAACAGCGTGGAACCGCCGAACTCCTCGGCCACCAGGCCGTACTCGGTGAGCTGAGCCCGGACCTTGGTGGGGTCCGCGCCCTCCTTGTCGATCTTGTTGACCGCGACGACGACCGGCACGTCGGCCGCCTGCGCGTGGTTGAGCGCCTCGATCGTCTGCGGCTTCACACCGTCGTCGGCCGCGACCACGAGCACCGCGATGTCGGTGGCCTTCGCACCGCGGGCACGCATGGCGGTGAACGCCTCGTGACCCGGGGTGTCGATGAAGGTGACCTTCCGCTGCTCGCCCTCATGCGTGGTCGACACCTGGTAGGCGCCGATGTGCTGGGTGATGCCGCCGGCCTCGCGGGCCGCGACGTTGGTGTGCCGGATCGCGTCGAGGGTCCTCGTCTTACCGTGGTCGACGTGGCCCATGACGGTCACGACCGGCGGACGCGGCGCGAGGTCGGCCTCGTCGCCCTCGTCCTCACCAAACTCGATCTTGAAGGACTCGAGCAGCTCCCGGTCCTCCTCCTCGGGGCTGACGACCTGGACGTTGTAGTCCAGCTCGGCGCCGAGAAGCTGCAGGGTCTCCTCGTTGACCGACTGGGTCGCGGTCACCATCTCGCCCAGGTGCAGCATGATCTGCACGAGCGAGGCGGGGTTCGCGCCGATCCGATCGGCGAAGTCGGACAGGGACGCGCCGCGCGGAAGGCGGATCGTCTGCCCGCCACCACGCGGGACCTGCACGCCGCCGATCGACGGCGCCTGCATGTTGTCGAACTCTTGACGCCTCTGGCGCTTCGACTTCCGGCCACGGGTCGGGCGACCGCCCGGACGCCCGAACGCGCCCGCCGTGCCACCGCCGCGGCCGCGGCCGCCGCCACCGGGACGGCCGGCGAACCCGCCGCCACCACCGGCACCCGGCCCGCCGCCCGCGCCACCGGGGCGACCTGCGCCGGCACCCGGCCTGGGACCGCCGAACCCGCCTCCGGGACGGCCACCGCCACCGGGACGACCTGCGCCACCGGGAGCGGGACGGCCACCGGCGCCCGGACGACCGCCCGGGGCCGCGGGGCGACCCTGCGGCATCATCATCGGGTTGGGACGCGGACCACCGGGACGCGGACCACCGGCGCCAGGGCCGGGACGCGGCCCGCCCATGCCCGGACCCGGACGCGGACCGGCGGGACCCGGACGAGGGCCTCCCGCACCGGGAGCGCCGGAACGAGCGGAGGGCGGACGCGGAATGGCGCCGTCCCTCGCTCCGTCGCGGCGGGGCTCGCGGGGACCGCGGTCGCCGCCACCGGACCGGTCTCCCCGCTCGGCGCCGTCACGGCCCGGCCGCGCGGGACGCTGCCCCATGCCGCTGGCGTTCGAGGAGAACGGGTTGTTACCCGGACGCGGGCCGCGGGGACCCGGCTTGGGCGCACCGGAGCGCGGCGCGCCGCCTCCCGGCGTACCGCCACCGGACGGCGCACCCGGACGCGGACCGGGCCGGGGACCCGGCTTGGGCACGGCCGGACCCGGACGCGGACCGGAGGCCGCCGCCGGACGCGACGCTTCGGGGCGGGGGGCCTCGGGACGCGGGACGTCCGGGCGCGGCGCCCGCGGACGGGCGGCGTCAGGACGCGCGGCCTCGGGCTGCGGGGCCTGCTGAGTCGGATGAGGCATCGGAACCGGCCGCGGGGCCGGGCGCGGGCCGGGCTTCGGAACCGGTCTCGCCGCGGTGTCCGCCGGCTGGGCCGCGCCCCCGGACTGGGCCGCGCCTGTCGACTGGAAGGGGGACGGCGCCTGCGTCGCGCCGCCACCGGCCGGACTCTCCGCCGGCCTCGGCGCAGGCTTCGGCTGCGCCGGACGTGGGGACGGCTTGCCGCCGCCCTTGGAGGCGTCGCCCTTACCGAACGCCTCTGTCAGCTTACGGACGACCGGCGCCTCGATCGTTGAAGACGCCGACCTCACGAACTCGCCCATCTCGGTGAGCTTGGCCATGACGACCTTGCTCTCGACCCCGAACTCCTTGGCGAGCTCGTATACCCGGACCTTCGCCACTGCACTCCCTAACTCGGTCCGGGAGCCTTGCAGTGCCGCCGGACCGTCGCTAACTGAACGTACTCATCGCCGCGTGCTCATCAGGCGCTCATGGCAATCTGACTCCGCCCATCAACTCGGCGTCCTACTTGACGATTTCTTCGTGCCCGGCCCCGGATGACCGAAGCCGAACGGTAACCATTCACCCGGCGCTATCCGACGTCAAGCCCCTCCAGGTGAGCCCGCAGAGCACTCAGATCGAGCGATCCCTGTGCGCGAAACGCACGAGAGAACGCCCGACGGCGTTCGGCGAGCTCCAGACAGCGCGGGGACGGGTGCAGTGACGCACCACGTCCCGGGAGCCGTCCTCCCGGATCCGGGATGACGACGCCCTCGACCACCACCAGGCGGAGCAACTCGGACTTTGCCGTGCGAACCCGGCAACCCACGCACGTTCTCAACGGGGCTGCCTGGCAACCATATTCCAGCTTACCTTGCCGACGCATCAGCGGGATCTGCCGGTGCCTCCTGGACGTCCGGACGGATGTCGATACGCCATCCGGTGAGCCGCGCGGCCAGGCGGGCGTTCTGCCCCTCCTTGCCGATCGCCAGCGACAACTGGTAGTCGGGCACGGTGACCCGGGCCATCCGGCCGTCGGGGTCGATTACCTCGACTCGGGAAACACGCGCGGGCGACAGGGCATTCCCGACGAACTCCGCCGGGTCCTCCGACCAGTCGATGATGTCGATCTTCTCGCCGTGCAGTTCGGTCATCACGTTCCGCACCCGGGATCCCATCGGGCCGATGCAGGCGCCCTTGGCGTTCACACCCGGCCTGCGGGACCTGACAGCGATCTTGGTGCGATGACCGGCCTCGCGGGCGATGGCGGCGATTTCCACGGTGCCGTCGGCGATCTCGGGCACCTCCAGCGCGAAGAGCTTCTTCACCAGGTTGGGATGCGTCCGCGACAGGGTGACCGAGGGGCCCTTGGGTCCCTTCTTGACCTGGACCACGTAGCAGCGGATGCGCTCTCCGTGCAGGTACTCCTCGCCGGGGACCTGCTCGTTGTGCGGCAGGATCGCCTCGATCTTGCCCAGGTCGACCAGCACGACCCTCGGGTCCTTGCCCTGCTGGATGATTCCCGCGACCAGCTCACCCTCGCGACTGGCGAACTCGCCGAAGTTGATCTCGTCCTCGGCGTCACGGAGCTGCTGGAGTATCACCTGCTTGGCGGTCGTGGCGGCGATCCGGCTGAAGTTGCCCGGGGTGTCGTCGTACTCCCTGGCGACCTCGCCGTTCTCATCGAGCTCGGCCGCCCAGATGGTCACGTGGCCGGAGACGCGGTCGAGCTCGGCCCGAGCCTTCGGCGCCGCGCCCTCGGTCCGGAAGTACGCGATCAGGAGCGCGTCCTCGATCGCCTTGACGACCAGGTCGAAGGAGATGTCCTTCTCCCGCTCCAGGCTGCGCAGGACGCTCATGTCAATGTCCACAAGGCTCCCCCTTAGCCCTCGTCGTCAGTGTCGTCGATGTCGTAACCGTCATCGAGATCGGCCGGCCGGTTGAACTCCACCTGCACCCGGCCGCGGATCAGCTCGTCGAACGCGATGCGACGCGTCCCGTCCAGCTCCACGCCGGACTCGCCCGTCCCGGTCACGCGGCCTTCCACGGTCGCGCCGTCCCGCAGCTCCGCCTTCACCAGCCTGCCTCGCGCCCGGCGCCAGTGGCGCGGCTCGGTCAACGGCCTGTCCACTCCGGGGGAGCTGACCTCCAGAACGTACGGCCCCGCGCCGAGAGCGTCCGACTCGTCCAGCCGTTTGGAGACCGACTGGCTCACCTCGGCCACGTCGTCCAGCGTGACGCCGCCGTCACGGTCCACGATCACGCGCACGAGTCGCCGCCTGCCCGCCGGGACGATCTTCACGTCCTCCAGGTCGAGCCCCTTCTCGGCGACCACCGGGCCGAGCAGCTCCACCAGACGGCCGCGTCGAGGGTCTCCGCCCATGCCGACCTCCCCTTCACTGGTGTACCTCGCCCGATGTGCCAACAGCCTATCGACACCACGGGACGGAAATAGCGCCATACCCGAGCGGCGAGCCGACACGAGCCCGCCCATCATCACCGGGCGGTGACTTCTGGGCGGCGCGCCGTACGATGCTACGACGACGTCGGCCCGGGGAGCGCGTCCAGGAAGGGGCGCCGACTCGACGGCGAAGACGGACGGAAAGAAATCGGCGGAGGCCGGCGAGAGGACGTTGGTCGTGGAACTGAGCGGCGGAGCACGCGTGACCAGGCGCGTGCTGCTGGGCGCGACGGCGGCCGGGCTGGTCGCCACCGCCACCGGCTGCTCGTCCGATTCGCCCGAACCGCCCGCGCCGAAGCCGCCGGATCCTCAGGCGGTGCTGCTGGGTTCACTGATCGGTGACAAGGAGCGGCTGATCGCACTCTACGAGCGGGCCGCTCTCGGCTCGGCCAAGACGGCCGCCGCGCTCGAACCGTTCCGGCAGCGGCACGTCGCCCATCTGGCGGCCCTGCGCGAACTGCTGCCGGCCGGCGCGGAGACCGGCCCCTCGTCCCCGGGCGTGCCCTCGCCATCGGCTGGCTCCCCCGGGCCGGCGGAAGAGTCCGCGCCGGCGGAGAAACCCGTGTCGATCGGAAGGCTCCGCGACGCCGAGCGCCGGACGTCCGCCGCACGGCCCCGCCAGATGGCCGCGGCCTCCCCCGTCCTCGCACAACTACTGGCCAGCATCGGCGCGTGCGAGGCCGTACACGCCGTCGCGCTCGGGAGCCTGCGTGTCTGACCCGGCGATCGCACGACCGAACAGCACAGAACCGGCCGCCGCCGATGCCACGGCCGGCTCGGGCGACGCGCTCACCCGGGCACTGGCGGCCGAGCACGCCGCCGTGTACGCCTACGGGGTGATCGGCGGGAAGACCGCAGGCAGGCTCCGCTCACTGGCCACGGGAGGGTTCGACGCCCATCGAGCACGGCGCGATCAGCTCCGCTCGCTGATCGCGCGGCGGAGCGGGTCGCCGGCGGAGCCCGGGCCCGCCTACCGCCTGCCCTTCGAGGTGCGGACCCCGGCCGACGCGGTCCGCCTGGCCGTGCTCGTGGAGGGGCGCCTGATCACCGCCTATTTGGAGCTGGCCGCCGATCGCGACCCGTCGCTGCGCCGGCTCGCCGCGCTGGCCGCCCAGGAGTGCGCCACCCGGGCGTACGGCTGGCAGCCGTCGATCAGCGCGTTCCCCGGCATGCCCGGCCGGGCGGAACCCGGCACCCCGGCGGCAGGCGCCACGCCGTCCCCGTCCCCGTCCCCGTCCCCGTCGAAACCGAACGGCTAGCCGCCCCACCCCCCACCCGTGATCTTGCGAAAACTCGCACACGCCCCTTCCACCTGGGAAGACGCCTTCGTGATCTCGCGAAAACTCGCACGGATCCCTCTTGACCCGGGAATTCACCATCCGTGATCTTGCAGTGCAAGATCACGGATGGTGAAGCCGCAGGTGGACCGACATCCAAGCGAGTTTCTGCAAGATCACGGAAATTATCGACGCAGGTCGGCGATGGTTCCCGCGAGTATTTGCAAGATCACGCCCTGGGGGGGGTGGGAGATCACGCCTGGGGGGTGGGGCGGCAGGCGAGCAGGACGCGGTCGACGGCCTCGCCGAGGGGGACCTCCTCCTTCGTCCCGCTCACCCGGTCGCGCAGCTCCACGACCCCCTGGGCCAGCCCTCGGCCGACGATCAGGATCGTCGGCATGCCGAGCAGCTCGGCGTCCTTGAACTTGACGCCGGGCGACACCCCGGAGCGGTCGTCGACCATGACCCGCAGGCCGCGCGCCTCCAGCTCCTCGGCGAGCCCGCTGGCGACCTCGATCTGGTTCTCCTTGCCGGTGCCGACGATGTGGACGTCGGCCGGGGCCACCTCACGGGGCCACACCAGGCCGAGCCCGTCGTGGCGCTGCTCGGCGAGCACGGCCACCGCCCGGGAGACGCCGACGCCGTACGAGCCCATCGTGATCCGGATCGGCTTGCCGTCGGGCCCGAGGGCGTCGAGCCCGGCGGCGTCGGCGTACTTGCGGCCGAGCTGGAAGATGTGGCCGATCTCGATGCCGCGGTCGATGGACAGGGGGTGACCGCAGCGCGGGCAGGCGTCCCCGGCGCGCACCTCCGCCGCCTCGATCGTGCCGTCGGGCTCGAAGTCCCGGCCGGCGACCACGTGGGCGGCGTGCTTGCCGGGCAGGTTCGCGCCCGTCACCCAGGCGGAGCCGGTGACCACTCGGGGGTCCACCAGGTAGGTGATGCCGAGCGCCTTGAGCACCTGCGGCCCGATGTAGCCGCGCACGAGCCCCGGATACCGGGCGAAGTCCTCCGCTTCGAAGATCTCCGGGACGCCGGGCGACAGCGCCGCCTCCAGGCGCTTGAAGTCGACCTCTCGATCACCGGGGATGCCGATGACCAGCGGCTTGATCTCGTCGGATCCGGGCGTACGGACCTTCACCACGATGTTCTTGAGCGTGTCGGCCGCGGTGATCCCGAGACCGAACCGCTCGTTGACGTAGGCGACCAGCGACTCGATGGTCGGCGTGTCGGGCGTGTCCAGGATCCGGAGCGGCGGCTGCGACCCGGTGACGGCCGGCGGCGCGGGGGTGACGACGGCCTCGGCGTTGGCGGCGTACCCGCAGTCGTGGCAGGACACGAACGTGTCCTCCCCCGTCGGGCAGGGCGCGAGGAACTCCTCGGAGGCCGAGCCGCCCATCGCGCCGGACATCGCGAAGCAGATGCGGTAGTCGATGCCGAGCCGGTCGAAGATCCGGATGTAGGCGTCCCGGTGCATCTCGTAGGAGCGCTTCAGCCCGTCGTCGTCGAGATCGAAGGAGTAGGAGTCCTTCATGACGAACTCCCGGCCGCGGAGGATGCCGGCCCTGGGCCGGGCCTCGTCGCGGTACTTCGTCTGGATCTGGTAGAGGGTCACCGGATAGTCCTTGTAGGAGGAGTACTCCCCCTTGACCATGTCGGTGAACATCTCCTCGTGGGTCGGCCCGAGCAGATAGTCGGCGCCCTTGCGGTCCTTCAGCCGGAACAGCGTGTCGCCGTACTCGGTCCAGCGGCCGGTGGGCTCGTAGTAGTCCCGGGGCAGCAGCGCGGGGAAGAGCACCTCCTGGCCGCCCATCCGGTCCATCTCCTCGCGCACGACCCGGGCGACGTTCTCCAGGACGATCTTGCCGAGCGGCAGCCAGGAGTAGATGCCGGGCGCGACCCGGCGGATGTATCCGGCGCGGACGAGCAGCTTGTGGCTCGGCACTTCCGCGTCCGCCGGATCCTCACGCAGCGTGCGTAGGAACAGGGTCGACATACGCAGTAGCACGGCTACTCCTTGCTCGTGAGAGGTCTCGCGCGATATCTCCTCGATCGTCCCGGAGACGGCGTGAGAGCCGAGGCGAAGATGATGTGACCCAAGGTTATCGACTTCCGGGGCAGGACGCTCCTTCTAATCACCGCGGGGAGAGCGGCAGCCGTACGGTCAACCGCCGAGCAGTTCCTCCCAGCACCGCCTGGCCCCGCCGCGTCGCACCTGTCCCATCGCCCTGCTCCCCAGAGCCTCTCCGTTCCCGAGAACCTCGCCGTTCCCCGTGACACCGCCGTTCCCCGCGACGCCGTCGAGCGCCGCCGACAGCCGCCACAGGCCCGGGCGGGCGCGCAGCCGGTCCATGCCCACCGGATCGATGGCCAGCAGCACGAAACCCACGCCGATCACGTCGAGCGCCGCTGTCGACGCCGTGGCCGGCCCGGTCGGGCCGGCGAGGGGGACCGCGGGCTCCGGTCCGCTGATCCGCTCGGCGAGCAGCGCGGCGACCTCGTCCGCGCGGGGCCCGTCGCGCCACTCGACGTGCCACGCATGATCGGCTCCCCGCCACCAGGCGAGGTCGCGGCAGGCCTCCAGCATCTCCGCCTCGTCCGCCAGGGTGGCCATCACCCGGCCCAGCGCCTCGTATCGCCGGGCATCGGGCGCGCGGACCTCGCCCGGTGCCCCCTCGCCCCGGCACCGCCGGTCGGCGTCGCAGCGCCGTGCCGGTGCCGTACCGTCTTCCCGTCCACCGTGCGGTCCCCTCATGTCCGGGAGGGTCTCACCGCCGCTTCGCCCCATCCCCAGGGTTTCCCCCTCTTTTAGCTCCACCACTCACGGTCTTGAAACCGGTCCCATTGATCGAGCGCGCCGGGTTGCCCTGGCAGGAGCTCGGCCCGATGATGAAGAATCCCTCGTAGGACGCCGCTTTGTGGAGGCCATGGTGACACTGCGCGTCGCGATCGTCGGGTCGGGTCCCGCCGGGATCTACACGGCGGAAGCCCTGATCAAGCAGTGCCCCGACCCGGTCGAGGTGGACGTCCTGGAGCGGCTGCCCACCCCGTACGGACTCGTCCGGTACGGCGTGGCGCCCGACCACACGTCCATCAAGTCCATCGCCGACTACCTGCGGCGGGTGCTGGAGTCGCCGGGGGTGCGCTTCCTCGGCGGGATCGAGCTGGGCTCGGACGTCTCGGTCGACGATCTGATGTCGTGTTACGACGCGGTCGTCTACTGCACGGGGGCGATGGTCGACCGGCATCTGGGGATCCCGGGTGAGGAGCTGCCGGGCAGCGTCGCCGCCACCGACTTCGTCAACTGGTACTGCGGGCATCCCGACGTCCCCCCGGAGGCGTTCTCCCTCGACGCGGAGGAGGTCGTCGTCATCGGGGTGGGCAACGTCGCGGTGGACGTCGCGCGCATCATGGCGAAAACCGCCGACGAGCTGCGCCGCACCGACGTGCCGCAGGACGTGCTCGACCGGCTGACGGCCTCGCGGGTCCGGCGGATCCACATGATCGGCCGCCGGGGTCCCCAGCACGCCAAGTTCACGCTGAAGGAGCTGCGCGAGCTCGGCGAGCTGTCCAACGCGGATGTGCTGACGCTGCCCGGCGAGGTCAAGGTCGAGCCCGAGGACCTCGCTCCGCTCTCGCGGCAGATCAAGGGGAACGTGGACGTGCTGCGGTCGTGGTCGGAGCGGGTGCCCGCCGGGCGGCCGCGGCGGCTGGACGTGCGCTTCTGGCTGCGCCCGGTGGAGATCCTGGGCGGCTCACGGGTCGAGGGCGTCCGCCTCGAACGGACCCGCCTGGAGGGCGGCCGCGTGGTGGGGACCGGCGAGTTCGAGACGATCCCGGCCGGGATGGTCGTGCGGTCGGTGGGATACCAGAGCGTGCCGCTCGCCGGGGTGCCCTTCGACACGGCGTCGATGACCGTCCCCAACGTCGCGGGGAAGGTGTCGGACCGCCAGTACGTCTCGGGATGGCTGAAGCGCGGACCGACCGGCGTCATCGGGACCAACAAGTCCGACGCCGCCGAGACCGTGCGCACCCTGCTCGCCGACACCGTTCCCGGCACGGCGCGTCGGCGGATCGACGACGTCCTGGCCGCCCGGGGCGTCGTCCCGGTCACCTATCAGGACTGGCTCGCCATCGAGGCCGCCGAGGCCGGGCTCGCCGCGGACCTGGACCGGGGCGAGCGGGTCAAGCTCGTCGGCCGGGCCGCCATGCTGGCCGCCTGCGGCCGTCTGTCCCGCCCCGCCTCGTGATCTGCGGCCCGGGGCGGCGGCCGTCCGCCTCCCCGGGCCGTCCGAGCATGTCGTGCGACATCACCGGCACTCGATGTAACAGGATCATCCGCATGGAGACGACGCTGACAGGGCCAGGCGGACTACCGGAGAGACTGCTGGACGGGTACGCGGAGACGTACCGGGAGCAGACCGAGCGGTTTCCCGCACGGGAGACCGCCTGGCAGCCGGTGCACACCGTCTACGTCCCGGCGGACAGGGTCACGGCGACCACGGTGACCGAGTGGGGGCACGCGGCGACCGATCTCCTGCACCGCCACCTGTTCACCCCCGCCGATCTGGCCGGGCTGTTCGAATGCGAGCCCGACCTGGCCCGGCCCGTGCACGATCGGCTCCGCAGGAAGCTGTCGAGCGAGCCGATCGAGGATCTGCGCATCGACTTCGAGGACGGGTACGGCCCGCGCCCGCCCGAGGAGGAGGACGGCCACGTCGTGAGCTCGGCGTCGGCCGTGGCCGCGATGCACGGGGCGGGCACGCTGCCCCGGCGGTGGGGCGTGCGGGTCAGGTCGTTCGCCGACGGCGACCCGCACCGGTCGGTCCGTACGCTGGACGGCTTCCTCACCACCGTGATCGGACGGGCCGGCGAACTGCCGCCGGGGTTCACGGTCACGTTCCCGAAGGTGCTCATGGAGGACTACCTCGGACGGTTCGCCCGGTGCCTGGAGGCCCTGGAGGCGGCGCTGCGGCTCGCGCCCGGCACGCTGCGCTTCGAGATGCAGGTGGAGGCGCCGCAGACCGTGCTGATGCTGCAGCGGTCCGCCGATCTCGTGCCCTCCCTCGGCGGACGGCTGGCCGCCGCGCACTTCGGGGTCTTCGACTACACCGCATCCTTGGGGCTGCCGCCCCACGAGCAGCGTCTCGACCACCCCGCCTGCGACCACGCCCGGCATGTCATGCTGACCGCCCTGGCCGGGACCGGTGTCGAGCTGTGCGACGGCTCGCTCGCCGCGGCTCCTGCCTCGGACTCGGCCGCCGACGTGCGCACGCTGCTGCGCCGGCACGCCGCCCTGGTGCGGCATTCGCTGTCCAACGGCTTCTACCAGGGCTGGGACATGCATCCGTCCCATCTCGTCAGCCGCTTCGCCACCGTGTACGCGTTCCATCTCGCCCGGTACGAGGACCATGTCGAGCGGGTGCGCGCGTGGGAGGATCGTCGCCGGACGGCCGGCGGTGTGCTGGAGGAACCCGCCACGATCAAGACCCTCGTCGCCGCGCTGGCACGGGCCGATCACGCCCTCGGCTGACGGCCGGCCGGTACGGTCAGGCCTGGTCGACGAGGCGACGCCAGTCGCGCACCCGGGCGGGATCGACCGGGCCGCTCCACGGGTCGCCGGCGGCGCCCGAGTCCCGTACGGCACCGCCGACGTGGAAGGCGCGGATGCCGTAGTCGAGCAGCACGGGCACGTGCTCCTTCCCGAGGCCTCCCCCGGCCAGCACCAGCGGCCCGTCCCCGGCCTCGGCCCGCGTGCGTAACACGCCCAGTCCGGCGCCGACGCCCTGCGCCGAGCCCGACGTCAGCACGGTGGCGAGGTTCGGCAGCAGCCGTACGGCACGCCAGGCCGCCCGCACGTCCGCGGCGTGGTCGACCGCCCGATGGAACGTCCACGGCAGCGGGGCGACCGCGTGGATCAGCGCCTCGGTCGCCGCCAGGTCCACCGTGCCGTCCCCGGTCAGGAACCCGAAGACGAAACCGGCGGCGCCCGCCTGGGCCAGTTCCTTCACGTCCCGGCGCAGCCGGTCCAGCGTCTCGGGAGTCGCGGTGAAACCGGCGTCCGATCGCAGCATGACCATCTGCGGCAGGTTGCACTCCCGTGCGATGGCCGCGACGGTTTCCGCCGAGGGGGTGAGCCCACCGGAGTCCATGTCCGACACGATCTCCAGGCGGTCCGCGCCACCCGCCTCGGCGGCCACGGCGTCGCGCACGTCCAGCGCGATCACTTCAAGGAGCGATCCGGTCATGAATCGAACAGTATCGGGTCCATTTGCGGCGCCATACGGCATCAGCCGACATCTGTCCCGTTCGGTGCTGCATCAACTTCTTGTGATGTTTGTTGTCACCAGCGAACCACGATGCGACCGCGCGTGCTTGAACGGACGTTCGATGAGCGGCCCCGCGGCTCCGCGCGGGGAGGGCACGCTCGAAGACCGGCGCTCGAACAGCGCGCCCGAGGCCCGATGCGGCAGGTCGACGGTGCGCACGTGCCGGAATCCGGCGTCCCGGTAGTACGCCTGCAGCCGCGTGTTGTCCTTGGCGCAGTCGAGCCGCAGCCACGGGCGGCCGAGGATGCCCGCGCGCAGCGCCGCCCAGTCGAGCAGGGCCTCGCCCAGTCCCTCACCGGAGTGGAACCGGCCGACGGCGAGCTTGTGGACGTACAACGCGTCTTCCGGGCGGTCGGCCGGCCGCCAGAACTCGGGGTCGGCGTGGCCGTCGAGGGCCATGGTGGCCGCCAGGCCGCCGTTCACGTCGTCGTCCAGCACGTACATGGCGCCGGTCGCGATGAGGGGTTCGATCCGTCCCGCGGGGAAGCCCTCCGCAGGCCACTGCCGTACGCCGAGCGAGTGCAGCCAGCGGGCGGTCTCGGCCAGCAGCGCGAGCACCGCCCTCAGGTCGTCCGGCGTGGCGCGGCGGGGACTGAGCGTGAACCTCGCGGGCAGGCTCAGGGTGTTCACGGGCATGGTGAAGTCCTTTCGATGCTGAGGGATTCGTCGCGATTACACAGGGTGACGAGATTGCGGCGCGGTGACCGTCGGCAGGGGGGCGAGCGGCCGAGGCGGCCCCCTCTGGTTCGGGGCCGGCGGCGCGGGCGCCCCGCCACCGGCGAACCCGACCGGGACACAGGAGAACGGCCGATCACCCGGCGCGGCGCGGCGCGGCGCCGTATGCCACGCCGGGCGGTGGACCACGCCGTCGTACGCGGATCGGGCCGTCGAGGCCATCGACGGCGAGGAGCTGCGAGCTCGGTCGGTTACGGCCGAGAAGCCGACTGACGTTCCAGCTCGTATCGGATCAGGTGTTTGTCGGCGGGGAGCACGGAAACGGCGACCCGCACCGGCGTCTCCTCCCCGTCGTAACCGACCCGGACATGGACGATGACGGGCGTGCCGGGCTCCAGCCGCAGCCGCAGCGTCTCGTCCGAGGTGGGCATCCGCGCCGAGATGTCGTCGACGACCCTCGTCTGCGGGTGACCGAGCTCCTCCAGGACGCGGTTCGCTCCGCGGGTGATGTTCCCTGGCCGGGCGATCTCCGAGTCCGCCACCAGGTCGAGGGGGAAGTAGGAGTCGTTGGTGTTGTACGGCTGGCCGTCCACGAACCGCAGGCGGCGCCGGACGACCGCCAGGGCCCCGTCGGCGAGGGCGAGCCGCGTGGCGACGTCCTCGGGGGGTTCGACGATGGACACCTCGATGTTCTGGTCGGGCTCTCTGCCCTCCGCCGTCACCGCGTGCACGAACGAGTCGAGGCGGCGCTCGACCTCCTGGTCGCGGGACGGGAACTCGTCCTGGGGACGCATGAGCAGGGGGCGGCGCTCGCGTACGAACGTTCCACGACGGCGCATCCGCAGGATGAGGCCCTCGTTCTCCAGCTCCCCCAGGGCCAGCCTCACGGTGTTGCGGCTGACGCCGTGCGCCTCCATGAGGTCGGTCTCGGTCGGGATCTGGTCGCCTGGCGCGAGTTCGCCGGTGTAGATGGCCCGCCGCACCTCGGCGGCCACCTGCTGGTAGAGCGACGACCGTGCCATCTTTCCTCAATCCCACCTTTTGTTCCAACAAATCTAGACGATCTCCCTCTGACGGGGAACAACCCCTTGACCGGAGCGCGCGGGACCGCGATTATCCAAACGTTGGTACAAATCCATCCATTGGGTATGTCCACCGACTCCGCACGGTCGACCGGGGCTTCGACCTCAACCCTCGCCGAGGTCGAGGCCTCCGACCGGGGCGGAGCGCGTCCTGGCGGGTCCCCCACACCCGCCAGGACGCGTTCACTCCCGTCCGCGCCGCCGTCCCCGTACGCGAACCGACTGGTCGGTATGCTGCCGCGTATGACGCTGTTTTCTGTGGACGGCAAGACCGTCGTCGTGACGGGCGGTTCACGCGGGATCGGCAAGATGATCGCCAAGGGGTTCCGGGACGCGGGCGCGACCGTCTACATCTCCTCCAGGAAGAACGACGAACTGGCGGCCACCGCCGCCGAGCTGGGCTGCCACGCCGTCCAGGCGGACCTGTCGACGGCCGAGGGGGTCGAGACCCTGGTCGAGGCGGTGTCCGCCCGGGAGAGCAGGCTCGACGTCCTCGTCAACAACGCGGGAGCGAGCTGGGGCGCGCCGCTGGAGGAATATCCCGAGTACGCCTTCGACAAGGTCTGGAACATCAACGTCAAGGGCGTGTTCTTCCTGACCCGGCGGTTCCTGCCGCTGCTGCGCGCCGCCGCCTCCGCCGACGATCCGGCCCGGGTCGTCAACATCGGCTCCGTGGACGGCATCCACGTCTCCCCGATGGAGCACTACGCCTACTCGGCCTCGAAGGCGGCGGTGCACATGCTGACCCGGCAGCTGGCCCACCGGCTCGCGCCCGAATCGATCACGGTGAACGCCATCGCGCCCGGGCCGTTCGAGTCGAAGATGATGGCGTTCGTGCTGGACGATCCGGAGCTGCGCGGCGTCGTCGAAGGCCGGATCCCGCTGGGCCGCATCGGACGGCCCGATGATGTGGCGGGAGCGGCCATCTTCCTCGCCTCCCGCGCCGGCGCCTACCTCACCGGCGCGGTCATCCCGGTCGACGGCGGACTCACCTCCTGATCGCGCAGCGGGCCGAGAGCCCGTTCAGAGGAGATCGGCCAGCACCTGCGCGAACATGTCAGGTGCGGCGAGCTCGTACCGGAGGAAGAGGTACGGCTCGGTGAGTTCGAGCTCCATGAGCACCGGCTCGCCCTCCGGCGTCCTGGCCACGTCGACCCTGGCGTAGAGAAGGTCCGGCGGCACCTCGGCCAGTACGCGCTCGGCGAGGGCGAACTGGTCGTCGTCCGGATCTCGCAGCGTCGCCCGGCCGGCCGCGGTGACCTCGGTGTCCGACAGCATCGGGTGGCGCCGGACGGCATGGCTGAACTGCCCGCCGAAGTACAGCAGCGACAGCTCGCCCTCATGCTCCACGCTCTTCAGATAGGGCTGCACCATGACCGTCCGGCCCTCGTCGAGGAGCCTGGCCGCGTGCTTCTCGGCCACCGCCCGGTCCGCGGTCCGCAGCGCGCCGCGCGCACCCGCCGAGATCGTGGGCTTGACCACGTACTCGTCCCAGACGGGGAACCCGCCCTCGGGCGACCCCTCCCCGGAGAACCCGGCACCGGGAGCGGCCCAGTGGGTGGGCACGGTCGGTGACCCGAGATCCCGCAGGTAGGTCTTGTCGGTGTTCCACTCGATCACCGAGGCGGGGTTGAACAGCCGCGTCGCCGCCCCGGCCCGGTGGGCCCAGGCGACGAACTCGTCCCGCCGCTCGATGTAGTCCCAGGTCGATCGGACGACGGCCGCGTCGAACGACGACCAGTCGACGCGTGGGTCGTCCCACACCACCGTCGAGCCCTCGATGCCGGCGCCGTACCATGCCGCCAGGACGGTCTCTCGCTCGTCGTCATCGCCTGCCACCGGATGGCCGGTTGTGACGTACGCGACCTTCATCTGGCCACCTCCGTAACATTCCGAGATCCTCATGCTACGGACGCGCGCCGCTCACTCGGGAACGGCGCCGGTCAGCACCTCGGCGACCGCCTGGCCGCAGACCCGGGCCGAGCCGTGGGTGGCGATGTGGGCGATGCCGAGGTCGGTGCGGCCGGGCAGGCCCATCTCCACGACGATGCCGTCGGGCCTGGCCGCGAGCAGCCGCTCCACCAGGCCGAGCTGCCAGAGATGGCGATGGGCGTCCCGTACGACCAGCACGAGCGGCCGGTCGGCGGCCTGCCCGAGCACCGTGTCCGACACCCCGTCCAGTGCGCCGGGCCCCGTGACGTCGGGCTCGGCCAGGCGGGCGACCGTGGTGCCGGGCAGCAGCTTGCTCAGCGGCTCCCCCGCGCCCCACGGCATGCCCTTGTCGATGGCCAGGTTGGTCTCCGGCGCCAGCTCGACCACATGCGGGGCCGCCGTCAGCGGGAGCACGGCCTCCGCCCCCGGCCTGCGGGTGATCCGCACGGCACGGCGTGCGGCCACCAGGCCGATCTCCGCCACCGGTCCGGCGACGGCTGAGGCGTCCGGGGCGGCGTGGTCCGCGAGCCAGGCGGCGAGGGCCCGCACCCGGTCCGCCGCTTCGGCGAGCCGCTCCTCGGGCAGCGTGCCCTCGGTGACGGCGTCGACGATGGCCGCGCGGATGTGGTCCATGGTGGCCTCGTCGGCGTTCTCCCCGCCCACGCAGACCGCGTCCGCCCCGGCGGTCACGGCGAGCGCGCTGGCACCGCCGATGCCGTACGGCCCGGAGACCGCGGCCATCTCGATGCCGTCGGTGACGATGAGGCCGTCGAAGCCGAGCTCGGTGCGGAGCAGGCCGGTGAGGATGTGCGGGCTGAGCGTGGCCGGCAGCTCGGGGTCGTGGGCGGGGACGAGCAGGTGGCCCGTCATGACGCAGCGCACGCCCTCGCGGATGGCCGCCAGGAACGGCCACAGCTCGACCTCGGCGAGCTCCTCCCGGGAGACCCCGACCCTCGGCACGCCGTGGTGGGAGTCCACCGACGTGTCGCCGTGGCCGGGGAAGTGCTTGGCGCAGGCGGCCACGCCGGTGGACTGCAGGCCGCGGATCCACGCCGTCGTATGCCTCGCCACCAGCAGCGGGTCGGCGCCGAACGAGCGCAGGCCGATCACCGGGTTGTCGGGGTTGGAGTTGACGTCGGCGGCCGGGGCGAAGTCCAGGTTGATGCCTGCGGCGTGCAGGTCCCGGCCGATGTCGCGGGCCACCTGCTCGGTCAGTTCCTCGTCGTCGACCACGCCGAGGGCGTAGTTCCCCGGCCGCGAGCTGCCCGTGCGCGCCTCGAGCCGGGTCACCTC
>BCRI01000102.1 GCA_001552515.1 Sphaerimonospora mesophila NBRC 14179 = JCM 3151
TCGCCGCCCTCAGCTGCGTCTCGTGAAATCGGCGGCGGCCCGGCTCGATGGCTTCCTGCCAGCCGGGCTTGCCGGGCACGATGCCCTCGATGACGAGAAACTCGATGACGTCTTCCAGACACCAGCGGAACCGGCGGTGCCCTGAAGGGAAGTGAAGCCGGTGGAGGCCGCGGTCGAGGAGCTCGCCGCCCCACATCCTGAGCACCGGCGATTCGCCGTACACCTGGATGTGCGCCTCCGGATAGCCGTCGACCTTGTCACGCTCGTAGTCGAAATGGCACAGGCAGCACTTCCCATCGGAATCCCCGTATATCGCCACAAAGGAGGACAGGACGGTGAAATACTCGCCTTCGGGGTCGTAGCAGAACCGGAACGACAGGTCCATCCAGACACGGACGGGACTCCCCTGCCGGGAGCGGAGAGGGAAGGGCTCGCCGGCGAACTCGGCCTTACTCAGTCCTCGCCCGACGATGACGACGTTGCGGGTTCTGGGCGAGGCGACGGCGGAAATCTTGACGTTGTCGCAGACGCTGGTGTTGAGGGTGTGCTGGACGTGCCGGCCGAACTTGTGGGCTTCCTGATAGATCTTCCGCGCATCAGTATTCGCGGACGAGGAGCCAGACCTTGCGGTGCCGGAGGGAGTCGAACCGGCGTTCTTTAGCCTGTCGAGCCAGCTCGTCATAGGTGACCCCGAGGTCCTCGAGCATCCGCCGCGTCGCGGCTTCGTACTCCTCGGCCGTCAACTCGATGACCTCCACATCGGGCTGCTCGTGTGCCACCCGCTGGAGTAGTGCCATGAGGATTTCCCTCCCGATGCTCGACAAGCCACCCGAATCCGCGTCTGACCGTCAAGATAACCCTCGACCTACGGCAGGAACCAGTCTCACTCACGGTTTTCTTTCGATCACTCTAGGTGTTTCCCGTGGCAGGCCAACCCTACGCCGAAGTCTTGCGAGTTGTTGGGTCACAAGTCGATTAAGTTGGAACCCCTCTGAGTCGGAACCCCTCGATCTCGGCGTTCCGCCCGGACACCGGGCTCAGCGGGGCACGGCCCGGTCCGTCATCGCGTCGTACCTCCTGAACGCGGTGACGGCGAAGCCCGTGACCAGGACGAGGACGGCGCAGACCAGTCCGCCGCCCGCCCAGGCCGGGACCAGGCCGAACGCGGTCGCGCTCGCACCGGCCCGCAGGTCGCCGAGGCGGGGTCCTCCCGCCACCACTACCATGAACGCCCCCTGCATGCGTCCGCGCAGCTCATCCGGGGCGTAGGTCTGCAGGATCGTCTGCCGCCACACGGCCGACACCAGGTCGGCCGCGCCGCCGATGGCCAGCAGGGTCACGATCAGCCACAGCGGCTCGGCGAACGCCGCGGCCGCCACCGTGACCCCCCAGAGCGCGATCACGAGCGTCAGCGCCACACCCTGCCTGCGGACCCGGCCGACCCAGCCGGAGAACAGGCCCGCCACGACCGCACCGATCGGGATGGCGGCGGAGAGCCAGCCGAAGGCGACCGCCGACCCGGCGAACCTGTCCGCCGTCATCTCGGGGAACAGCGCCCTCGGCATCGCGAACGCCATGGCGATGACGTCCACGGCGAACGACATCAGCACGATCGGCTTGGTGGCGATGTAACTGAGTCCTTCGAAGACCGACCGCAGGCCGGGCCGGGAGATCTCACCGAGCGGGTCCAGTCGCGGCAGCCGTACGGCCGCGTAGAAGCCGGCGCTGAACAGGATCGCGTCGATCAGGTACGCCGTGGCGTACCCGCCCTGCGCGAGCACGACTCCCGCCAGCAGCGGCCCGAGCACCGAGCCGATGCTGCTCACCAGGAAGTTCAGCGTGTTGGCAGAGGCGACCAGCTCGGGCGGGACGAGACGCGGAATGATCGCGCCGCGGGTCGCCGATGATATCGAGAATCCGATCGCCTGCACGGCCACGACCGCGAGGATGACGTAACCGCTTCCCCTCCCGGACCAGGCGTGGAACAGCAGGGCGAACGTGGCGAGCCAGGCCACGGCCGACCCGACGAGCAGCAGCCGGCGGCGATCGACCGCGTCGGCGACGGCCCCGCCCCACAGCCCGAAGACGACAAGGGGGACGAGGCTGACCGGACCGATCAGGCCCACCCACAGCGACGACCCGGTGATCTCGAACATCTGGCCGCTGACCGCGACCGCGGTCAACTGGAAACCGATGAACGACACGCCCTGCCCCAGCAGCAGCCGCCGGTACGCCGGAACACCGAGCGGTCGGGTGTCGAGAGCGAGCCGTTTCAGGCCTGTTCTGACCCCGGCCATGCCACCTCCCCGTGTTCGGGCGGCAACATTACCTGCCCTATACGGGGGACTTGGCCGGAGGTGTCCATAATCCGTGGGCCGCCCGAGCGGCGAGGGGGTGAGGCGCGGCATCGTGATCAGCAGGCCCGCCATGGCGGACATCGCGCCGCCGGCCGGCAGCGCCCCACCCGATCAGGGCTCAGATGCCGAGTCCCATGGTTCTGATCACCTGGGTGATCAGAACCACGATGAAGGCCACTCCGGCGGCTCCGGCGACCAGTCGCAGGAGCATGCGGACGAGCAGCGCCGTCACCCGCGTGGCCAGCCGCAACGATACGGCGAGGATGCCGAGGAAGAGGGCGAGGGCGAAAGAGAGGACGAGTTGCACCGCCGCGGCGCTGGGGACCTCGGCCGGCGCGGCGAGCAGGATGTGCGTCATTACAGTTGCCATGGGGATTCCCGATGTGTCTGCGTGATTGGGACCTTTCCGTCTGCCGTTACCGAGCGGCTCCCGGGACGGGGAGCGGGTCGAACGCGATCTGTTCGCGACCGCTGATCGATCCGGGAGCCGGGCGGCGGTCCCCTCATCCGAGCCCCAGGCATCGGCCGCCCCCTTCCATGAACTTCAGGAAAACAGTGAAGTTCTGTGGCACTTCAAAAGAACCTGCTGAATCAGAGGGTTCCCGCTGCCAGACGCTCTTATTCCCCTTCTTAAGGGCGGGTCTTGGCGCTAGAGTATGACGCCATCACCTGCGTGATCACGCATCGGTCGGGCTGACCTGCCACTTTATTCGATCGCATCTGAACGTGCTTAGATGTTTACTGGTTTTCTGAACTTCAGATGAAGGTGAAGGAGCGTCGATGGACACGAGGGAGAACCCTCAGCGGATCCTCGCACGACGCTTGCGGTCTCTGCGCCATGGCCACTGGTCCGGGGTGCGGCTCACCCAGGAGATGCTCGGCAGGGCGCTGGGAGGCCTCAGTGTGCCTCTCATCTCCTCCTGGGAGTCCGAGCGTAAACCGCACATCCCCCCGGTCTCCCGGCTGGAGGCGTACGCCACGTTCTTCGCGACCGAGCGTTCGATACGCGGCGGGGAACCACGTCTGCTCGACATCCACGAGCTGACCCCCGACGAGCTCAGGAGGCGCGACGACCTGCGGCGCGAGCTGCTGAAGCTCCGCGCGGCCGCGCTCCGCGGCGCCGACCCCGGCGAGGACGCCCCGGCGCCCGTCTCCGCCGTCGGCGGGCCGTGGCACTTCCCGGACGGGAAGCCCATCACGCTCGTCTGTGCCGAGCTACCGGCCGACACCGTGGCCGGTCTGCCGTACAACGACCCGGACGATCCCGGTTTCGCCGAGCTCTACTCCTATGCCGACCTGGACGCGCTGCTGGAGCTGCACGGGCACATCCGCGCGGCGAATCCCGGCAGCAGGGTGACCTATCAGGCCGCGCAGCGGCTCACCGCCGACGACTACACGTCGCATCTCGTGCTGCTCGGCGGGGTCGACTGGAACGAGGTCACCGACGATGTGCTGCACCGGCTCGACCTGCCGGTGCAGCAGGTGGGCGACTGGGACGGAGACAAGGGGCCCTATTTCGAGGTCAACGACGACCGGCGGGAGCGGCACTACCCCCTGCTGTCCGGCCGGAGTCTCATCGAGGACGTCGCGCTCTTCTCCCGCGGTCCCAACCCCTTCAACCGCAAGCGCACGATCTCCATCTGCAACGGCATGCACTCCCGTGGGACGTACGGCGTGGTCAGGGCGCTGACCGACGAGAGGTTCCGCGACAGGAACGCCGAATACCTGGCCAACCGCTTCTCCGGCGAGGAGTCCTACGCCCTTCTCACCCGGGTCGCCGTGGTGAACGGTGTGGTGCTGACGCCGGACTGGACGAAAGAGGAGTCACGGCTGCACGAGTGGCCGCCGGTTCGCCATGACCGCCATCGAGAGTGATGATCACCATGCCTCGCATCGGCACCTGCTGTGGCATCTGGACGCGCCGGTCAGCGCGGCGCGGATCGACGCGATCGTGGTGCCCACCGCCCGTCCGGCCCCCTATCTGCGGCACGCCGTGTCGCTGGCCCGGGATCTGGCCTGCCCGCTGCTCACACTGTGCAGCGGCCGCTGGTCGAGCGCGGCGGAGACGGTGCGCTGCGCCCTTCCCGGAGACGAGATCATCACCGTCGACTTCCCCGGCGCGCACGCGCTCAGGCTGCCGAGGTTCGGTACGACCCAGGTGCCGCCGCGGTGGCTGCGCCGCAAAACGGACACCGCGGCCAAGCGGAACTTCGCCCTGGCCCTGGCCAGGATCATCGGCTGGGAGCGGATCGTCTTCCTCGACGACGACATCACGGTCGGCGCGCCGGACGACCTGCGCAGGGCCGCCGGGCTGCTGGGCCAGTACGACACCGTGGGCCTGTCCGTGGGCGGGTTTCCCGACAACTCGGTCGTGTGTCACGCCTACCGTGCGGTCGGCGGACCCCAGGAGTCGTTCGTCGGCGGAGGCGCGCTGGCCGTACGGATCTCCGCGGCCGGCTCCTTCTTTCCCGACATCTACAACGAGGACTGGTTCTATCTGCTGGAGGAGAAAGGGCTGCGCCGGCTGGCCGTCACCGGAAAGGTGATCCAGCATCCGTACGATCCGTACCGCACTCCCGATCGCGCGAGGTCGGAGGAGTTCGGCGATGTCCTGGCCGAGGGCATCTTCTGGCTGCTGGACGAGGGGAAGACGCTCGACCACGCGGCGGATCCACGGCATTGGGAGCTGTTCCTGGCCAGGCGCCGCCGCTTCATCGACCACGTGCTCGGGCTGATCCCCGGGCTGGACGAGAAGGCCGACGAGAAACGGCGCATGGCGGAGGCGCTGCGGGCGGCCAAGGGCCGGCTGGCGCTCATCGAGCCCGGGCTTTGCGTGGCCTATCTCGAGGCCTGGCGGGAGGACACCCGCGTCTGGCGTCGCTATCTGAACAGGCTGCCGCAGCTCGATGACGTCGAGAAAGCCCTCTCGGAGCTGGCGCGTGGGCCGGTCACCGTGATGGGCCCGCACTCCTGATCCGGCGGGAGCGCCCTGGTTTCGAACCGGTCTCCACCGGGAAGCAGACCTCTTCGATCGTCAGTGTGCCGGGGTCGGGTATCAGGTGGTTGCATGGGCGCTTATGCTTTGCCAGAACGGGAGTGCCTGGCTTTCACCAACGTGAGTGACACCCCGGGTAGGTGAGGATGTCCTCTCCCCGCCCCGGATCTACTTTGGACCGGCCTTGCGTCGGCTACGCGCCGGCACCGCGCTTTGGGGATGTGTTCCGTGGAGGGTGGCAGGCGGTTCAAGTGGGTGGAGGTGACGATATTTCGCGCTCGGCTCCCATCGCCATACCGTCCGGCGATGCGGCGGGCCCGTCCCACGGTAGTGGCCTCGCCGTGATGATCCAATCTCTCCTCGACGCCGTCCCCGGCGAGATCGTCTGGTCCACTCCGATCAGGAACGCGGCCGGCGAGATCGTCGACTTCGTGACCCTGGCGGCAGGATCGGAGGCCCGGGACCTCCACGGCCGGATCGGCAAGGAACTGATCGGCGTCAGGATGCTCGACGCCTACCCGTCCGTCCGTGGAAGCTCCCTCTGGGAGGGCGCGCTGCGCGTGATGGAGACCGGTGATCCGGTGGAGCTCGATCGATACGAGCACGAGGAGAGCGTCGAGGGCGTCCCGCGCCTCATGATCTTCAGGGTACGGCTGGCGCGGGTCGGGGACGGCCTGCTGATCTCCTGGGTCCGCCAGGACGACGAGGAGCGCCTCGACACCAGACTGGCGCACACCGAACGTCTGGGGAATCTCGGCTGGACCCGCTGGAGCATCGGCGACGGCGACGTCGAATGGTCTGACCAGCTCTACGTCATCCACCGGTTGAACCCGGCCGACGGCCCGCTCGACCTGGAGCGATACCGCGCGATCGTCCATCCGGACGATGTGTCGGTCTTCGACGGCGCCCTGCGGGTGTTGGAGGAGGAGGACGGGCCGCACGAGTTCGAGTTCCGGGTCCGTGTCGGCGGCAATCCGCGCCTGATAGTGGCCAGGGCAGAGGCGAGTCGTGACTCCAGCGGCCGGTTGGTCGAGGTCCACGCGGTGCTTCAGGACATCACGGACTGGCGGCGTACCGCCGACCAACTCGCCGCCGTCAGCCAGCGGCTGGAGGAGGAGTCGCAGCTCACGGCACGACTGCAGAACATCATCCTGCCCGTGCAGGACGAGCCGTTCACCGTGCCGGGCCTGCGGGTCGCCGCGCGGTACGACCCGGCCGAGACGGCTCCGCTGGGGGGCGACTGGTTCCAGGCGATCCGCGTGGACGACGACGAGGCGCTGCTCGCCGTCGGCGACATCGCCGGGCACGGCCTCCCCGCCGCCTCGGCCATGGCCAAGCTCCGTCACGCGATAACCGGGCTGGCCTTCGCGCACCACGAGCCGGACCAGATCCTCGTGGCGCTGAACCGGTTACTGCGCCGGATGCGCCCGGACGTGCTGGCCACGGCCGTCGTCGCCCACTACCGGAGCACCGACCGCGTGCTGACCTGGTGCCACGCCGGGCATCCCCCGATGCTGCTGGTCCGGGGGGACACGGTGGAACGGCTCCACCACCCCGGCGTACTGCTCGGCGTCTTCGACGACGTCGAGTACAGCTGTGCGAGCATCCGGCTCGATCCGGACGATCTCCTGTTGATGTTCACCGACGGCCTCATCGAACGTCCCGGTCGCGACCTCTTCGAGGGGTTGGACGCCCTGAGCGCCACCATCACCGAGGTAGTGCGGGCGGCACCGCGCGACCGGCTGTCCACGATCATGGACGGCCTGGTGCCCAGCAACACCAGCGACGACACCTGCATTCTGGTCGCCCGCGTTACGCCGAACACCCTGGAAGTGTCTTGATGCCTGACCCGCACATCTCGACCGCCAAGACGAAGTTCGCCGCAGAGCGTGACGGCGACATCGGGGTGCTGACGCTCGAGGGCACGATCGACTACACCACGCACAAACTCGTCGCCGAATTCTTCGACGAGGCGTTCGCCGAGTACGGCCCGAACCTCGTCGTCGATCTGCTGGACGTCGACTTCCTCGATTCCCGGGCGACCGGGCTGCTCATCGCCTGCTGGAAACGGGCGGTGGACGAGGGCGGCCGACTGTCGCTGGTCGCCCTCGAACGAGGGGCCACCCGGGTCCTGTGGATAGCCGGCCTGACGGCGCACATCCCGGTCTTCGCCACGATGGAGGAGTCGCTCGCGGCCGCCAGGGGCACCGACCGCTGAGGGACGGCCCGCGTACGGCACAGCCCGCACCGATGGGGCCGCCGAGGTAGTCGCGAGCCCTCACGGGTAGTCCTCCCAGAAAGCCGTCTGGGGGGGAATGTCATGAAACGTGTCGTTTTCGGCGCGGCGACCCTGCTGGCCACCGGAGCGGCGGTGGCACGATGGCTCGCCTCACGAGGCCGTGCACCGGCCGCGGTCAGAGACCCGAGAGAGTCACTGCGCTGGCTGGGGGTCACGATCAACCTTCCCCGTGAGGAGGTCATGCCGGACGGCGCGCCGCCGCAACCGCTGGCCCGCCTCGACGCCGAGGTCCGGGCGGAGCGAGCCCCCGGAGATCGGGGCACCGAACTCTACGCACGGCCGCGCCGTGCCGTACCGACCGGCCCCATGGCCGTCCTGGCGCGACTGCGCGGTACGGATCCGCGGCAGGAGGTGCGCAAGGCGCTCCGCGACGCGAAGTCCATTCTGGAGACCGGGGAGGTGCTCCGGCCCGAGCCGGAATCCGTACGCGTCCACGGCAGGGCCTCGGCCGTCCGGAAGGCGAAGACCACACCGACCGCGCCGAAGGCACGCACGGAGAGCGTCGCTCAGCCCGTGCGGACCGAGCAGACCGGTGAGCGCCGTCAGCCCGGCCTGCGCGACCGGGTTCTCACGCTGGCCGCCCGGCGAGCCCCCGGGGAGGGACGACTGTGAAGGCACTGTGCTGGCAGGGCGTCGACGAACTCACGGTCGAGCAGGTGCCCGACCCCGGGATCATGAACGCCCAGGACGCGATCGTCAAGGTCATCGCGAGCACCACGTGCGGCTCCGACCTGCACCTGCTCGGCGGCTACATCCCGATGATGAAGTCGGGAGACGTCATCGGCCACGAGTTCATCGGCGAGGTGGTCGAGGTCGGCTCCGAGGTGCGCCGACGCAGGCCGGGAGAGCGCGTCGTGGTCTGCTCGATCATCGGCTGCGGGCGGTGCTGGCCGTGCCGCCACGACATGTGGTCGCTGTGCGAGAACAGCAACCCCACGGCGGGCATCACCGATCTTCTCTGGGGCGGCTCGACCGCCGGGATATACGGCTACTCCCACGCCATGGGCGGCTTCCGGGGCAGCCACGCCGAGTACATCCGGGTTCCCTTCGCCGACCACAACGCGTTCCCGGTGCCCGACGACGTCGACGACATGGACGCGCTTTTCGCGTCCGACGCCGTACCCACCGGCTGGATGGGCGCCGACCTCGGCGGGGTGCGGCCCGGCGACGTGGTGGCGGTCTGGGGCTGCGGCGGGGTCGGCCAGATGGCCGCGCGTGCCGCCGTACTGCTCGGCGCCGAGCGGGTCATCGCGATCGACCGCTACCCGGAGCGATTGCGCATGGTGGAACGGCAGGCCGGCTGCGAGGCGATCGACTACACGGCGACCGACGTCGACGCCGAACTGCGTGAGCGCACCGGCGGCCGGGGACCGGACGTCTGCATCGAGGCCGTCGGCCTGGAGGCGGACAGCGCCGGGCCCATGCGGGTGTACGACGAGGTCAAGCAGCAGCTCCACCTGGAGCAGGACCGTCCTATCGCGGTGCGGGAGGCCATCCACGCCTGCCGCAAGGGCGGGACCGTCTTCGTGCTGGGGGTCTTCACCGGCTTCGTCGACAAGTTTCCGCTCGGTGCGTTGATGAACAAGGGGCTGACGTTGCGCGGGGCGCAGCAGCACGGGCAGCGGTACATCCCCATGCTGCTCGACCGGATCTCCAGGGGCGAGCTCCGGCCCGCACAGCTGGCGACGCACACGATGACGCTGGACGACGGGCCCAGGGGCTACGACATGTTCAAGCACAAGAAGGACGGGTGCGTCCGGGTGGTTTTCCGCCCCTGAGCCGCCCCGGTCACGCGTCCGGCCACCCCGCTCTGTGAGCGGGGTGGCCGGTCAACCGATCGAACGGACGGCTGGGGCGGCCAGCCGTTCCGCCTCTTCATGCAGTGCCTCGATCAGGAGGAGCTCCAGCCGGAATTCCTCGTCCACGAGGCCGTCAAGGACGTCCATCCGGGCCTCCCTGTTTCCAAGACGCCCGGCGCCGGGAAACGGTTCACCGCTACGCGAAACGGGCCATGGTGTGCAGAACGGGCGCGGGCGGGTGGCACGATCCGGGCCACGGGGGAACGAAAGAGCGAGGACCGCACGCGAAAGCCCGCGGCAAGCGGGCTTCGCGGCGGACCGGGGCTTCCTCCCGGCGCAGTGACCGACTCTGTGGTCGTCGGCGCGGCGCTAGGACATCTTGCCCTTGATCTCGTCGGTGGCCTTGTCGGCCTTCTCGCGGGTCTCCTGAGCCTTGTCCCCGACCCACTTGCCGGCGTCCGCTGCGGTGTCCCGCATGCTCTCCCGGGTGTCCCGCACGCCCTCGCGCATGTTGTCACTCCAGCGCTGGGCGTTGTTGCGGTACATCATCACGCCGACCGCACCGATCGCCGCACCCGTGCACAGCGCCGCGATCGGCCAGCGACGCCGGGTCTTCCTGGCCGCCGACACGTCGATCCGCCTGGCCAGTTCGGCGAGGAATGCGCTCACGATGGGGGCGATCTGCTCCTCCACCGACTGGGCCGCCTGGTCGAGCTTCGGCGCCGCCCACAGCCGGGCGTCCTCGATGCGGTTCACCGCCAGGTCACGCGCGCTGCCCGCCATCGGGGTCATCCGGACGCCGGCCTTCCTGGCCCGGCTCCTCATCCGGCCCAGCCACGACTGCGGAACCATCATCTCGGCGCGCCGCCCTTTCCTCATTGTCAGGGACACGATCCACCTCCCCTATAGATGGGCCCCGTGACGACCCCTTCCCGCAGGGTCGTGCCTCAATCAGGACCGGCCCTCGGAGGCATGCTGGATACCCTGTTGACCGGACAACTAACGCCAAGACATAAGGGGGCGGCCCTCGTGGCTGACAACCTCATCGCGAATCTCCGTACCAATCACGGCACGATCCGGGTCCAGCTCTTCCCGAACAAGGCGCCGAAGACCGTGCGCAACTTCGTCGAACTCGCCGAGGGCACCCGGGAGTGGACGCACCCGGAGACCGGGGCCAAGACCAAGGACAAGCTGTACGACGGGACGATCTTCCACCGGGTCATCAACGGCTTCATGATCCAGGGCGGCGACCCGCTCGGGCAGGGCACCGGGGGCCCGGGCTACAGCTTCGACGACGAGATCCACCCCGAGAACCAGTTCAACCGCCCCTACCTGCTCGCCATGGCCAACGCGGGCAAGCGGTTCGGCAAGGGCACCAACGGCTCACAGTTCTTCATCACCGTGTCCAAGACGCCGCACCTCAACCAGGGTCACACGATCTTCGGTGAGGTGATCGAGGGCACCGAGGTCGTCGACGCGATCGCCAAGACCCCGACCGGCAGGAACGACCGCCCGGTCAACGACGTCGTCCTCGAAGAGGTCACCATCGAACGCTCCTGAGCGCGCCTCGCCCCGGTCCGCCCGCGTCCCGTCCTCACGTGCCGCGTACGGACCTCGTCCCGCGCCTGAGAACGAGCCGGGCGGCCGGGGCGTCGCTATAGGCTGGCGGGCAGTGGACCCGCGTCTACTCCCGGAAGGACCAGATGAGCGCTCCGCCGCCGAGCCCGCCGCCCCCACCGCCGAACATTCCGCCCCCCGGGGCCGAGGCCGTACCGACCTGCTACCGGCACCCCGACCGCGAGACCTACGTCCGCTGCCAGCGCTGTGAGCGGCCGATCTGTCCCGACTGCATGCGCGAGGCGGCGGTCGGCCATCAGTGCGTCGAGTGCGTCCGTGAGGGCAACCGCGACGTACGGCGCACGCGGGCGGTCTTCGGCGGCGCCGCCGTCGTCACGCCCCGGGTGACCTGGGCGCTGCTCGCCGTCAACGTGCTGGCCTACGGCGCCGAGGTCCTCGCCCGGGACGAGGTTCTCGCGCGCTTCCAGATGTGGTCGCCCGGCGTCTACTACGGTCAGTGGTGGCGCTTGATCACGAGCGCGTTCCTGCACGCGCCGCCGCCGTCGTTCTGGCACATCCTGTTCAACATGTGGGCCCTCTTCGTGATCGGCCCGGAGTTGGAGCGGCGGCTCGGCTCGGTGCGTTTCGGCGTGCTCTACCTGCTGTCCGCCCTGGGCGGGTCGGTCGCCGTCTACCTGTTCGGCATAGCGGCGGTCGGGGCCTCCGGCGCGATCTACGGCCTGTTCGGCGCGCTGTTCGTCGTGGCCCGCAGGCTCGGCTACGACGCGCGCGGCGTCCTGTGGCTGATCGGCATCAACGTCGTGATCACCTTCGTCGTGCCCGGCATCAGCTGGCAGGGCCACCTCGGCGGCCTGGTCATCGGCACGTTGCTCGCCGCCGCCTTCGCCTACGCGCCGGCGCGGAACCGGACCGCCGTCCAGTTCGGATCGGCGGCCGCCGTACTGTTCGTCCTGATCCTGATCGTCGCCTCACTGCCACCGTACGCGGTCCTGTCCGTCACCGGCTGAAATCAGCCCTGCCCACAGGCTGTGGATAAAGGCTGTGGAAAGTTTTCATCCGGTGCCGGGCAAAATCAGCGCCACTTGGTGGACAGCACCACACCGACGATGATGAGGCCGAACCCGACCAGCAGGTTCCAGTTCTGCAGCGTCACGATGCCCGGCAGGTCGGGTGCGATGTAGTAGACCGCGATCCACGCGACGCCCACGATCCAGCAGGTGACCATGAGTGGGGCGAGCCATCGGGGGCTCACCTTGACCGTCTGCGCCTTCTGCGGCGGGGTGTAGACGGCCTTCTTCCGAGTCTTCGACTTGGGCACGGGACTATCTCCTGGTCGGCACCCGCGCGGACGTGCGGGCTCTGGGTAACAGCGTAGTCGCTCTTGCGATGAAGTCCCGAGCAAGGATAGTCGGCGCGGTCACGCGGCGGCGATCCCCTGTTTCCGATTCGCGTAGCCTGAAAGCCATAATCCGTCCTTTGTCGCGGTGGGATATGACAGCGGTTCGTGTGCTCGTTGTGGACAACCACGACAGCTTCGTCCACACGATCGTGCAGTATCTGCGGGAGCTGGGCGCCGACTGCGACGTCCGGCCCCGCGATCACGTCACGGTCGACGACGCGACGGGATTCGGCGGCGTCCTCGTCTCCCCCGGTCCCGGCACTCCCGAGGCGTCGGGGGTGAGCCTCTCGCTCGTACGGCACTGCGCCGGAAGCGGCCTGCCCCTGCTCGGCGTCTGCCTGGGCCATCAGGCGATCGCGGTCGCCTACGGCGCGACGGTCAGCCGGGCGCCCGAGCTCATGCACGGTCGGACCAGCCCGATCACCCATGACGGTCGGGGCGTCTTCCGATCCATCCCGTCACCGGTCACCATGACCCGCTATCACTCGCTCGCGGTCGTCCCCGGCACCGTGCCGGACGTCCTCGAGGTCAGCGCCACCACGCCGGACGGCGTCATCATGGGCCTGCGGCACCGTACGGCGCCCATCGAGGGGGTCCAGTTCCACCCCGAGTCCATCGTGTCCGAGCACGGCCACCGTCTTCTCGGCAACTGGCTCGCCCAGATCGTGTAACGCCCGGCACCCCTGAGACGACAACCGAATGAGGGCTTCCGCCATTGCCCCCGAGTGGCGGAAGCCCTCTCTTGTCATCGGTCCAGCCGGCGGTAACGGCGGGCCGACAGGGGCAGGAAGATCAGCGTGATCAGCACGGGCCAGCAGATCGCCAGCGTGAGCGCGTGTTCCGCGGCCCAGGAGCCACCGCCCCAGCCGGGGTTGCCGAACAGTTCTCGGCACGCGGCGACCGTGGCCGACAGCGGATTCCACTCGGCGATCGCCCCCATCCAGCCGGGCATGAGATCCGGCGAGACGAAAGTGTTGGCGAGCATCGTGAGCGGCAGCAGCACGATCCAGGCGCCGCTCGCCGACTCCGGGCTGAGCATCAACCCGACATAGATGCCCACCCAGATCAGCGAGAAGCGCAGGAGCAGCAGCAGGCCGACGGCCGCCAGTGCGGCGCCGATCCCGCGATGCCAACTCCAGCCCACCACCAGGCCGCAGCCCAGCAGAACGGCCAGTTCCAGCACCGAGCCGACCAGGTCGGCGAAGGAACGCCCGAGCACCACCCCCGACTGCGAGATCGGCATCGAGCGATATCGGTCGGTGACGCCGCGTGTGGCCTGCGTGGCGACGACGATCATGGTGGTCATCACGCCCACCGCCATCGTCTGGCCGAACATGCCGGGCATCAGGAACTCCCGGTAGTCGCCACCCCCTGAAACGTTCATCGCGCTGCCGAACACGTAGCCGAACAGCAGCACCATCACCATCGGATAGAACAGCAGGTTGAGGATCGCGGTGGGGTTGCGCACGAGGTGGATGAGGTAACTCCGCGCGATCACCCATCCGTCGGCCAGCGTCCAGCGGAGCCGTTCGATCCGGGTCCGGGGCATGGCCGGGCTGATCAGAGTCGTCATGCCGCCGTGCGCTCCTTCGTGAGGTTCAGGAACACCTCGTCCAGCGTCGGGCGACGCAGCGCGACGTCCTCCACCGCGATGTCAAGCCGGCTCAGCTCCCGCATGACCTCGGTCAGCGCGGCGATCCGGTCGCGCACCGGGGCGATCAGGCGGCGGGTGTCCGCGTCGACGGCGGGTTCCGCACCCGTGACCCGGAGCAGGACGCCCGCCGCCTCCGTCAGGTCGCCGGCCTCGTGCACGACCAGATCTATCTGGTCACCGCCGATCTGCGACTTGAGCCGCTCGGGGGTGTCGTCGGCGACGACCCGGCCCGCGTCGATCACCGCGATCCGATGCGCGAGGTGATCGGCCTCGGACAGATACTGCGTGGTCATCACCACCGTGCCGCCGTCCGCCACCAGCGTGCGGACCGACTGCCACACCTCGGTACGGCTGCGCGGGTCCAGCCCGGTCGTGGGTTCGTCGAGGAACAGCACCCGCGGGGCCAGGATGAACGCGATCGCGAGGTCGAGGCGGCGGCGCATTCCGCCGGAGTAGTGCCTGACCCGCTTGCCCGCCGCCTCCGTCAGCCCGAACCGGTCGAGCAGTTCGCCGGCCCGGCGGCGGGCGGCCGCCGCGCCCAGATGGTGGAGCCTGGCCCACATCTCCAGGTTCTCCCTGCCGGTGAGGATCTCGTCGACCGTCGGCTGCTGGCCGGTCAGGCCGATGTGGTGGCGGACCTGGGCCGACTGCGTCGCCACGTCGAACCCGGCGACCGTGGCCCGGCCCGCGTCGGCCCGCACGAGCGTGGTCAGGATGCGGACGACCGTCGTCTTGCCCGCGCCGTTCGGCCCGAGCAGGCCGTACACCATGCCCTCGGGCACCGCCAGGTCGAGTCCGTCGAGTGCCCAGGTGTCGCCGTAGCGCTTACGCAGCCCCTCGGCCACAACCGAAAAGGAAGTCATGCCCTCCATAATGGGACATGAACGTCCCATACTCAACCGCCAATGTCCCATACAGATGCGCTGATAGCCTTCCGCTGATGAGCACAACCCCCGAAACCGGGACCCGCAGCCGTACGCGACGTGCCATTCTCAGTGCCGCCGCCTCGGTCCTCGCCCGCAACCGTGCCGCCACCCTGGCCGACATCGCGGAGGCCGCCCAGGTCGGCCGCAGCACCCTGCATCGGTATTTCCCGGACCGGCGGGACCTCTTCAACGCGACGGTCACCGACTCGTTCCAGGCGGTCGAGCGCTCGGTGGCCGAGGCGGCGATCGACCACGGCCCTCCGCTGGAGGCCCTGCGCAGGCTGATCGCGGCCATGGTCGACGTCGGCGACCGGCTCGCGTTCCTGTTCGGCGACGCGCGGGTGCTGGAGGAGTACACCGACTGCTTCGAACCGGACCTGTCGGTGCCGACCACCATCGACCTCATCAAGCGGGGTCAGGCGCAGGGTGTGTTCGATTCGCAGGTGAGCGCGGAGTGGATCCAGGAGATGCTGTGGGCGCTCACCTACACCGGGTGGGAGGCCGCGGAGAAGGGGCTGCTGCCCCGGCACGGCGTCACCGCCGCCGTGATCCGCATGTTCGAGAACGGGATCGTCGTACGGCGAGAGCCGTGACCGGCGGCGTTACGCCGCTGCCGGTCACGGCTCCCGTGACACTCGTCCTGCCGCCCAACGGGCCCGGTCAGTTGCCGAACGGGTTGTCGCCGTCCGGGAGCTCGATGCCACCGTCGTCGCCGCCGGGGTCGCCCATGTCGCCGCCCGGGTCGCCGCCGTTGCCCGGGTCATCGGTCGGGAACCAGTCGCTCGGCTGATCGTTCGGCGTCTGCTGCTGCTCCGGTCCGGTGGAGACGGTCAGCGTGATCGTGGTGCCCGGCTGGACCTTGCTCCCCGGCGTCGGGCTCTGGTCGATCACGTTGCCCTTCGCGACCTCGTTGCTCGCCCGCTCCACGGTCTTGACCTTGAATCCGGCCCCTTCGAGCTGGCTCTTCGCGTCGTCGGCGGTCAGGCCGAGCACGCTCGGGACCTCCTGCATCGCCTTGGGCACGTAGAGGCGGACCGCCGAGCCCTTGGAGACCTCCTTGCCGGCCTTGGGGTTGGTGTCGTAGACCACGTTCTCCGGCTTACCGGGGGCGACCTTCGACACGATGCTGACCTTGAGGCCCATGTTCTCCAGTTGCGCCCTGGCCTCGTCGGGTGACAGACCGACGAGCCCGTCGGGGATGGTGACGGTCTCCTCACCCTTGGACAGGACGACGGTGACCGTGCTCTTCGGGTCGACCTCGTCGCCGGGGGGCGGATCGGTGCTGACCACCGAGTTCTTGGGCACGTCGCTGTTGAACTCGGGCTCGCCGTACGCGACCTGGAGGTCCGCCGCCTTGATCGCCTTCTCGGCCGCCTCCTTCGTCAGGTTGAGGACCTCCGGCACCTTGACCTTGTCGGCAGCGGAGGAACCCCCCGAGCTGAGCAGGGCGTAGCCCGCGCCGATGAAGCCGCCGATGACGAGCAGCGGGATCAGGATCCAGGCGGCGGTCTTCAGCGCCGTGTTGCCCTTCCGCCCGCCGCTGCGCCGCCGCCCGTCGTAGCGGCCGTTGCCCCGCTCCTCGTCGCCGTACTCGTAGGCGGGGATGGCCCGGGTGCCCTGGGCAGGCGGGCCCCCGGCGGAGGTCATCGTCTGCGTCCGGTCGGCCGGCCCGCCGTAGGAGTTGAAGTTGTTGGCCATGGCCATCGTCTGCGGGTCGACCGGCATGCCGGACATCACCCGCTGGATGTCCGCCCGCATCTCGGCCGCGCTCTGGTAGCGCTGGAGCGGGTCCTTGGCCATGGCCTTGAGCACGATCGCGTCGGCCCACCTGGGGATCTCGGGGTCGATCCGCGACGGCGGGATCGGGTCCTCCCGGACATGCTGGTAGGCGATCGCGACGGGAGAGTCACCGGTGAACGGCGGCTGGCCGGTGAGCAGCTCGTACAGCACGCAGCCGGTCGAGTAGATGTCGCTGCGCGCGTCGACGCGCTCACCACGCGCCTGCTCGGGCGACAGGTACTGCGCCGTACCGATCACCTGGGCGGTCTGCGTCATCGTCGCCGCGGAGTCGGCCATGGCCCGGGCGATGCCGAAGTCCATGACTTTGACCTCACCGTTCACGGTGAGCATGATGTTGGCGGGTTTGATGTCCCGGTGGACGATGCCACCGCGATGGCTGTAGTCGAGCGCCCGCAGGATGCCGTCGGTCAACTCCATCGCCCGCTCCGGCAGCAGCCGCCGGTCCGACCGCAGCAGGTCGCGCAGCGTCCGCCCGTCCACGAACTCCATCACGATGTACGGCACCGGCGTGCCGTCCATCATGTCCTCGCCGGTGTCGTAGACCGCGATGATCGAGGGATGGTTCAGAGAGGCCGCCGACTGGGCCTCTCGGCGGAAACGTGCCTGGAAGGTGTGATCCCGGGCGAGATCCGAGCGAAGCGTCTTAATCGCGACAATTCGGTCCAGCCGGATGTCCCGGGCTCGATACACCTCGGCCATGCCGCCACGTCCGACGACGCCGTCGAGTTCGTAGCGTCCGCCGAGCAGTCGTGGCTGAGTCATTTCCTGCACTGTCCCTTGCCGTTCATCTTGGGGTGCCGCCGGTGTCCATCATCGGCCCTTATTCTCACGTGCCCACCTCATCCGGAGGTCCCGTGTCGGTCGGGCTGACCGAGGGGGCCGGAGACTCACTGGGCGCGGGGGTCGGGGTGGGCGTCGGAGAAGGGGTAGGGGACGAAGACGGAGCCGGCGAGGGCTGCTGGGTGGGTGGTGCCGACGTGCTTACGGTAGCTGACGGAACGGCGCTCGGCTCGGCCGACGCCACCGGAGTAACCGGATGGGTCGTCTTCGGTGTCGTCGGACGGGTGGCCGGAATGGTCGCCCGTGCCGAGGGCGAGAACGAGGGCGAGGGCGCGACCGGGGACCGGCTCGGCGTTCCCACCGGCACCGTCGGCGTCTCGGACCCGGTCGTGCTGAGCGCCAGCACTCCGCCCACGGCGACGGCCGCCGCACAGCCCGCCGCGGCCCCGATCGCCGTCACCCGGCGGCGACGTCCGGCCCCGTTCCGCACCGCTCGCCCCGCCGCCGGGCGCGTACGACCGGCCATGGACGCCGTGTGCGGGGCCGTCGGCGCCATCTCGGCCGGCCTTCCCGGCATGACCGGTGTCGGGGCCGTCGCCGTACGGACGCCCCGCATGGGGAAGCCGTCCGGGTCGGTCAGCGTGTGGAGGGCGGTGACCGTACCCGCCGGCGCCTCACGCAGGGCCGCCACGCGGTTCATCAGGTCTGGACCGCTGGCGGGCCGCAGGCCGGGCTGCTTGGCCAGCATGTCGAGGACGAGCGCGCGCACCGGGTGCGGCACGGCGGCGGGCAGCGGCGGCGGCGGTTCGTTGATGTGCTTGATCGCGAGTGCGACCTGGGTCTCGGCGGCGAACGGGGGGCGTCCCGCCAGGCACTCGTAGGCGACGACGCCCAGCGAGTAGATGTCGGAGGCCGGCGTGAGCGAGCTGCCCGACGCCTGCTCGGGGCTGACGTACTGCGCCGTGCCGAGCACGATCCCGGTCCGGGTCAGCGGCGCCGCCTCCAGTGCGCGGGCGATGCCGAAGTCGGTGATCTTCACCTGCCCGTCCTCGGTGACGAGCAGGTTCCCCGGCTTGATGTCGCGGTGGATGACCCCGGCCCGGTGCGCCGCGTAAAGCCCCCTGGCGGTCTGCTCGACCACGTCGAGCGCGACCTGCGGGTCGAGCGCCCCGTGCCTGGCCAGGATCGCCGACAGCGGCTCACCTATCACCAGCTCCATGACGAGGTAGGCGTCGCCGTTCGACTCGCCGTAGTCGAAGACCTGGGCGATGCCGGGGTCGGCCAGCCCCGCCGTGATCCGCGCCTCGGCGCGGAACCTGTCGCGAAACGACGGGTCGGCCGCGACATGGCTGCGCAGCAGCTTCACCGCGACCTCACGGCCCAGCAACTCGTCGACGGCCCGCCAGACCTCTCCCATCCCCCCGGCGGCGATCGGAGAGGTCAGGCGGTAACGTCCGCTGAGCATCGAGTCCGCTGAGGTCACCGGCCGAGCACCGCCTGCATGACGTCACGCGCGATGGGCGCCGCGATCACACCGCCGGTGGCGTCGTTCCCCGCGCTGCCGGCCTCGATGAAGACCGCCACGGCGACCTGCGGGTCCTCGTCGGCGTCGAACGCGATGAACCAGGCGTGGGAGGGCTTGTTCTTCTCGGTCTCCGCCGTGCCCGTCTTGCCCGCGATGGTGACGCCGGGAACCTGGGCCCTGTTTCCGGTGCCGCTCTGGACCACGTTGATCATCATCTTGGTCAGCTCGGCGGCGACCTCGGGGCTGACGGCCTCGCTCAGCTCCTTGGGCCGGGTGACGTCGATCTCGCTGCCGTCCGGTCCGAGGATCTTGTTCACCAGGTACGGCTTCATGACCGTGCCCCCGTTGGCGATGCCGGCGGCCACCATGGCCATCTGCAGCGGCGTCATCTGGTTGCTGCGCTGGCCGATCGAGGTCATGGCCAGCGCGGCCTTGTCCTCCTCAGGACCGATGTCGCTCGGCTGCACCATCAGCGGGATCTCCAGGGGCTTGCCGATGCCGAACCTCTCGGCCTGCTCCTTCATCTTGTCGTAGCCGAGATCCATGCCCATCTGGGCGAAGGGCGTGTTGCACGAGATCGTCAGCGCCGCGAGCAGCGTCGCGCGTCCGCCGCAGGACTCGCCGTGGTAGTTGCGCAGCTGGAGATTGGTCCCCGGCAGCGGCAGCGCGTCCGGCGCGTCGAGCATCGTGTTCTCGTCCCGGGAGCTGTCGTCCTCCAGGTAGGCGGCGGCCGTGATGGCCTTGAAGGTGGAGCCGGGCGCGTAGGTCAGATCGATGGCCCGGTTGAGCAGCGGCTTGTCCTTGTCCTTGTCCAGCTTCCGGTAGGCGTCGTTGACCTTCGACTTGTCCGCCAGGGCGAGCGGGTTCGGGTCGTAGGACGGCACGGAGACCATGGTGAGGATCGCCCCGGTCTGCGGGTTCAGCGCCACGACGGCGCCCCGTTTGCCGGTGCCCGCCAGATCCTTGTAGGCGATCTTCTGTGCCTCGGCGTTCAGGGTCAGGTCGACGCTGGCGCCCTTGGCCGGTTTGCCGCTGATCATGTCGACGGCGCGGCGTACGACCATGTCCGGGTGACTGCCGTCGAGATAGCGGCCCTCGGCGCCCTCGATGCCGGACGAGCTCTCCGGCGCGAAGAACCCGACGACGTGCGCGAACGCCTTTCCTTCCGGATACTCCCTGGCGAACCGGAAATCCTTGCTCCCGGTGTCGACGGTCTTGGCCAGCGTGACCTTCCCGTCGTTCGCGGTGATCCACCCGCGGTCGACGTTGTAGCGGGCCAAGAAGGCCCGGACGTTGCGCGGATCCTTCCGCAACCCCTCGGCCTTCACCGCGCCCAGGTAGGTCACGTTGGCCATGAGCAGGCCGAACATGAGCAGGCAGGCCACCGCGATCCGCTTGAGCGTGCCGTTCATCGCTGCATCACCTGGGTGAGTCCCTCGTCCTGGATCGCCTGCGGTGGGGGGCGTCTGGCCGCGTCGGACATCCGTACCAGCAACGCGATCAGTATCCAGTTGGCCAGCAGCGCCGACCCGCCGGCCGACATGAACGGCGTCACCAGGCCGGTCAGCGGGATCAGCCGCGTCACACCGCCGACGATGATGAACAGCTGCCAGGCCAGGATGAACGACAGCCCGCCCGCCAGCAGCTTGGAGAACGGGTCACGGGAGGCCAGGGCCGTACGCAGCCCTCGCTCGACGATCAGCGCGTACACCATGAGCAGGGCCATCAGACCGGTGAGGCCCAGCTCCTCCCCCGTGGCCGCGAAGATGAAGTCCGAGAAGGAGAACGGGATCCGGCGCGGATGCCCCATGCCGAGCCCGGTGCCGAGGATGCCACCGGAGCCCATGGCGAACAGGCCCTCCATGAGCTGGTAGCTGACCCCGTCGAAGTAGAGGTCGTTCGACTCGGCGTCCAGCCAGCCGCGGAAGCGGACCTGGACGTGGCTGAAGACCTGCCCGGCCAGGAGGGCGCCGCCGACGAAGAGCAGGATCCCGATGAGCACCCACGAGGTGCGCTGGGTCGCGATGTAGAGCATCGCGATGAACGTGCCGAACAGCAGCAGCGACGTCCCGAGGTCCTTCTCCAGGATGAGGACGACGATGCTCACCGCCCAGGTGATGAGCACGGGGCCGAGGTCGCGGGCGCGCGGAAGGTCGATGAACAGCAGCCGGCGCCCGGCCAGGGCCAGCACGTCTCGCTTGGCGACGAGGTAGCCGGCGAAGAAGACCACGAGGGCGAGCTTGGCGAACTCACCTGGCTGGATGGAGAAGCCGCCGATGTGGATCCAGATGCGGGAGCCGTTGATCTCCGTGCCGAGGAGCGGCAGCACCGGCAGCACGAGCAGCACGAGGCCGGCGAAGCCGGCGGTGTACGTGAAGCGCTGAAGGATGCGATGGTCCTTCAGCACGATCACGGTCGCGGCGAACATCACGACGCCGAGCGCCGTCCACATGAGCTGGTTGGTGGCGTTCGCCCCGTCCTGACCGGTCTGCTCGATCCGGTAGATCATGACCAGCCCGAGGCCGTTGACCAGCGTCACGAGGGGAAGCAGAAGGGGGTCGGCCCACGGCGCGAACTTCGCGAGCACCAGGTAGGCGGCGAGCATCAGCCCGCCGAGGCCGAGGCCGTACGTGAGCATGCCCGACGGGATCTCGCCGTCGAGTCCGAGGCCGACGCTCGCGTAGGCGCCCATCACGATGAGTACGGCGAAGGCGAGCATCCCGAGCTGGGCGCCGCGCCGTTTCGCGGTCATCGGTACGGGCGTGGCTTCGACAGCACTCACGGACCGGACCTCGCGGAGGTCGGGGTCGTCGCGACGTCCTGGTTGACGGTGTCCTGTCCGGGGGTGTCGTCCTGTCCGGGGGTCTCGTCCTGTCCGGGGGTGTCCTGCTTCTCGGCGTTCTGCTTGGCGCCGTCAGCGGAGTTGAAGCTCTTTATCCGGGCGATGCCCGCCTGGAGGTCGTCCACGGGGATGCCGCTGCGCACCTGGTCCTGGAGCACGGGGGCGAGGGCGGAGACGCGGGCGTCCTGCTCGGTGTAGGCGACCTTCTTGAACGAGACCGACCCGAGTTCGACGTCGACGCCCTGGAAGACCACCAGCTCGTCTCCGCTGGCGCCGACGTAGTACTGACTCTGGGTCCACTGGTAGCCGAAGTAGCCACCGCCGCCCACCACCGCGGCGACGACCACGACCGCAGTGGCCGGCCGCAGCCAGGATCTGCGCTTCCCCGAGCCCCCTCCCCTGGACCGCCGTGCGGAGGATCTGCTCCCCCGCACGGGTTCGTCGTCGAGGTCCTCGTCCGTGATCACGGGTTGCGGCGCGGTGGCGGCCATCGCCCCCGGGGTGGGTTCGCCTCCCGTCGAAGCCGGTCCGAACCCCCGGCCGGAACCGGCCGCGCCCACGATCGCGGCGGCGGCTGCGGGCGGCGGCGCGTCGCCCACGTCGATCACATCCGCGACCACGCAGGTGATGTTGTCCGGTCCGCCGCCCCGGTTGGCGAGGTCGATGAGCTGCCGCACGACGTCTTCTGGGTCTTCGACCGTCGTGAGCGTGTGGTGCAGGGTCTCGGCGCTCACGACCGTGGACAGGCCGTCGGAGCAGAGCAGGTACCGGTCGCCCACCTGGGCCTCCCGGTCCTGCAGGTCGGGGTCGACCTCACCGCTCCCGTCGAGCGCCCGGAGGAGAATCGAGCGCTGCGGGTGGTTGGCCGCCTCCTCCTGGGTGATGCGGCCGTCGTCCACCAGGGACTGGACGAGCGTGTGGTCGTGCGTGATCTGGAAGAGCTCGTCACCACGCAGCATGTACGCGCGGGAGTCCCCCACGTGGACGAGCGCGAAGCGGGAACCCTGCCAGAGCATCGCGGTAAGGGTGGTGCCCATGCCCTTGAGGGTCGGGTCCCGGGCCACCATCGCGTGTAGCTGATGGTTGGCGTCCCGGACCGCCGCCTCGATGTCGCCGAGCAGGTCACCGCCGAAGGCGTCCCCGTGATCCGCGCCGCGGTCCAGGGACGATATTGCGGCGATGGCGACCGAACTGGCCACCTCACCGTGGGCATGCCCGCCCATGCCGTCGGCGACGGCGAGCAGGCGGCCGCTGGCATACGCCGAGTCCTCGTTCCCCTCACGGAGGAGACCGACGTCCGAGCGAGCGGCGTAGCGGAGTGCGATTGTCATTTGCGCAATTCGATGACGGTTTTGCCGATGCGGATCGGAACTCCGAGGGGCACCGGGGTCGGGCGGGTCACTTTAGAGCGTTCAAGGTACGTGCCGTTGGTCGATCCGAGATCTTCAAGGATCCACTGGCCGTCCTGGGGAAACAACCGGGCGTGCCGGCTGGAGGCGTAGTCGTCGCTGAGGACCAGCGTGGCGTCGTTCGCCCGGCCTATGGTGATGGGCATCTCCGTAAGGTTGATGATGGTCCCTTGCAGGGGGCCACCAGTGACGATCAGTTGGCGGGGTTCGCCCTTCTTCTGCTTGGGCTTCGGCATGGGCCTGGCCTGCTTGGCCGGCTTCCGTGCGGACGCGGGAGCCGTACGCGGGCCGAACAGGTCTGTCCGGATGACGCCGACCGCGGCAATCACGAAGAACCACAGCAACGCCAGGAAGGCGAGCCGGATCAGCAGCAGCGTTAGCTCGGACATGGACCGCTTGTCTACCTCTAATCTCGCCGGAACACCAGAGTCGTTCGACCCAGTGTCACCCTCGTCCCGTCCTGCATTTCGATCCTGCGGATCGGCTGGCCGTTGACGAAGGTACCGTTCGTGGACCCCAGGTCGACGAGCACAACCTGCTGCCCCTCCACCCTTAACTCCGCATGATGCCGTGACACGCCCGGATCCACGAGCCGAAGATCGCAATCGGTGCCGCGCCCGAGCAGGGTCACCGGCGTGGTCAGCTCATAGGACCGCTGCCCCTGCGGATCATCCTGGGTGGAGACCAGCAGGCGAGGGCGCCCCACGAACGCGCTCGGCCGACTCGCGGGCAGGTCGCTCACCGGCTGGCGGATCTCGTCCTGCTCGACCGTCGCCCCCCGGATGACGCCCGACCTGATCCGGAACAGTCCGACCGCGAGATCGTCGGCGGTTTCGAACCGCACTCGGACCGGTCCCACGAACGAGTATCCCTGCTCCTTCGCGTACTCCCGGGCAAGGTTCGCCAACTCGTGACTCAGGCTGTCGGCGTACACCTCCAGCCGCTCACTGTCGGTGATCGAGAGCTCCACCACGAAGTCGTTAGGCACGAGCGTGCGACCCTGAGCGACGATCGCGGCCCGCTCGTCCATCTCCCTCTGTACGGCGCTGGCCACCTCGACCGGCTGGAGATCGGACTTGAACGCGCGCGCAAAGGCCCCTTCAACCAACCCTTCGAGCCTTCGCTCGAAGCGCTGAAGGACTCCCACCGGATACCTCCCTCCACTCACTGTTGGTCGCGACCGCTCCGGTGCTGCGTAGGTCATGTTCTGACAAATGCTGCCCGTCGCCGACGTCCCTTAGGAAGGATCGTATCCGGGTTCGGTACCACGGGCGGTTACGTGCTAACCTTTCCACGCAACCCAGCAACTGGGGGGCAACCGCGACGGGCAAGTGGCGGAATGGCAGACGCGCACGGTTCAGGTCCGTGTGTCCGAGAGGACGTGGGGGTTCAACTCCCCCCTTGCCCACCAGAAGGCAGCCTTGTACGGTCGGAAGCAGAGCTTCCCCCACGAGGCTTTCTCTTTTTCTCTCCCGGGAATCGGCACCGCTCCCTGGATCGATTTCGGTCCCCTCGGGGGACGCCCCGGCTGACGCGGTGTGGGCGAGGAGGTCCCACCCACGCGTGTTCTCCCGCGACATCCCCCCCCGCCGTGATCCCCCTCCCCCCGCC
>BCRI01000103.1 GCA_001552515.1 Sphaerimonospora mesophila NBRC 14179 = JCM 3151
CCCCGGCGGCGGCAAGCCCTCCAGCTCGACCTGCAACGGCTCGACCGTGACGGGCATCGGCATCCAGAAGGCCGGCCAGATCTTCATGGGCGGCCTGAACACCAAGACCGCCCCCTGGACCCACGCCAAGGCCCGCGTGGCCACCCTGCGCGCCGCGCTGTCGCTCTTCCCGGGCAGCTGCACCGAGTTCAACGCGGTCAAGGCGGCCTGGAGCGCGGTCAGCGTCAACGCCCAGTCCGGTGAGCCGACCTGCACCGCCCAGCCCGGCAACGACTACTCGCTGTCGCTGAGCCCGACCTCCGGCAGCGTCCAGGGCGGTCAGTCGGTCACGACCCGGGTCAACACCGCGGTCACCGGCGGCAGCGCCCAGTCGATCAACCTGAGCGCCCGTTCGCTGCCGAGCGGTGTGACCGCGTCGTTCAACCCGGCCACGATCACCGCGGGCCAGTCGTCCACGCTGACCCTGTCCGCCTCCTCCGTCGCCCCGGGCGGCACGTACCAGGTGACGGTCGTCGCCGACGGCTCCAGCGTCGACCGCGAGGCGACGTACTCCCTCACGGTGGGCAACGACCAGCCGCCGCCGGGTGGTGAGGCGCCGGACATCTCGATCGGCAACGTCACCGCGCACCTGAGCCAGCTGCAGTCGATCGCCACGAGCAACGGCGGCAACCGGGCGAGCGGGACCGCGGGCCACACCGCGTCGCTGAACTACATCAAGGGCAAGCTGGACGCGGCCGGTTATCAGACGCGGGTCCAGAACTTCTCCTACGGCGGCAGGACCCACGCCAACCTGATCGCCGACTGGACTCGCGGGCCCAGCAGCCCGACCGTGATGCTCGGTGGTCACCTCGACAGTGTGTCGGCCGGCCCCGGCATCAACGACAACGGCTCCGGCTCCGCGGCCCTGCTCGAGGTCGCGCTGGCCCTGGCGGCCAAGAACCCGACCCTCACCAAGCACGTGCGATTCGGCTGGTGGGCCGCCGAGGAGTCGGGCATGATCGGGTCGCAGTACTACGTCCAGAACGGTGGGGCGTCCGGCGTCGAGTCGTACCTCAACTTCGACATGCTCGGCTCGCCGAACCCCGGGTACTTCGTCTACCGGGACGACGCCACCATCCAGAGGGCGTTCAACGACTACTTCGCCTCGATCAACGTGCCGACAGAGCCGGAGACCGGTGCCGACGGCCGCAGTGACCATGCGCCGTTCAAGAACGCCGGCGTGCGGGTCGGTGGACTGTTCAGCGGGGCCGAGGGACGCATGACGTCGGCGCAGGCCCAGAAGTGGGGCGGCACGGCCGGCCAGGCGTACGACTCGTGCTACCACTCCTCCTGCGACCGCTACCCGAGCAACATCAACACGACGGCGCTGGACCGGAACAGCGACGCCATCGCGAACGTGTTGTGGAAGCTCACGGTGGACGGCACGTCTCCGTCGCCGTCCCCGTCGCCGTCCCCGAACGACTTCTCGGTGTCGGTGAACCCGGCGTCGGCCACCGTGCAGGCCGGTCAGTCGGCGACCACGACCCTCAGCACCCAGGTGACCCGCGGTAACGCTCAGTCCTTGTCGCTGTCGGCCTCGAACGCGCCCTCCGGGGTCACCGTGTCGTTCAGCCCGTCCACGATCAACTCGGGGCAGAGCGCCACGGTGACGGTCGCCACGTCGGCCAACACCCCGGCAGGTACTTACGCGATCAGCCTGAACGCCTCCGGTGCGTCGGCCGGCCATGCGGCGACGTTCTCGGTGACGGTCAACGGTGGTGATGGCGGGGAGACCACCTGGGCGGAGTGGACTCAGTACAACGCGGGCGACATCGTGACCTACAACGGCGTGCGCTACCGGTGCCTCCAGTCGCACACGTCGCTGCCCGGCTGGGATCCGCCCAACGTTCCCGCTCTCTGGCAGCGACTCTGAGAGCCGGGCGGCGACGCCGATAAGCGAATCCGACCGATGACAGGGCGGGCGGCCATCCGGGGGGTCGCCCGCCCTCGTCCGTTCTTAGCCGTCTTCTCCGAGTCGTCTTCTCCGAGTCGTCTTCTCCGAGTCGTCTCCTCCGAGTCGTCTCCTCAGTGGGGCCTTCTCAGTGGGGCCTTCTCAGAGTTGGCCGAGCAGCCAGCGGGGGCCGGTGACGAGCGCGCCGAGCGCGGTGACCCGCTGCCGCAGCCCGCGGTCGGCGGTGACCACGAGGACCTTCTCCCATGGCCGTCTGTCGCGGACGGCCGCCACGATCGCGTCATCCCCGCTGCCCGATGCCCGCACCACGGTCGTACGGTCGTCCCGTACCTCCGGATCGATCCCGCGGGCCGCGCCCTCCAGCACGACGACGATGCGGGGGAACCAGCGGGCCAGATCGGGCAGCCCTTCGGGCGTACGGCGCAGCCCACCGGAGGTGAGCGGGACCAGTTCGTCGAGCAGGCGACCGGCGGCCCCGGCCCGGTCCCGCCACCAACCGTGCTCGGCGCGGGCTCCGATGATGTTGGCCAGGTCGAGGACGACGACGAGCGGATTGAGCGCGGTCCGGATGCTCGGCCAGGAGTCGGCGAAGCCGGGGTGGAGCACCTGGGTGGTGACCTCCTCGGCCGACATCCAGCGCATGTCGGTGCTCTCGCCGTTGGCGGGTTCCGCGTCGAGCAGTCCGTCCGCCTGGGCGATCACGGTCTGGTACGACCAGCCGCCGTGGTCGTCGACGTACAGACCCTGTACGCGGACGAGGTCGGCCGTGAGCGCGGCCTCCTCGTGCGCTTCGCGCAGCGCACCGGTGATCGCGTCCTCGTGGCTGTCGCACGCGCCGCCCGGCAGCCCCCAGGTTCCGCCGTGATGGCTCCACCACGCGCGTTTCTGCAGCAGGACGTACGGCATGCCGTCGAGCGTGTGGTGGACGGCGAGCAGACCGGCCGCCCCGTGCAGACCCCAGTGCCGGTGCCCGCGAGAACACAGGATCCAGCCGTCTCCGTCGTTCTCCGCCATGACCCCATCTTGCCCTGCCGCGCGCGGCCCGGCCGGTGTCCGGGCCATCCCATCTGGATCCGCGCTCGGGTCGGGCGTGATGAGCCCGATGACCGATCGTTATGAACAGGTAAGCAGTTTCCGTGATTAGACGAGCCCCGGACCGTTAGGTTGTGACAACCTCACTCTTGATTCCCCCCGCTTTCGGTGAATCAGGAGATGTCATATTCGGCGGACACGCGCCCGCCTCCTTCCGGCCGGAGGAGCGGGCGCTGTTCTTTTCTTCCGCTTCGTCCTTGGCGTACGGGCCATCGCGCCGGCAGGCCATGGCGTGGACCCCCGGCGGAGACCGCGATTGCGATCTTCGCCGGGTGCCAGGCTTTTCTTGCGCCGGGTTCGAGATAGTTCGGTACGGATTACCGCTGTGTGATCGATCGGCTCGTCCAGCCGTTATCCGAGACGATTCTCCAGTGGGGTGCCTGCCACTGTTCGACTCGCCGCCCCATCCGGGTGGCGATCTGGGCCGGTCGGATTTCGCCGCCCATCGTCTGCGCCACATCGGTCCTGATGCGGGGCAGCGGCCTGCTGGGAAGTCGAGGGGTCACCTCGATGATGCGGGCCACGGCCACGCCGACGGGTCGGCTCCCGGCTCCCGTCGGGACGGTGGCGATGACGGTGTCGGTGGTCGTGTTGATCACGGACACGTTGTTGGACGCGAAGTTGGTGACGTAGGCGTGGGTGCCGTCGGGAGTGATCGCCACGTCCAGTGGAGCGGTCCCGACGGGGACGGTGGCGACAACGGCGTTGGCGGCCGTGTCGATCACTGACACGTTGTTCGAGACGTTGTCGGCCACGTAGGCGCGGGTGCCGTCCGGTTTGATCGCCAGCCCGACGGGATTGGTCCCGACGGGGATGGTGGCGATGATGGTGTCGGTGGCCGTGTCGATCGCCGAGACGGTGTCCGTGCCGATGTCGGCGACGTAGGCGCGGGCGCCGTCCGGAGTGATCGCCACATCGACCGGAACGGATCCGGCGCCGATCGGGATCGTGGTGGTGACGGTGTTGGTGGCCGTGTCGATCACGGAGACGGTGTTCTTGCCGGTGTCGGCGACGTAGGCGCGGGCGCCGTCGGGAGTGATCGCCAGGCCCTCGGGATTGGTCCCGGCGCCGAGCGAGATGGTGGCGGCGATGGTGTTGGTGGCCGTGTCGATGGCCGACACGTTGTCGGACGCGAAGTTGGTGACGTAGGCGCGGGTGCCGTCGGGCGTGACCGCGACCGCGAACGGGCTGTTCCCGACGGGGACGGTCGCGGTGACGGTGTCGGTACGCGTGCTGATCACCGAGACGTCGTCCGAGCCGTTGTTGGTGACGTAGGCGCGGGTGCCGTCGGGCGTGACCGCAACCCCGTTGGGGCTGCTCCCGACCGGAATGGTCGTGGTCACGGTGTCGGTGGTGACGTCGACGACCGCCACCTTGCTCGCGCCCGAGTCGACCACGTAGGCCTTCTGCCGGGTCCGCTGCGCCGCGGTTTCCGCCCCGGCGGGCGGGGGCGCCAGCGGTGTCAGGCCGATCGCGACGACCGCCGCGGCCGCCGATGCCCGGACCAGGGACCGCCACCCCCGCCCGCGCGACAGGTCCGTCATTTCGGTCGCTTCGGTCGCTTCGGTCGCTTCACCACCCGAGATATTCTCGGATCTTCTCGTCCAGCGTGTAAGCAATTGGACCTCCCCTAGAGCTGTCAAATCCCGTTCTACGACTGGAGGGCTGCTCGTCCTGGAATCGGCACACCGGTTTGGTGCTCGCGGCTGGTCACTTGATGCATTCCTGGTCATCATTCCGGATGAATCTCCGCGTGATTCGCCGACCCCTCCTCGGGTTTCCGAGATCACATCGCTCACATCCCGACAAGTGCGGCATGAGCCGAGAAGAATGGAAATTCGCTCAGGTCGGGAAAAGCCGGGGCCCCCGGCTCGGCGGAATTCGCCGGGGGCCTCCGGCCTCGGGTGCGCCGGCCGTCAGCCGGCGTTGGTCGCGTCGGCCTCGACCGTTACCGGTCGCCGGGTGACGGGCGGCCGGGTCGGCACGGTGCGGACGCGCTTCACGGCCACTCCCTCGGGGAAGGTCCCGACGGCGACGGTGGCGGCGACCAGGTTGGTGCGGGTGTTGATCACCGACACGTTGTTCGAACCGGAGTTGGCGACGTAGGCGCGTGTCCCACCGGCGGTGAAGGCGACTCCGTCGGGCTCGTTCCCGACCGGAATCATGGAGATGACCGCGTCGGTGGCGGTGCCGATGACGGAGACGATGCCCGGTACGGCACCGGGCCGGGGACTGGTGACGTAGACGCGGGCGCCGCCGGGCGAGACCGCCACGCCGACGGGACCGCTGCCGCAGAGGAGCTCGATGGTGCGGATGACCGTGCCGGTGGCGATGTCGATGACGGAGACCGTGTTGTCGCCGTTGTCGGTGACGTAGGCGCGGGTGCCGTTCGGCGTGATGGCCACCTGCCTGGGGTCGGCTCCGACCGTGATGACGTCGATGCGCGTGTTGGTCGCGGTGTCGATGACCGAGACCTCGTTGTCGCCGCCGGCGACGACGTACACCCGGTCGCCGTTCGGCGTGATGGCCACGCCGTCGGGAGCGGCCCCCACGGAGACCGTGGTCAGAACGGTGTCGGTCGCGGTGTCGATGACCGAGACGTTGCCCGAGCCCTGGTTGGTGACGTAGACCCGGTCGCCGTTCGGCGTGATGGCGACCCCGCGTGGGTTGGCGCCGACGGGGATCGTGGCGATGACGGTGTCGGTCCGGGTGTCGATCACCGAGACGGTGTTGGACTCGAAGTTGGTGACGTAGGCGCGGTCGCCGTTCGGTGTGACGGCCACGCCGATGGGACCGGTGCCGACGGGGATCGTGGCGACCACTCTGTTGTCCAGGGTGTTGATCACAGAGACGGTGTTCGAGCCGAAGTCGGCCACGTAGGTGACCTGCCGTGCCTGCCACGTCGTGTTGGTGGCCGCCCCGGTCGCGGTCTCCGCCACGACTGTGGCGGCCGTGGCAGTGGTCGCCGTCGGTGCGGCCAACGGTGCCAGACCGGTGACCGTGATGGCCGCCGCGGCCACCGTCGCCCGGAAGCGGGTCTTCCAACTCCGCTTCTGCGACATGGCCGGATTTTCCCGGCCGCCGTCATGGGCGGACTTTCTCGTCCAGCGTGTAAGCAATTGGACCTCCCATAGAGATGGCAGATCCCGTTCTAGGTCGGGGCGGAGTCGCATCCCGCGACCGGCGCGGCGGTTTGGCACTTCCGGCTGATAGCTTGATCGTTTCCTGGCCATCATTCGGATTTCTCCCATTAGGATCGGCGAACGCGGCTTGGGCGCTGTTCGGGGCGTAATTCACGAAAAGCGATGGTGTGAATCCGTACGAACGATGGGAAACGCTCCCTGTGCTGGGGCATGCCGAGGCCCCCGGTCGGCACGCGGTTCTCCCGGGGGCCTTCAGGACTTTTCCGAGCGCTCCGTACGGCCTGCCGGGCACATCGGCCACCGCTGTCCCAAGGCGTACGGACGGGCGTCTCACATGATGTTGTCCACCCTGGCCTTCACCTTGGCCGGCCTGCGGGCGATGGGCGGCTGGGGCGATGCGGTGCGGATGGGTGCCACGGCCACGCCGACGGGAGCGTTCCCGACCGGGACGGTGCCGACGACGGTGTCGGTGGTGGTGTCGATGACGGAGACGTTGCCGCTGTCGAGGTTGGTGACGTAGGCGCGGCTGCCGTCGGAGTTGACCGCCACCTCCGCGGGGGTGACTCCGACGGTGACGGTGTCGATGACCGTGTTGGTGGTGGTGTCGATGACCGACACGGTGTTGGACTCGAAGTCGGTGACGTAGGCGCGGGTGCCCTCCGGATTGACCGCCACTCCCCGTGGGCCGTTCCCGACGGGAATGGTGTCGATCACGGTGTTGGTCGCTGCGTCGATGACCGAGACGTCGTTCGTGCCGAAGTCGGTGACGTAGACGCGGGTGCCCTCCGGGTTGACCGCCACTCCCTGTGGGAAGCTCCCGACCGGAATGGTGTCGATGACCGTGTTCGTGGCGGTGTCGAGGACCGAGACCGTGTTCGCACCGTTGTTGACGACGTAGACGCGGGTGCCGCCGGGCGTGGCCGCGACGCCGAGAGGCGCGCTCCCTACGGGGACGGTGGCGACGACGGTCCTGCCGATGGTGTCGATGACCGAGACCGTGTCGTCATCGCCGTTGGTGACGTAGGCGCGGGTGCCGTCCGAGCCGACCGCCACCTGCACGGGGCGGTCTCCGACGGGGATGGTGTCGATGACGGTGTTGGTCGCGGTGTCGAGGACCGAGACCGTGTTCGCACCGTTGTTGACGACGTAGACACGGGTGCCGTCCGGGCCGACCGCCACGCCCCGGGGAGTGTCGCCGACCGGGATGAGGGCGACGACGGTGTTGGTGCGGGTGTCGATCGCCGAGACGTCGTCCGAGGAGGAGTCGGCGACATAGGCGATCTCACGTGCCTGCGCCGTGTCGGCATCGGCCGTGGCGGGCGGTGCCGCCGACGGGGCCAGCCCGGCGGCCATGGCGATCGCGGCCGCGACCGTCAGGATGCGGGTCTTCCAGTGGTGCGTCCGCGACATGGCCATCGCCTCCCGGCCATGGTCGTCGGCGGACTTTCTGAGCCGGCGCGTAATCAATGGGACCTCCCGTAACGACGACAGGGTCCCGTTCTATTTCCGGGTGGCGTAACGCCCCGGAATCGACGCGCTGACTTGGTGCTACCGATTGATCGTTTGATTCATTCCTGGCCATCTATCCGGCAGACCGGATCGAAATGGAATAACGGTCGTTTCGGCGACGGAAACGGTCATTATCCTTTCTTCCGCCGGTGGTGCCATCGTTGCCCGGGTCCTATCGGCCGCTGGCGGAGAAGTGCTGGTAGTCCTTGTAGCCGGACCAGTAGCCGCCCCAGCCCCAGCCGATCTTCTCGAACGCCCGCACCACCTTGTCGCCGGCGTGGATCACACCGGGCTTTTCCGGTCTGCCGACGTACGCTCTCGCGTTCTTGTGCGCGTACGACCCGTCGCCGTACACGAAGGGGTTCTCCCGCGGGTTGAGATCGACCGCCCGGCCGTAGGCGTGCTCGGACCAACTGCCCGAGCCGGTCGCCCTCCGGCAGTTGAAGGCCGAGGTGTTGTCCGCCTCGATGGAGTCGTAGTCGCTGCCCTTGTACACATCGACCGATTCCATCCGCCGGATCGGATAGCGCTGGTCGTACAGCTTGCGGAAGACCGAGACGACGTCGTCGGCGACGTCCCGGTTCACCACCATCTCGCCGGTGTGCGCCCGGTCGTCGAAGCCCCAGTAGGTCATCGTGATCTTCCGGAGCCGGCTCAGCGGCACCGGGCAGTTCGGCTGCCATGAGTACGGAACCTCGTCCCGCGACACCGACACGATCGTTGCCGAGAACTCGGGCGGCTCGGCCGAGGCCGACGGTGTGGGCGCCGGCGACGGGCCAGGAGACGTGGTGTAGGTAACGGCGGACGAGGCGGTGGCGGCGGGCACGCCGGACGCGGCGGCCCCGGCCGGGCCTCCCGTGGTGTCTCCCCCCGTGGTTCCCGCCGTGTTTCCACCCGCGCAGGCGGTGACGCCCACGATGGTCATCGCCAATATCGCTGACCTGGGATTTCGTAAGCGTGCCATAGGCGCAGGCTACCTCCGCCCCGCCCGTACGACGCCCCACACCCCCCACCCCCTGGGCGTGATCTTGCAGTTTCTCGCAGCCATCCGCCGCGACCAGGCGATTTCCCTTCGTGATCTCGCAGAAACTCGTAGGCCGTGCCGTTGACCAGGTGTTTCACCAACCATGATCTTGCAGTCGTCGGCTGACGTTCGCGTCACGTGGTCGGCGGAGTCGGCCGCGGAAACCGGGGATCGGAATCGTCGGAGGGGGCCGCTAGGGTGAGCGTCGTGATCCCTGAGCTGCGCTTCGGCGCGCTGACCATCCCGACCCACGACTTCTTCGTGGTCCTCGGGGTGGTCGTCGCGAGCGTGGTGTTCGTGCTGGAGGCGCGGCGCAGGGGTGCGCTTCGGGAGGAGTCGCTGTTCGCCGTCGCCGGCGCCCTGGTCGGCGGCGCGATCGGGATGCGTGTGTCCGGATGGGCCGAACATCTCGATCCGGCGCTCAACCCCACGCTCCTTGAGGCGTGGATGTTCGGCTCCCGTAGCGTTCTGGGCGGCCTGACCGGGGCGTACGCCGGCGTGCTGATCGCAAAACGGCTCATCGGATATCGGGAGAAGACCGGCGATCTGTTCGCACCGGCGGTGGCGCTGGGCATGGCCGTGGGCCGCATCGGGTGTTTCCTCACCGAGGCCCCGGGGCGTCCCACCGAGTTGCCGTGGGGGATCCGAGCCCCGGCGTCGGTGCCGGAATGCCTCGGCTGCCTGACCGGGCAGCCCATGCATCCCTCGTTCCTCTACGAGATCGTCTTCCAGCTCGCGATGTTCGGTGCGCTGGTGTGGGCGCGTGGCCGGGTCAGCCGACCCGGCGAGCTGTTCACCCTCTATGTGGCGGCGTACGCCGGGTTCCGGTTCCTCGTCGAGTTCACCAGGGCCAACGAGACGGTCTGGCTCGATCTGACCCGTCCGCAGTGGTTCCTCCTTCCCGGGCTCGTGCTCGTCGCGATCCGGCTCACGTACGGCTACCGCAGAGGGTTCTACGATCGCCTGCCGGCGGTCGGTTCCCTTGGGAGAGGGCCGGCACGCCGCGATCCCGACGGCGGCACCTTCCGCGAAGAGGCGGCGGGTGGCACGGTTGGTGACCACACGGATGACAGCGTGACGATTCGTCAGGAGAGCAAATGAACCCACCCCCCGGGCCGCCGAATCCCCCCACTCCACCCGGACGTCCGCCCGGTCCTCCGCCCGGCCCCCCATGGCCGCCGCCGGGTTGGCGGCCGCCGCCGTCGTCGGGTTCCTCCGGCGGTGTCGTCGTCGCGCTGACGTTCGTCGGCATCATCGTGTTCGTATTCATCAACCTGATGGCGTTCTTCGCCACGATCACCGTGGCCGACTCGGTGCGCGGCGACGGCAAGCTGGTGGTCGTCGGGGTCGCGGCGGTGCTCCTCGCGGCCATCGCGCTCGTGGGCGGCATCGTGCTGATCATGCTGCGCAAGCCGTGGAGCAAGGGTCTCGGTCTGGGTTTGATGATCGGCTGGGCGCTGGTCTCCATCGGCACCGCGGGGTTCTGCACCGGCGTAAACCCCTCGATCTATGTGGACGGCGCACTGTGACCACCGGAATGTCTCTTCGTGGCGACCGGATCCTGCGTTACGTCAACGCGTTCTGCCCGCGCTGCCACGACGAGCACCCGGACCGGCCGCTTTCGGAGGTCGCGCGTCTGTCAGGCCGCCTCGTCGCCAGAGACGACCTGGTCTATCTGGAGCGCGGCTGCCGTACGCACGGCCTGGTCCGCACCCTCTACGACGAGGACCCGGAGATCCTCGCCTACCTGGAGGAGTGGACCGCGCCCACGAAGGCACACCGGCCCGACGTCCCCGGGAACTTCGACCCGGTTCCCATGGCGTACCTGCGGGGACTGCCGGAGATGCAGACGCAGCACACGTGCATCCTGCTGGAGGATGTGGCGGAGGTGTGCAACCTGCGCTGCCCGACCTGCTTCACCGAGTCGTCGCCCGACCTGCGCGGCGTCGTGCCGGTGCCGGAGATCCTGGCCAACGTCGACCAGCGGCTCGCCCGTGAGAACGGCCGGCTCGACGTGCTCATGCTGAGCGGCGGCGAGCCCACCCTGCACCCACGCCTGTCCGAACTGCTCGCCGAGCTCGTGACCCGGCCGATCACCCGCATCCTGATCAACACCAACGGGCTGCTCGTCGCGAGGGACGACGCGCTGCTCGACCTGCTGACCGGGCATCGCGAGCGGGTCGAGATCTACCTGCAGTACGACGGGGTCTCCGCCGAGGCCTCCCGCCACCACCGAGGTGGAGACCTGACGCGGCTCAAGGCGGACGCGCTGCGGCGGCTGTCCGAGCGGGAGATCTTCACCACGCTTGTCATGACCGCGGCCCTCGGCGTGAACGACGGGGAGATCGGCGATGTGGTACGGCTCGCGCTCGACACCCCCTTCGTCGGCGGAGTGTCCATCCAGCCGCAGTTCGGCTCCGGGAGATCGGGACCGATCGACCCCTTGGACCGCCTCACCCACACCGGCGTGCTCAAGCGGCTCGGCCCGCAGACGGACGGGCTGGTGACCTGGCGGGATCTCACCGCGCTGCCCTGCTCGCATCCCCACTGCTGCTCGGTCGGCTACCTCATCCGCGACGACTCCGACCGGTGGCGGTCGCTGACCGCGCTGATCGGGCACGACCGGCTCAAGGAGCATCTCGGCCTGGTCGCCAACCGGATCGCCGACTCGGAGATCCCGCGTGAGTTGCGCCTCGCCGTACAGGAGTCGCTGCTCGGTCTGCTGTCGGAGCAGTCGTCGCTGTCGCATCCCGAGATCGGCAAGATCTGGCGGAACATCGGGGCGAACTGCGACATCGGCCTGCCGACGCTGCTGACACTCGCGTCCTCGGCGCTGCCCGGTCGGCGTCGCCGGCTGCGGCGGCTGCTCGGCGAGCGGATCGTCCGCATCACGATCAAGCCGTTCATGGACATGTCCACCATGATCGAGGAACGTCTCGTGCAGTGCTGCGTCCATGTCGGCACCCGCTCGGATCAGGATCAGTGCGCGCCCTTCTGCGCCGTCCAGGCCTGGCCGGCGCTGGCACGGCAGCGGCTGTCCGCGGTCGCCTCGGCCGACTCCGGCGTACGGCTCCCGCTCGTGGAGATCACCTGACGCGCCCGGGGGTTCTCGCCCCGGAGAGATCACCTGACCTGGGAGTTCGCCTCATAGATCGGTTGGAGATTTTCCGGGAAAGCGTCGCGCATGTGTTCGAGGAGGCGCTACAGTCTTGGGCAGCGGATCGAACACGGGTTCGGTCCATGTTCTGACTGCTGAGGGGTGTCCCATGGCTGTGCCGACGGCTTGCGCACCCGCTCCCGCCGTCCCCTCTCCCCGGGTACCGGTCGATTCGGCTCGCGTGCGACGTGCTCCGGCCAGGCCGCCGGCGACACGCCGTAGCGCTTTCTACGGAAATCTAGGGCGGCCGCTATACGCCGTCATAAAGTCCGAGAGCGTGGACCCTGTGCGCAATCCCTACGCCCCCGGCGCGGGTCAGCGACCTCCGGAGCTCGCGGGGCGCGACCGTGAGCTGCAGCAGTTCGAGATCGTGCTCGAACGGGTGGCCCGTGGCCGCCCAGAGCGGAGCATGGTGCTGACCGGCCTGCGTGGCGTCGGCAAGACCGTCCTGCTCAACACGTTCAAGTCCATGGCCATGCAGCGGTTGTGGGGCACCGGAAAGATCGAGGCCAGGCCGGATCAGTCGATCCGCCGTTCGGTCGCCGCCGCGCTGCACATGGCCACGAGGGAGCTCGCCCCCCGGCATCGGGCGCCCGAGCGCATCGAGGAGTTCCTCGGCGTGCTCAAGGCGTTCGCGATGCGGGACCCGGCCGCCGCCAAGGGCACCTCCCACTGGTCGCCCGCCATCGACGTGCCGGCCTCGCGGGGCCGGGCCGACTCGGGCGACCTGGAGATCGACCTCACCGAGCTGTTCGTCGACGCCGCCGGTGTCGCGACCGATCTCGGCGTCGGCATCGCACTGTTCATCGACGAGATGCAGGACGTGCGTGCGCCGGACATCTCGGCCCTCTGCGCGGCCTGTCATGAGCTCTCCCAGAGCGGCGGGCCGCTGATCGTGGTCGGCGCCGGTCTGCCGCACCTGCCCAGCGTGCTGTCGGCCAGCAAGAGTTACTCGGAGCGGCTGTTCCGATATGCCCGGATCGATCGGCTGGACCGGGACGCCGCGGACATGGCGTTGATCGTGCCCGCCGCGCGGGAGGACGTCGAGTTCACCCCCGACGCGCTCGACGCGCTCTACGAGGCGGCCGACGGCTACCCCTACTTCGTCCAGGCGTACGGCAAGGTCGCCTGGGATCTCGCGCCGCGGAGCCCGATCACCGCCGACGACATCAGGGTCTCGGCCCCCGAGGCGGAGGAGGAGCTCGCCGTCGGCTTCTTCGGCAGCCGTTACGAACGGGCGACCCCGGCCGAGCGCGACTACATGCACGCGATGGCCCAGCTCGGCGATGACCCCGTGCCGACGGCCGACGTCGCGGTGTCGCTCGGCCGTAAGCCGTCCAGCCTGTCCCCGGCGCGGGACAGCCTCATCAAGAAAGGGCTGATCTACAGCGCGGAGCGCGGGCTGATCGGGTTCACCGTCCCCCATTTCGGGAGGTTTCTGCGTGCTCAGCCGATTTAGGGTGAAATGTCCCATCCCCTGATCGAGGGGATCCCATAGACCTCTCTACGGCTTTCTAGAGGGGAAGCTAGAGAGCCGTAGAGAGCCGAATTGAAGCCGGCTCGAATCGCAGTGGGCGGGGTCGGCGCCTCGATGCGGGAATCTATGCCTGTATAGCCTCAGGCCGATACAGGCATAGATTCCCGCAGAGAGGGGAGTGGGGGCTCGCCATCGCTGACGACGGCGGACCGGACGGCCGGACGGCGACCGCTCAGCTGGACGGCGAACACGACATCGGTGCCGTCTCCGGCGGGGAAGACGAAGAACCGCCAGCACAGCTCACGCCAGGTGTCGGTGGGTTCATCCGCTTCGAGCATGCCGACATATGCCCGCCATGCCGTACTGGACTTCAGGCGGGCCAGGGCCCGGGCGGCGGGCTGCGGGCGCTGCTCGCACGGCAGGCGGTGGCGCAGCCGGGCCACGGCCGCGTCGATCTCGGGAGACAGGGCGAGCAACAGGACCACGAGGCCGCCGAGCCAGAAGACCGCCGACGGTGATGATGCCGGTGAGAAGGCGTGCATCGTCCCGGCCCAGGTGACGTTCTCCACCGCGACGGCGATCGCCATGGCCGTGAAGATCACGGTCCGCCCGATCGACCGCAGCCCGACCGGCGCCGAGCTGACCTCGCCGAAGCAGCCGCAGCCCACGTCGGGCCGGCGACGACGCAGATCCAGCAGGACGTACGTCGCGACCGCGAAGAACGCCACGGACGGCCAGCGCCCGACGGGGTGATCGACGAGCACCAACCCCGCTGCGAACCCGAACTCGGCCGTCGCACAGAGGACCGTCATCACGGTCGCGAACCGCTCCGGCACGAGCGCCGCCGGGCCGAGGCGGCTCAGCGACCCCGGTGAGACCCCGGAAGCATCCTGCCGACGACCGGCGAGCATGGCCAGTTTGGCGACGCCGCTCAGGGTCAGCACCACCACCAGGATCGGCAGGGCGGCCGCCGCGATCACCTCGAGACCGGCATGCTTCGAAGGCACTTCGAGCATCGTTCACCCCAATCCGACGCGGGCGTTGAAGCAGCCCTTGGTCAAGTCTCCACCGAGTTCGACGTACGCCGCGGGGGACAGCTCCACGAGCCTCCCGCGAGGCGAGGTGCCGCATTCCAGGCATCGGTCGCAGAACCGACCGGCCACGCAGCCGCAGGCCACGATCGGCAGCGTGCTCGACCGGCCGTCGCACACGTTGCGCACGTTGAGCAGGGAGCCGAGCGCCAGGTACGGCAGGCCGGCGCAGGCGCCCCCGACGTCGTCGCAGCCCACGTCGGCCGCCTCCAGCATCGGATAGGCCACGCCGTGCTCGTCGAGATCGGCCCAGACGGCGGTTCCGGAGATCGCCGACCGAGTTCCTCCGTACGCCGGGGGCGGCGGCACGGACCTCCCTCGATAGGGCGGCTGCGAGGTGGCGGGCAGATGCGCCAGCGCGGTGCCGTCGTCCAGCACGCCGATCGCGTCGAAGAGATAGCCGGGCGTGAGCTGCGGATGCCGCACCCGGATCCTGCCGGAGAAACGGTAGGGGACCACGACGGAAAGCGGCCTCCGGTGGGCGCCGCCGTCGAGCTCGATCGTGAGGTCTCGGCTGCCTCGTACGTCGCGGATGATCCCGGTCATTCGGGTGATGTCAGCCCAGATCCGCTCGGCGACCGTGCCGGAGCGCAGTGCTCGGATGACGACCCGGGCCCCGATGGGGAGGTCTGCGGGCGGCAGCGGGGCGCCCCGCCATGCGGTCGCCCACGGAGCGATGACCAACCGCCGTTCCTCCCCGGTGTCGTCCTCGACGATGATCAGGTGAGGGCTGATGTCGAGGATCTGACCGCTCACCGCGATGAGCCGGACCTGGTCGTTTCCCGTGCCGGGACTCCCGGCGCCCCCGTCCTCCACGCTCTCGTCTCCGGCGCCCTCGTCCCGTCCGTCGAGGTCGGGGGTGGGAGGCCGGAGGTCGCGGCCCAGCACGGCCGCCGCCAGCATTCGCCTACGTTCCACGTCCTGGTACGGCATCGCCCCTCCTGTTTCTACCTTCACATGCCGTGCGATCCGGCACGGATGGATCCATCGGTGAGAAACAGCCGGGGGAGAAACATTCCTCCTCCCGGTGGAACGTGTTATCTCCCACTTCGGGGCAAATCCCGCCCGTGGCCTGGCCGCTTCGCTAGAGATCCCGCTGTCGAGCTTGCGTGATCTTTGCCGATGGCAGTGCGAAACCAGGATGTCGGTTCGGTCGGATTCCGGAGCGCGGCTGCGATTCTGGCACGAGACGCCCTCCAGGCCAGGCTGGTGATCGCATGATCGTGGAGCACGAGGAGTTCCGTACATACGTCCTGTCCCGTGGGACGGCCCTGCTGCGTGTCGCCAATCAGCTCACGGGGAACCCCAGCGACGCCGAGGACCTGCTCCAGTCCGCCCTCACGAAGACGTACCTGGCCTGGGACCGGATCAAGGACCGGTCGTCCCTCGACGGCTATGTTCGCCGGGCCATGGTGAACATCAACATCTCCTGGTGGCGGCGGCGCAAGTTCGAGGAGTATCCCTCGGAGGAGCTTCCCGAGGTGCCGGTCCAGCACGATCCGCGGCATCGCTACGACGAGCTGGAGCAGGCCATCGAGCGGCTCCCGGCCCGGCAGCGGACCGCCATCGTGCTGCGCTACTACGAGGACATGACCGAGCCCGAGATCGCCAGGACGCTCGGAATCAGCGTGGGCACGGTCAAGAGCACGGTCTCCCGGGCGATGGCCAAGCTCCGCGGCGACCTGGTGGTGTGACCGACCCACCGGGATCGGGCTCGGCCGTCGCCGAATCAGGGACGCCGGCGCCCGGTGGATGTCGGCGTCCCGGTGGATGTCCGCGTCGGGTGGTGTCAGTGCCCGGTGGGTGCCGGTGTCGGTGGTGCCGGGTGGTGCCGGTGGTGTCGGTGCCGGTGGTGTCAGAACTCGCAGACCACGCCGTCGTTGTCCCTGTCGTGGTACCAGACGTACTCGGCGTCGCGGCCGCGGACGTAGTTGCCGTAGCCGTTCTTGTTGGCCTCAGCGCAGGTGGCGAAGTGGGGATCGAGGCCGGGTCCGTCCGGCCACGGGCCCGGCGTCACCGCCGGGGCGGGGGTCGGCGTGGGAGTCGGGGTCGGGGTCGGAGTCGGGCTGGGAGCCGGCGCCGGAGTGGTGCCCTGCGGGTTGCCCGTGCCCGGCTGGGGGATCGGCTCGGGTGACGCGTGCGTACCGGGCGGCACGGGCGAGGGGTCGGCCGGCTGGACGGGGACCGTGGACATGTCGAGGCCGGCTCCTGGGGGGACCTCGATCGTGTCGCGCCGGTCATAGGTGTCGGGTGCCCAGCACGGGCCAGACCACATCCCCCGCTTCTCGATCTGGGCGCGCAACTGCTCGTTGAACTGCCAGTCCGTGTATCGGTGCTCGGGGTAGCTCACCACGGGCTGGGCGTAGCCGTTCCGGACCATGTCTCCGTTGACGTACGCGCCCTGGGGGCCCCAGACGTAGAAGAAGTAGCGACCGTCTTCGGCCTCGATCTTTCCGTCACGCTGCAGGTAGGCCGGCTTGCCGGCGGGAAGCAGGGCGGACAGGCGGGCGAACGCCTCCTCGTACCAGCACAGGCCCTGCTCGGGAGCGTCCGCCTCCAGGAGCCCGACGAGCGCGGTCGCTCCGTTCGATGTGGTGACCTCGACGGTGTCCCCGTCGACGATCTTCTTCACGGTCACCTCGATCGCGTCCTTGGGCACGTTCTTCGGCCGGGTGGCGGCGGCCGCCGGGGAGGCGGTGACCACGGGGATCGCGATGGCGACGGAGGCGAGTACGGCGGATGCGGCGCGCGGGAGGAAACGCACGGGGTTCTCTCCAGAGGCTCGATGGGGGACGGCGGGGTCGCCGGTGGTGCGCGACTCGGTGCTTGACTGCGGCGAACTCCTGCGGATTACGCAGTTCACCAGAATTTCATGATTCGCGCCAGAGTGACGCACCGTTTCGCGTTCTTCTTCCGGAAATTTCGGTCCCCACTTGTACGGCTCTCGCCGTGGGTGTCGCCGTTCTGTGCCGATATGGCGGTACGGCACGGCCCGGCGGCGTGCTCGGCGTGTTCCGCCGATCAGCTCACGGACGCCTTGCCGGGCACGCCGGCGGTGGCGCCTGGCCGTACGACATCGCGGATCACACGTAGTGCGGCCAGGAATCGGTCGAGTTGCTCCGGAGAGAACAGGCCGGTGAACCAGGTCTCGATGTCCTCGAGGTGCTGGGGGAGCAACCGCTGCAGACGGGCCGCGCCGGCCTCGGTCAGGGCGGCGTACGACGCCCGGCGGTCGCTTGCGCACGCGTGGCGGGCGACCAGACCTTCGCGTTCGAGACGGTCGACCACGCGCGTGATGCCGCTGGTGGACAGGGACGTCTGCGCGGCGAGGTCGCTCATCCGCAGCCGCTGCTCGGGCGAGCGGGCCAGCCGGATGAGAGTCTCGAAGTCGACCTCGGAGATTCCGGCTTCGGCGAAGGTGCGGCTGGTCTTGCTGCTCAGCCCGGTGAACACCTCCGCCAGCAGGCCCATCGCCGTGAGGCGGGGGTCATCGAAAGGGTCCATGGACGAAGTCTAGGACAGATAGTTGACGCGGGGAATAGTTGTGCTGTAGATATTTGTTGCAGAAGACATCCGCACGGCAACTACCCTGGAGGGCAGCCATGAGCGTTCGTGAGTGGGAAGGCATCAAGATCCCCGTTCCCGGTGAGTTCGAGCTGGACCTTGCCCACACGCGAGTCGGCTTCGTCGTCAAGCACATGATGGTCAGCAAGGTCCGCGGTCACTTCGGCGGGTTCGAAGGCAAGATCGTGATCGCGGAGAACCCGCTGGAGTCGACCGTCGAAGCCGTGCTCAAGACCGCCACCATCGACACCGGCGTCGCCGACCGCGACACGCACCTGCGGAGCGATGACTTCCTCTCGGCCGACAAGTTCCCCGAGATCACCTTCCGCGGCAAGCGGATCAAGGACCACTCCGGTGACGAGTTCACCATCGTCGGCGACCTGACCATTCGCGAGGTGACCAAGGAGGTCGAGCTCAAGGTCGAGTTCACCGGCGCCGCGACCAACCCCTGGGGTCAGGAGATCTTCGGTTTCTCCGCCGAGACCGACATCGACCGCGAGGAGTTCGGCCTGACCTGGAATCAGGCCCTGGAGGCCGGTGGTGTCCTGGTCGGCAAGAAGGTCAAAATCGAGATCGAGGGCGAGGCCGTCCGCAAGGCCTGAGCCGTACCGCAGGCATGGCTCGGCCGTCATTCACAGGTTGCACACAGCCCTTATCCACACCTTGTGGATAAGGGCTGTGCATGAAGCTGGGGACAACCTGTGTGTCGGTGGACACGGCAGGCCCTGCCTGCGCATATCGTCTAGGTGAGAGGTTCACGACACGTGCCGGTCCCACCGGCGAACCCGGTCGCGATTCCGCTTTGCCGCGTTGCGCGATCGCCGGTACGCTGTCCTGAGCAACTCCACCGGGGAGGCTTCGCCTAGTCAGGTCTATGGCGCCGCACTGCTAATGCGGTTTGGGTTTACCGCCCATCCGGGGTTCAAATCCCCGAGCCTCCGCACTTCAGAGCCCCTCTCGTCGATCACGGCGGGAGGGGCTTTCTGATCTCCAGACCCGTGAGGGTTGCAGTTTGGGTTGCAATTAGTCGTCGTCTCCCCAGAGAGCGGCGCCCATGCGCTCGCTCGCGTCCTTCACCTGGAGGCTGGCGACGTGCGTATACCGCTCGGTGGTCGTGACACGGGCGTGGCCGAGGATCTCTTGCACGACGCGGATGTGTACGCCCTGCTCGACGAGGAGGGTTCCGGCGGTGTGGCGGGCGTCGTGTAGCCGGGCTTCCCTCACTCCGGCCTGCCGGAGCAGCGCCTTCCACATCTTGTAGTCCTCGCTGCGCTCCATCGGTCGGCCCCGCCTCGTCGGGAACAGCAGGTCGTGATCCTCCCAGAGGTCGCCGGCCTCTGCCCGCTCGGCGTCCTGAAGCTTCTTGTGCTCTTTCAGGATCGGAAGCAGTTCGGGCGGACACTGGAGGGTCAGCCGACTGCGGCCCTTGCGTTGCCGAAAGATGATGCCGCCACCCGTGCGCTTCGGGCACCGGTCGGCGTGGCCGGTGCAGTCCTTCGCGCATGTCCGCGCCGGGCAGACGTGACCGCGTCGCTTGCAGTCCTGTGGACAGTCGGGATCGTGTTTGTGGGTTTTGCACCGCGGCTTGCACGGCCACCGATGCCACTCCTTGCCGCACCCGTGGGGATCGTCGCAGCCGTGCCGCCACGGGGACCGCTGTGCCTGGTACCAGGCTTTGATCACGCCGGTCTCCAAGCCGACGAAGGACCACCGGAGGCCGAGCGCTTCGCCTTGGCGGATGCCGAGGGCAAGGGCCACGGACCAGCGCGCGGCGTTCCTGCGCGACTTGGCCGCCTCCAGGATCTTGCGCGTCTCGTTCCGCGTCAGCGGCTCAAGGTCGGGATCGGCCGCGACGGGAGCGTCAATGAGCGTGGCGACGTTCCTCGTGACCTTGCTCCGGCGCATGGCAATCTTCAGGGCGCGGGACAGGATGCGGTGGACCTTGAGAACCGTGCTCGACGACCGGCCCTGCTCAAGCATGGTCGTGTATGCCTTGTCCAGGTGCTCGGGGGCGAGCCGGTCGAGGCGGTGACGGCCGAGCAGCGGAATGATCCAGTGGCGGGTCTTCGACCGGTAGTCGTCGAGGGTTCGGGGCGCCATCTTCCCCGATGCGACCAGCCGTTCGCAGATCACGTCGAGGTATTCGGTCATCCACTCCGCCACGGTGGGAGCCTTGCCGGGCTTGCTGACCTGCCCCGTCTGCCGCTGGCTCTCCAGCTCGCGGACCTTGCGCGTGACCTCGGCCTCCGTCTTCGCCTTGCGGTGCCGTCGATCGGGAGAGCCGTCCGGCTTGACGCCGACAGTGACGTAACCGTGCCACAGACCGTCTTTGCCGAGGTAGATCGAGGAGCGCCCATTCGGCTTACGAGTGCCCATCAGGCCGCCTCCTCCAGACGTCGGGCGAACTCCTGAAGAGCGTCAGCCGGGACGAGCCGATACCCGTCGTACTTGAACGAGCGAAGCTCACCGCTCTTGATCAGTCGGAAGACCGCCGTACGGCTCATGCCGAGGACGACGGCGGCGTCCTTGGGTCGGTAGAAGAGTCTGTCCATCACGCTGCCCTCCCTTCAGTTGCCGAAAAATCTTGTCCCTGTGCTTCTGCTCTGAGCCGGTCCATGTGGTCGCGCCAGCGCTGGCGTTCGTGGACCGAGCGCAACAGCCGTACGCCGATCGGATCGAGGTCGGCGTCAGTGGGCTTGACCGGCCGCCAGAGGTAGCGGTGGGGGTCGGCCGGTTCGCCGTTGGGGAGACCTAGGGCTTCCAGGACCCAGGTGCGCCGGTCCTGCTTGTGCTCGCTGAGGGACTTGTTCGACCATTTCCGCGAGACGAGGACGCGGCGGCCCGCGTAGCCGAGGTGCTCAGGCTTGTGTGCCTTGCCCTTGCACCGGCCGGGGGCCATCCCCGCCTTGGCGCCCTTGGGCTGGATGCCGTACCGCAGCCAGTTCGGGCACGTCGGCGCGCACGGCTCGAACCGCAGCGCGTCGAGCAGCCGCTCAACATGCGTCCGCTGAGCTGAGTTGTCCGTACCGAGCCCGTCGCCGAGGGACTTGGTCAGGTACTTCGCCAGGTAACGGATCAACTGGTCGGCGTCTGGGCTTCCGGCCAAGACGCCCTTGATGTCCATCTGTTCACCGAAGCGGAGCACATGTAGCGGCTCGGCGTCCTCGTCGGCGTCGAGCTGGTCGAGCGCCTGGTCCCAGGTGGGCAGGACCTCACCGGTTTCCGGGTCGAGGTAGCCGACCCCGTCCGCCCAGACGGGCAGGTGGTCGCCTTCGAAGACGATCCGGTCGACGGGTGCCCACCACACTTGGTGGTAGGTCGCCGCGACGATCTGCCGCAGCTCTGCCCGTGGCAGGGTGCCGCGTACGGCCATGTGCAGATGCGGCGCGAGCCGCTTCTGAGGTTCGACCGTGGCGAAGTACTGCACGTCATAGCCCGCCACACGCCGCAGGTTCTGCACGAAGCGGTCCACCAGCTTGGAGAAGTGCAGCGCATCCCGAGCCGCCCGCGCATAGTCGTACGTCGAGGGATCGACGGGCACGCCGTCTCTGATCCGCCCGTAGGACGGGAGGGTGAGCGTGAGGAACATCGACGGGCGGAAGGTCTTGCCGTCCTTCGTGGTGAAGGTCCGTCCGAGCGTCGTTGGGCTCATCTGCCGCTTGGGCAGGTCCGGTGCATCCTGCCGCCTCCGGGTTGAGCGGGACCGCTTGCCGGAGGTGCGGCCCAGCACGTTGCCGCGCATGCCCGCAGCGTTGATCTCCTCATCCAGGTCGGCGAGGGCGGCGTCCAGGTCGGTGGTGTCGTCGCCGGCCTTTTCGGCTTGGTCGCGCCAGACCTGGGCGTCGGCCCGCAGTTCGACGAGGTGACGCTGATAGTCGTCGGCCTCGTCGGGGGTGTTGACCGGATCGGCCTCCAGATGCCAGCCCTCCCGACACTGCGCCATCCGGAGTTGCCGGTTCCGCTTGGCGCACGGCGGGCACTTGCTCTCCAGCGTGGCCCCGCACGGCACATCGACGATCTCAACCTGCCCGGTGACGAGATCCATGCGCTTGAGCGGAACCGGGCGGATGCACACCCCGTACTGTTTGGCGATCTCTTCGACGACGTCCCGGGCGAGCGGCATCGCCATCCGCACCGCCCGAGGCGTCGCCCGGTCGTTCGGGTGGGTCACCAGCCACCCCCGCACACGCCGATGGCGTCGAGGTTGTCGAGCGAGCCGAGGTCGTCGAGGCTGTCGGCTGACTCGACGGTGCCAAAGAGGTCGAGCAGGCCGGGGCCGTCGACCAGGGCGCGGGCTTTGTGGCCGCATTCGGCGCACTCGACGATGCCGCGCAGCGAGTCGAGCCAGAGCGCGTCGAGGGTGCCGCAGCCGGGGCAGTGCAGGCCGTCGAGGATGTGAGCGAGGCAGGTCATGGTCAGGCCGCCTCGCTTCCGTACTCGTAGCCCTCGGCCGCGCCGTCGCCGACTTGCCCGGCGTCCGTGCTCGCGGAGCAGTGTCCGGTGTCCGTGCCGCCCGTGCTGGCGTTGCCGTAGCGCTGGACCATGTCGCGGATGTCGGCGTCGGAGACGTAGGCCGCTCGCACCCGCACCGGATCGGGTGAGGTCTCCAGGCGGAGGTAGCCGACTCCGGCCCCGCGGTGTGGGATGGGTGAGATGTGATCGGCCAGTGCGCCCCGGTCGCGTGCGCCGTCGCCGAGGACCATGTCCACCTGCTCGGACTCGTCGAGCCGTAGGGCGATCTTGTCGGGGAACAGGTTGCGGATGTTCATGACCTCCTTGCGGGGGTCTTGAAGCGCGGCCATGATGCCGACGCCCACGGCCCGGCCCTGCGTGGTCAGCGTGGCCAGGGCGGCGGTGATGCGCTGGCGGAGGTGCTTGTCCGGCTGGTAGGCGGTGAGGAACGCTACCTCGTCGACGATCACGAGGATGAACGGGTCATCCACCGTGGGCGCGTGGGAGCGCTGGAGGCCGGCGAACCGGTCGGCCCGCTCCTGCATCGCCGAGACCGCTTCGTCGAGCAGATCGGCGCACTCCGCCGGATCAGCCGCATACCGGGAGCCGAAGAGAGCGCGCCCGAAGGACAGCTCCATCCGCTTCGGGTCCAAGGCCCAGACCTGGACGAGGCCCGCGCGGATCGCAGGCAGCAGGCCGCGGATGGTGCCCCACAGGTAGGAGCCCTTGCCCGCACCGGTGGCGCCCGCGATCAGGACGTGGGTGCCGTGGACCTTCAGCCGCAGCGGACGCCCGTCTTCGCACCGGCCGATCTCGACCGGCCCCACGTCCGGATCATCGGGAACGGGGACGGCGGGCAGCGGCACGGCCAGCGGGTCACGGCGGGGGAAGGTCAGCACCAGACGGCCCGCCCGCGCCACCGTGACCCGGCAGGAGGGGGCGCCGAACCCGTGGGCCAGGTGTTCGGCGCGGTCGGCCCAGTCTTTGACGGCCTGTCCGGCGAGCATCTTCACGCTGACGCGGTCGGCCCACTCGTCGCAGGTGACGCGGCGGAGGTGGGGCAGGTAGTCCCGGCCGCGTAGGTGGCGGCCGAGGCCGGAGATGACCATGACGGGCTGCCAGTGCCGCCGGTAGACGAAGACGAGCCGCCACCAGGCGAGCAGTCGCCAGCCGACCAGGCGCAGGAAGGAATCCCGCTCCAGCAGGAACCACGACAGCCCCATCGCGGGGATGAACCCGGCCACGGTCAACGCCATGGTCCGGCCGTAGGCGATCCAGACGACCCCGAGCCCGACCGGCACGGCGACCGCGACGGGGTGACGGACGACGAGGCGGACCAGGCCCGCGACCAGCCGGAAGAACCAGATCACGAGCGTGACGATCGCGGGGGTCTTGACGACGGCCGGGCGGAACACGACCGCCGTGTCAGGGGTCGTGGAGACGAGGTTGCGCGCCTCGTCTCCGGGAAGTTTCTTGAACATTAGACTCGTGTCCTCTCAAGCATTTGCGTGTGTGGGAGATCCGGGGGCCGCTGGAATGCCAGTTCCAGCGGCCCCGCCTTGTGTGGTCAGGCCGCCGCCTCGCCGCTGGGAGGGATGGCCGGACTGGGGCTGCAGGAGTGCTGGTGGTGCAGGCGCTCGCAGTCGGCCAGGTAGGACGCGGCGGCGTCGGCGATCTGCCGGGCGTTCTCCAGGTCGGTGGAGGTGACCGCGCCGGCCCCGGTGGTCGAGATCGACACATCGGCCGTCTTGCTGCGGATGTCGAGGAACGGCCGACCCGAGTCGAGGACGCCCGATGTGACGCGCAGGCCGGAGGTGTAGAACGAGATCCCGACGCGCGGCGCTTCGTCGGAGTCGATCGACACCGTGACGTAGGTGTAGGGGTCCCGGCTCATCACGCCGCCGCCTCCTTACCCGCCGAGCCGGTGGTCTTGGCCGACTGCGGGCGCGGTGCCCGCATCACCCGCGCCGAGATCGAGTAGGCCAGGCGGCCGGTGGCCTGCTGCACGTACGGCTTGACCTCCAGCCCGTCGAACTCGAGCGGCGCGATCGGCAGCCCCGGCAGCGACGGCGGGACGACCGGCTGAACCTCGGCGAGGATCTTCACGGTCACCGTCTTCTGCGCGGCCTTCAGCGAGGGGTCGGCGTCCATCACCGGCACCTGCCACACCGGCAGCCCGGTGACCTTGTCTTT
>BCRI01000104.1 GCA_001552515.1 Sphaerimonospora mesophila NBRC 14179 = JCM 3151
CCCGGACCGAAGACGGCCTGCAGCGCCTGCTTGACGAGCTTCCACGGGGTGGCGAGCGACACCGTCTTGCTCGCGTTGCGCACCTGGTCGAGCGCATGCGGTCCGGCCGCCCAGTAGCAGGCCAGCACGGTGGCCAGCGCCGACCCGGCGACGAGGGCCGGCCTCGCCGGGCGTCGCCGCAGCTCCCAGGCCGGGCCGAGGGCGACGAGTCCGGTCGTGACCTTCACGGCGATGCCCGTGCCGAGCGCCACACCCAGCGGTACGGCGAGAGCCGGGCGGTCGGGCGCACGCCTCATGGCCGCCAGCGCGAGCATGCCCGCCACGGCGGGCGCGATCGCCAGCGTGTCGAGGTGCATGCCTGCCACCAGGTGATAGACGAGCAGCGGATTGGCCGTCCAGAGGAGGGCGGCCCGGCGCTGCCGGACCGGATCGCCCCTGGTGAGGCGGTGGAGCAGGAGTCCGGTGACGATGAAGGCGGCCGAGTTGACGACGGCCAGGACGAACACCGTCAGCCGGACCGAGTCGCCGCCGACGTGGCTCGCCAGGGTCTGTACGGCCGTCGCTACCGGGCCGTAGACGCTGGGCGTTTTGCGCCACTCCTCGACCGCGCCGGCCACCGGGTCGGCCGGCAGATCGGCGGGCACGGTCACGTACGGGTCGTGCCCGAGCACGGCGATCCTGCCGTACGCCGCGTAGTTGAGGTGATCGGAGGAGCCCGAGGGCGGCAGGAAGGCCAGCACGCCGGCGGCCAGACACCCGGCGATCAGGAGACGACGGGCCGAGGGCATCAGCCGTACGGCGAACAGACCGGAGGCGAGGCCGATCGCGCCGAGGACGATGGCGGCCGCGGCGATCCCGATGACGAGGTGGCCGTCGGGGGACAGGTCGAGCGAGTACGGCGGCTGCCGGCCCACCGCACTCAGACCGATGCTTCCAGCGCCGCCCGCGAGCGTCGGCCCGGGGTTGCCGGAGCCGTACGCGTGCTCCGACACGGGGTTTCCATGGCCGTCGGCGAGTTCCGGCACCATGGCCGACGGGCCGAGGACGCCGATGGTGATCGTGGCGAGGATCGACAGCGAGATCGCCACGAGACCCACGGCCCGGACGACCCGGAGGCTCCGGAGGCTCCGGAGACCCGCCACCCCAGCCATCCCGGCCACCACCCCTCCACCGTGATCTTGCGAATTCTCGCATGGTACGGCCGCGACCTGAGCGGTCACACTCCGTGATCTTGCAGTTTCTCGCACGGTGTGGCCATGACCTGGGCGGACGTCATTCGTGATCTTGCATTGTCGGGCAAGTGCAAGATCACAAAAGCCATCGGTGCAGGTCGGGCGATGTCCATGCGAGATTCTGCAAGATCACGAACGGAGGATTCGCTGGTCGAGGGCATGTGTGCGAGAAAACGCAAGATCACGGCGGAGGGTGGAAGTCGGGGTGGCGGGGTGTCAGGGGAGGAACGAGGGGAGCTCGCGGGCGGCGAGAGCCCGGCCGACATCGCGGAGCTGCCTGGCCCGGTGGAGCTGCCCCCGCAGGTCGTTGCCGGTCGCCCGGTGGGCCATCTCGACCTCGACCTCGATCACTCGGAAGCTCTTGCGCAGCAGATCGATGGTCATGCCGGTCTCGACACCGAAACCGTGGGCGAGCGGACGGGCCGCCTCGAAGGCCGCCCGGGTCAGGCAGCGCTGCCCGTTGAGCGGTTGGGACGGTGTCCAGCCGGTCAGCCGCTTGATCCCCTCGCGGGCGAGCCGTACGACGATGCCGTGCCCGCCCAGCTTGACGCGGGTCGCGAACGTCGCGATGGTCATGTCCGCCTCGCCGGCCCGCACCGGCGTGATCAGCGCCGCCGCGGCCTGCGCGGTCTCGCCCAGGTCCGCGTCGAGGAACAGCAGATGCCGCGCGACCTCGCCACCCTCGTCGAGGAGCCGTACGGCCTCCGCGCCCGTCTCCATCGCGGCGGCCTTGCCGCGGTTACGGCTGTGCCGTACGACCCGGGCGCCCGCCGCCCTGGCCACCCGGCCGGTCTCGTCGGACGAGCCGTCGTCGACGACCACCACGAGATCCACACCGGGCAGCTTCAGGGCGGCGGTCACCGTGCCGCCGATCCGGTCGGCCTCGTCCTTGGCCGGGATCACGACGGCGGTGTCCTGCTCAGGTACCACTACATCACCCATGCGGTCAGCCCTGCTGATCGGCCGTGAGCATGTCGGCCGGCACGGCCTCATGCACGGTGAACACCGAGTCCAGGCCGGTGACCTGCAGGATCTTCCGTACGGCAGGCCGGGGCGCGGCGACCTCCAGCGTACCGCCACGCTCGCGCAGGCGTTTGAGCGCGGACAGGAGGACGTTCATGCCGGTGGAGTCGCAGAACTCCACCCCGGACATGTCGATGACCACTCGGTCCGGCCCGGCCTCCAGCACGCGGGTGAACTCGGCCTGCAGCCGAGGAGCGGTGTATAGGTCGATTTCGCCGTAGATGGCCATGACGGCCTGGCCTGCCTGAGATCGGGTCGCGACTTTGAGCTCCACGAGGCGCACACTAGCGCCGTACCGGCCTCGGGTCACGCTCCGCCAGAAACCCCGAAGAGTCGTCCGCCCTTTGTCCCCGATTTCGGGGGCGAGCAAACGCGGAGTGCGCGAAGCTTGACGGTGTGCGACGCCGGTAGGGCCGGATGGAAAGCCCGGAACCTCCTGGTCTTGGTCATCGCTTCGCGAAGGAGGGCGGGCGCCGAGGACAGTGGGCCCGGAGAATCATGAACGCTGAACAACCAGAAGACCCCCAGCGGCGGTCGTTGCGTGAGCGGCTGGAGAACGTACAGGTCCGCAGTGCCAAGGCGTCGTCGTGGCGCGAAACCGCAGATCCGCTGCGCTCGCTGATCAACCGGGAGGGGTACGTCCCGATCAGCGCGAAGCTGACGGGCGGGGACCTCGACTTCCTCGCCACGGCCCGCGAAGATCTGCTGTGCCTGGCCGAGCTCGGCATCCGGCTGCTCGATCTCCATCAGCCGAGGGACGCGGGCGGGATCACGAGCGACACCGCCAATCCGATCCTGCGCTGCCGCAGCTGCATGTGGCGCTGGCCGTGCCCGACCTTCCGCGCCATGTCCGATGCCTTCTCACCGGGGGCACCAGGAGCACTCGGAGCGCCCGGAGCCCTTGGACTGTCCGGAGTGCCCGGAGCACCGGGAATTCCCGGTACGGCCGGCCCACCCGGCGTGATCGCCGTACCCCATGGCCTGCCACCCGACATGTCCGACTGACCGATGAACTATCGCGAATTCGCCTGCTATCTCGACCCGTTTCCATCCGGGTGTCACGGCAACGGCTCATAGCGGTAGCCGACGCCCCAGACCGTGACGATCCGCTTGGGATCGGTCGGATCCGGTTCGATCTTCTCGCGGAGCCTGCGCACGTGGACGGTCACGGTCGAGGAGTCGCCGAAGGACCATCCCCACACCCGATTGAGCAGCTCGGCTCGGCTGAACGCCTGACGCGGGTTGCGCAGCAGGTAGACGAGCAGGTCGAACTCCCGCGCCGTCAGCGTGATCTCCCTGTCGGCCAGCCACGCCTGGCGGGTCCCCGGCTCCACGACCAGGTCGCTGTCGCGCAGCACGGTCGTCCCTGCGGGGGCGAGGGCATGGGACGTGGCCGGCAGGGTGCCCCGGCCGCCCTGGCCTGATCGGGTGGTCCGGGCGGGCCGGTGGTCGTCGGGGGCGGCCGGGCCGCCGCGCGCCCGGCGCAGCACGGACTGGACGCGGAGCGCGAGCTCGCGCGGGCTGAACGGCTTGGTGACGTAGTCGTCGGCACCCGTCTCCAGATCGGCGACGCGGTCGATCTCGTGTCCGAGAGCGGTGATCATGATGACGGGAACCGGTAGCTGCTCGCGTACCTTCCGGCAGACCTGGAGGCCGTCCAGCCCGGGCAGCACCAGATCGAGGACGATCAGGTCGGGAGGGTCGGCGATGGCTCGACCGAGCGCCTCGACGCCGTCGTCCACGCATTCCACCTCGTGGCCCTCGCGTTCCAGGTAGTGGGCCACCACCTCGGCGACGGCGGGGTCGCTCTCGGCGACCAGGACGCGGGAGGCGCGCTTATGCATCAGTCGTTTCCCATCAGCCGGTTCGCGTGGGGCGATTCTCCGCAACGCACATCCCCACGTTAAGTCTGGCCGAGCTGTTTCCGCCGCCTATCAGGGGCTCCAGCTCTGGCGACCTGACATCCATGTCTCTCATACCGAGAAGGCATGATTCACGTGAAACCTGGACATGATCTCTTGACCTGGGGTCACTGCCCGACCCCCGGTACGGCGATTGCTCCGACGCATGCGATCAAGCTCGCACTTGTCGGTGCCACCGCGTACCTTGTGGCTATGGCCCGTATCGCGCTGACCGTCCTGGGGATCATCCTCGCCCTCTGGCTGGTGTTCGGATTCATCATCCCCGCGTTGTTCGCGACGCTGAAGTTCCTGCTCATCCTCGCGATCGTCGCATTCTTCGTCGTGGCGGCGATCACCGTGGTCGGGAAGCTCTCCCGATGAACCGCTAAACCGAGAACCGATAAAGGTGATCCCCGTCCGGGTCCTCCCCGGCCCGTTCGTCTGACTCCTGGCCGGGCTGGTCATTCTGCCCGGCCGGTTCGGCGTGTCCTGGCGGAATGTGACGGATGGCGCGGATCGGATTACTCGACGGGGTTGGCGCGCTGCTCGGTCCAGTCGCGGTTTAGCCCACCTCGCGGAGGGCGGGAGTGCCGGTTGTCCGGTTGTTGCCGTTTCGGCTGGCCCAGGAGGCGGCCAGGACGGCCCAGACGGTGGTCGCCTCCGCCTCGTGGCGGACCCCCCAGCGATCCGCGAGGTATTCGACGATGCCCAGCCCCCGGCCGCCCAGCGACGAGAGCGTGGGACGGCCGGCCCGCGGCTCGGTGGTGGCCCCGCCATCGCTGACCGCCACCTCTATCTGGCTCTCCGAGCAGTGCCAGGCGGCTCTGAGCTGGCCGGACGGCAGGGGATGCGCGTGTCGCAGGGCATTGCTCAGCAGTTCACTCATCACCAGGACCACGTCATCGACCACTCCGGCGCTCACACCCGTGGCCAGCAGCTCGGCACTGAGGCGCTGACGTGCGACGGCGACGCTCGACGGTGCGTACGGCAGTAGCACGACGCTCGTCGCACTCACCTCCCCGATTCAGTCCCGCAGAAGACCGTCCCTTGGCAGAGACACCGCCTCCTGAGGAGAACAACAGCCCCAGTACGACCGAAATGCCCCGTTGGATCGACGGGGAAACCGTGCTCCGATCACAGCTTGTGCACATTGGACAATAGATCAGCTCTTGCCAGGCAAGCCTGTTACCCCTCCGGTGTGTCGGATGAGGTATCGGATGAGCGGTCCGGGCGGGCCCGGTTGAGAACGACCCGCATTCGGGTGCCTCCTCCGGACCTGGGCAGAGCGGTGACATCACCACCCTGGGCCCTGGCGAGGCTACGCACGATGTGGAGGCCGAGGCCGACCCCGCCGAACCTGCGCCGGTTGCCGCTGTCGGCCTGGACGAACCGTTCGAAGATCCGCTCCCGGTCGCCGGGCGCGATGCCGATCCCCTCGTCGTCGACGACGAGGACGACCAGGTCGTCCTCCGGCCACGCCCCCACCCGGATCAACCCGCCGTCGGGGGAGTACTTGAACGCGTTCTCCAGCAGCTGACCGAGCAGGATGTCGGTCGCCAGCGGGTCGCCGTACACGGACGGCAGGCCGGGCGGGATGTCCACCTCGACCCGGTGCCGGTCGGACAGCACCGGCAGTCCCAGGGTCGCCGCGCGGACCCGATCGGCCAGATCGAAGAGCTCGACCTTGACCTTGAGTTCGTCGGCGCCGGCCCGTGCCCCGAGCAGCAGGTGATCGATGAGCTGCCCGAGTGCCCGCGACCGCTCCGCGATGGTCCGTACGGCGGAACGCCGCTCGTCGTCGGACAGGTGATCCCAGCGGGCGTCGAGCGTGCTGGCGAACCCGCGCACGATCGTGATCGGGGTGCGCAGCTCATGGCTGGTGGTGGCGAGGAACAGGTCCTTGGCCTCCTCCAGTTCCTTCGCCCGGGTCACGTCGCGGAAGTCCACCACGATCTCCCCGGTCTCGGGGATCTCCGCGCACAGCACGTCGAGCCACCGGCCAGGGGGAAGGCGGTCGCAGTGAAGCTGGAAGGTGAGCTTGGCCCCCGGCTCGGGCAGCGAAAAGGGCGGCGGACCGCCGATCGCGTCCTCGGCGGCGACGTCGGTCAGCTCGGTCGCCGCCGGGTTCCACCGGATGACCCGTCCGCTCCCGTCCAGTACGGCTATGCCGTCGGCGCTGGCGTCGAACACCGCGCGTTCGTGGGCGCGCTGCCGCACCGCCTCCTGATAGGCCATGGCGTTGCCGACCGCGATGCCGGCGTGGCCCGCGAGCAGTTCGAGGAGCTCCAGCTCCAGGTGGCCCGCCTTGCGCTTGGAGAACAAGGCGTAGAGCGCCCCATAAGGACGTCCGCCGACGACCGCCAGCCCCACGGCGATCGTGTGCAGGCCGGGAACCCGAGCCCAGACCAGATCGCCGAACCCCTCCGGGCCGGTCTCCAGCAGCACGGTCTTGCCGGTGCGCAGCAGCTTGTCCACAAGGCTGGTGTGCAGATCGGCGGTGACCCCGCGCAGCGCCTCCGGCAGCCGGTGGACGCCGACCAGGCGCAGGCGATCACCCTCGATCGACACGAAACCGCCGGCGTCGGCGCCGGTGAGGTCGGTGAGACTGGCGGCGATGCGGTCGAGCACGACGGGAAGGTCGAGCGCCGCGTTGATGTCCCCGACCACGTCGGTCAGCCGCCGGACCAGCAGCGCGCGCCTGACGGCCCTGCCCTGGGCGGCGTCGTCGTCCTCGGCCGAGTGATAGACGCTGACGTAGCCGAGCAGCGCCCCGCCCTCCGAACGCAGCGCGCTCGTGTCCACCCGCAGGTCGAGGAGCGCGCCGTCCCGGTGGAAGCGCTTGGTGCGCAGGGACACCCGGCCCCGGGCGTCCGAGGCCGTGCGCACGCGTTCGAGCACGGCGTTGTGCTCGGCCATCAGCTCGTCCGGCACGATCGGCGGCCGGCGGCCGACGATCTCCTCGGCCGGCCAGCCGAACAGCCGCTCGGCCGCGGCGTTCCAGCTCAGCACGGACAGGTCCCGGTCGAGGGCGACGATCGCGTCGGGGGAGCCGGCGACGACGGCGCGCGCGATGCCGTCCTCGTCCCACGCGTCCTTGGCCTTGAAGTCACCCACGTCACCATCGTGCCCCCTTTCACCTTTTGATCTTGGGCTTTTCCGGCAGCTTGAGATGGCTCCGATACGCTGCTGCCACGGAGTGAGAGAAAGCGGGGCGCCAATGTCCACAGAGGACCTCGAGGCCCTGTTGCGCGTGACCGCGCCGGGTTATGTCGGCGAGTCGCCCCCCGAGGTGGCGTTCGGGCATGTGGACGCCCCGGTCGGACGGCTGACCCTGGCGGTGACCGGCCGCGGCGTGGCGATCTGCAGCTATGACGACGAGCACGCGGTCTTCGAGCGCGTCTCCCGTGCGATCGGCTCGTTCATCGGGCCGGATCCGCGTCGGCTCGACCCGGTCCGCCGGGAGCTGGACGCCTATTTCGCCGGTCGGCTGCGCACGTTCTCCACACCGGTCGATCTCCAGCTCGTCACCGGCTTCTCGCGGACGGTCGTGCGGATGATGCTCGCCGTGCCGTACGGCCAGGTCACGACATATCAGGAGATCGCGCAGCGGATCGGGCGACCGCAGGCGCTGCGCGCGGTGGCCAACGCGCTGGCCGGCAACCCGGTGTGCGTCATCGTCCCCTGCCATCGCGCCGTCGAATCGCCGGGCTCGCCGGGATCCGCCTATGCGGGCGGCCCGGCGGCCAAGGAACACCTGCTCCGCCTCGAGGGTGCCCTTTCTAGCCTGTAGGGGTTATCAGAGATGACCCGGAGACCCCTCCCCTGTCAACCTTCGGTTGTCGGATCGACGATCGCTTGTCGAATGTCCTGTTCTGACATAGAGGGTGAGGGTGAGGCTGCGCACTCGCCATCGCCCGTCTTGGCGGAAGCTTTTCTCTAGTGCGTCTACCTTGGCGTGATTGAGCGCGTCCAGGGTGGGGCCCCGCCAGAGCTGTTCGCCTTCCAGTAGCCATACTCGGGTCAGGGTGGCGTCAGTTAGCCGGCGGCGGATCTCCTGTGGGGTAGCCTCGATGCCGCCTAAGTTTCCCGCGCTCGCCGGTGACACGTTCAGGGTCACATCCCGGAGTTGTTGAAAAGCGTCCGGGTATGCCTCGGCGACAGCCCGCCGGTTGGTGGGTAGGTAGACGATTGCATCGCCGGGCGACGCATGGCTGCTGATGATTCGGGCCGCTTCGCGCAACTGGTCGGGCTCGGTCGACTGTCGACGCTGAGCCATGTGTGAGGGGGCGGCCAACGCGCCATACAGGACGAGAGGGATCAGCCATGTGGTGCCTGGCACGCGGGTGACTCCAACTGAGGCGAGCAGGGCGAGCGCCGGCAGGCTCATACTCACGTAGCGGGCGGAATAGAGCGGGTAGAGCTGTGAAATCAGCAGCAGGGTCGTGGGCGGCACGAGAAGCCAGGGTGCCGCCAGCGACCAGACCATGGGCGTGCGCTGCATGTACTTTCCGGCGTTCTTGCTGGTGAGGATAGCGCCCGCGGATATAGCCGCGGCCATGAAGAAGATCAGCGCTCGCGAGCCCGCGAAAACTGTGATCAGCGCAGACACATCGTTCCATCTTGGAGGTCTGAGCCAGCTCACCTGATTTCGCTGTGTCATGGCGACGCCGATCAGCGGGATCAGGACGGCGGCCACTGCAGTCACGGTGATGAACCAGGGCCGTAGGCGCGTGCGCCCGCCTCTGAGGAGGGTGAGCGTGACCAGATGGGCGATGACCACCAGCAGGGCGAACAGGTGGATCATGCCCAGCAGTACGAGAGAGCCGCCGTAGATGAGGTGGGACCGTCGGCTCGGCCGCTCAATGGTTCCGAGGAAGAAGATCGTGGCCAGCACTGTCAACATCGTCGCGATCGCGTACGGCCGGGCCTCGTGGGCGAACCGGCTGGCGAACGGCGCGCCAGCGTACAGCAGTCCGGCCGCTAGCCCCGCCTTCGGCATCATCAGGCGATTGGCGAGATGGGCGGTGGCCGCCGCTGTAGCCGCAGTCGCCAGAATAGATGGAAACCGTAACGTGAGTTCTCCGGTGCCCAACGTGTCGGCGACGGGATGAAGCAGCAGGTAGTAGGTTCCATGCACTGCGTCCAGGTTTGCCAGAAATCGGAAGATATCCGGGATCGTCCGACGTATCACCCCGACTGTCACAGCCTCGTCTCGCCAGAATGACAGGCCAGGCTGCCACAGGCCGAGCAGGAGGGCCAGAAAAGCGGGCGGCAGGACCACCAGTGCACACGTTCTGGTGGTGGGCGCATCGCCCATTTTGGGTGCCCGGCTCTTAGACACCGACTGTGTCAGGATCACCGTGAGGCCGCCCGTTGAGTGATCTCCCGGCCTTTTTGCTGCATTGGCTTCTCAACGTACCGGTAGGTCACCCAGCAGATCGGCAGCAGGACCAGGAGGAATACGACGAGCGGAATCGGATTGTCGTACTCCCGCCAGCGGCCGACCGTCGCATCGGACACTTTCAGCACCAGCGGGTGGAGCAGGTAGACCGAGAAACTCGTGAGCCCCAGCAGCGAAAGCCATTTCGGCGTCCTGCGACGCAGTACCACCATGCCGAAGCCGAATGCGACTGCGGCGGACAGCATCGAGATCGTCCACGCGATGGGTCCACCCTCGGTTTCGTCTGGATGTAGCCATCCCTGAACAATCACGATTACGAGCACACTCCCGGCCGTCAGCGCGGCCGTTCGCCGGTGCACCTGTCCATGTTCGGCTCTGTACAGGACGGTGCCGGTGAACATGACGGCCAAGATGGACAGCCCGAACCACGGTGACAGCCTGCCGTTCAGGGTTACCAGCATCAGGGCGAGTACGGCTCCCGCGAGCAGTGCGGCCTTTCGCAGCTTCGGGCCGGCGAGGTATGCGGATCCGATCGCGAAGGCCATGATCAGCGTTGTCACGGCAACGACGGCGGGAGCGCCGATCGCCCCGGTGAAGAACGTGACCGGGCCCAGGAAACTGAGCAGCAGTCCAGCGGAGATGAGAGAGGCCGCGGTGCCTACAGAACGGCGATGCCAACGGATCGCGAACATTCCTGCGACCAGGAGATAGAACGCCATTTCATACGAAAGTGTCCACAGCACATTGATTGCGTTGGGAACGGTCAACAGATCCTGCATCATGGTCACATGGGACAGAGCTGCCGTAACCGGATCAAACCGACGTAATTCACCCCGTAATTGACTGATGCCGGTCACGGCAAGCACAACCAATACGGCAACCCCAACGGTCCAGAGCGGGTAGATCCGGAATATCCTGCTGGTCCAAAACCGTGATACGTCGCCGTGCCGTTCCAAGGATGCGGGGATGATGTATCCGCTGATCAGGAAGAACACCATGACGCCCCAGAATCCTGGGTTGAACCACTGTAGCAGCGCTTCTCGCGCGTGCGGTGTGTAAACGAAGGTGGCATGGTGGACGGCCACCGCGACCGCCGCCACCCCACGTAAGCCGTCCAGCCAGCCAAGACGAGATGATTTTTCGTGAACGCCATGGTGGTCGGATAGCGGAACAGGAAGATTCATTAGTTAAGTGCCAATAGTTGATGGGTGTGTCAATCGTTGATTGACTATACATGACTCCTGGGCATCTCCATGGTACAGCTAGTTGGATTGTTCCACGCCGCTTATATTGGGGTCCGTGGATCACTGGAAGTAGGTGGCGGCCGCACTTCGTCATGCGAATGGATGCTTGGTCACGTGAATTCTGACCGTCTTCAAGCGGCCGAGTCTACTCCGCTGACTCAAGCTGCCGTGCCAAAATGCGGCCGCCCTGTACTAGTTAACTAGAACTAGTAGCTCTACCTGGTTTCACCGCTCATCGCGATGGCGCCGATGCCGACCGGGCATTCAGCCTTGTTGTACTGGTAGCGCCAGTAGGGGCTGCTGTTGTAGGTCTTACCGTTGTTGCACTTGACGGTTACGCGCACATCGACATTCTGTGAGCCGCAGTTGATGTGCGCCCGGCCCCGGTCGGTGTAGTCCATCCAGGCGGCGCAGCCAGGCGGGATGGCCATGATGCCGGCGTCAGCGCTGGATGAGACGGCAGCGTCGGACGGCGGTAGGGGATCGGGGGTAGCTGCCGCCGGAGCCGTCGTGAAGCCGAAGACGGCCAGCGAACAGGCCGCGGCGGCCATGGCGAGTCTGGTGCGCATGCGCGTACACTCCTCTTGTTCGAAGTCGGGTCACGGGCGGAGTTCTTTGGCAAGGGTCCCGTCCGTGGCCCAATCGGCTTGTTTCGTTCCACAGTCTGCCCGACCGATCATCTCCTCTTTAAGATCTTGACTTCAGTCATGATCTTGAGTAAAGGGTAGGTCGTGTTTCCTGATGATTCTGCGACGAGCTGGCCAAACGGTTCCCGTCCCAGAAATCTTGGGCGCTGAAATCCGTCTGTCAAGAGCGGCCCGTCGAGGTTTGCGGGGAGGGCGGATCACCTACCAGTCGTGGTGTTGACGCAGGGTGAGACAGACGGGCCCGCCTTTCCCGCCATATCGCCGGGATTCGTGGTCACGTGTTGGGAAGCGGGATCGGTATGGTCAGCTCGAACCAGATAGCCGTATCTGCCGTACCGCGACAGAAGCCCAGCGTGGTGTGGCCGCTTCGCCTAACGGACCGCGCGGCGGCGGGTGAGCGGGTGGAGGAGCAGCGTCACCAGGGCGGCGGCGAGGAACGCGGCGAGCGTGGCGCTCATCCACGGCTGGTGGACGAACCCGATGGCCTCGCGCACCCCCACCCAGGCGCGGTCCCACCAGCTCATCTCCTCCGGGGGCGCGGTGACGATCCAGAAGGCGAAGAACCCGAGGATCCACGGAACGATCATCGACCAGCGGGCGGGCGCGTCACCGTCGGTGTTCCAGCGCGAGGCGCCCCTGAGAAGGAAGTAGTCGATCACGAGGACCGCGAACATCGGGACGAAGACCGCGCCGATCACGCTGAGGAACGCGCCGTAGGAGTTCACGTCGGCGAGCAGCGCGATCCCGATCGTGAACACCCCGATCACGACCGAGACCACCCGCCGGTCCCAGCGCGGCGCGAGGTTCTGGATGGACATCGTGGTCGAGTAGACGTTCGCGAACGACTGGTCCACCTCACGCAGCACGAGGATGCCGAAGAACAGCCCGCCGAGCGGCGCGGCCACGAACGGGTCCCAGACCCTGTCCACGTCGTTTCCGACCAGCGCGAGCGCGACGATGCCCAGGGCGAGGCAGGCGACCTGCGCGATGGTGTAGCCGCCGACCACCCCGGTGAACGCCGCGCGACTCGACCTGGAGTGCCGGGCGAAGTCGGCGGCCAGCGGCACCCAGGAGACCGACAGCGCGATCACATAGTCGACGGCCGGCGCGAACGCCTCCCAGGAGCCGCCGTCCGCGAGCGTCGGCCCCTTGGCCACCAGCGCGACGGCCAGCCAGATCATGGAGATCACGACGCCGACCGTGACGTAGCGACGCAGCAGCCGCAGCGCACCCAGTGGGCGGATCGTGAGCGCGATCGTGACCACCCCGGCCACGATCACCCACACGCTGTACGGCACGGCCGTACCGAAGATCGCCTGTGCGCCGATGGCGATGACCCACAGCTCGAAGGCCCCCCAGCCGAGCATCTGCACGATGTTGAGCACGGTCGGGATGTAGGACAGCCGTGCCCCGAAGAGCCCCCGGAGCAGCACCATCGCCGGCTTGCCCGTCCGGGTGCCGGGGATCGCGGCCAGCCCGACCATGACAGTCCCGATCAGGCTGCCTACGACGGCGGCGAGCAGCGCCGCCGTGAGCGTCACCGGCTTGCCGCCGAGCGGGTCGAGCAGGAACAGCGCCCCGGAGAAGCCGAGAAGGCTCACGCCGAGGTTCGCCCAGAACGCGCCCTGGTCGAGCAGCCCCAGCGTCTTGGGAGCCTCTTCGTCGAGGGTCAGGGGGACCTCGGACCGCTCGGGGCCGACGAGACCATCGGGTTCGACATGGGCGGACGTCATCGCACGCTCCCTACGCCGGCATTATCCGGACAGGTTCAGGCGGTCGGCGGCACGCCTCGTCACGAGGAGTCGCCCTCTCAGCCCGGTCACGCCCGAGCTCCCGCGGTTATTCAAATATCACCCGGATTATGACATCTCTTTGCCCCGATTTGAACCTCGCCCCCCGCGCCGGCGTGATCCCCCAACCCCACGGCGTGATCTTGCGAATACTGTCAAGCCTGCCCGTCTACCTGCGCAAACCCTTTACGTGATCTTGCAGAAACTCGCATCCACGGTGGGCTGCCTGCATGAACACCTTCCGCGATCTTGCAGTGCAAGATCACGGAAGGCTCCGTTGCAGGTGGGGTGCGTTCCCTGCGAGAAAGTGCAAGATCGCGAAATGGGTTTGTGCAGGTCATAGGGCATCGCTGCAAGCTTTTGCAAGATCACGGCGAGGGTTGGGGGCTGCTCGGTGGGGACTTCTAGGCGACGTAGGGAGGTGTGCCGGTCTCGCTGACCATGGGGCGGCCGGCGGTGGCCCATGACTGCATGCCGCCGTCGACGTTGATCGCCTTCCTGCCGATGTGGTTGAGCCACATGGCGGCCTGGGCGGACCTGCCGCCCACACGGCAGATCACATAGACCGTGCCGTCCTGGGGAACCTCGTCGACCCGGGCCTGAAGATGACCGAGGGGGATGTGGACGGCATGCGGCGCGTGCCCCGCCTGCCACTCGTCGATCTCGCGGACGTCCAGCAGATATGCGTTCTCGGGTACGGCGTTCGCCGCGATTTCCGGCACCATCATGCGCCCATTCTCGCCGGTCTCAGGAGATGTCCGGGCGGTGTCCCGGCGGAGATGGCGCCGGCATGTCTCCGCCGATCTCGTCACGAGCAGGTTGTCCACAGCCTGTGGATTACTTCGCGGGCTGTGGACGAGCCGGTGGGCGGCTACCAGACGGGCCGTGGCGGGGTGCGCCCGCCCGCCGAGTCCACGAGGGCGCACAGGTCCTCGTAGATCTGGTCGAGCCGGTCGGGTCCGATGAGGGCCGCCCAGCGATCCTCGGTCCGGCCCCGCAGTTCGTTCGCGCGCTCGACGTACTCCTGTCCCTTCGGGGTGAGGCCGAGCGCCCGGGCTCGCCGGTCGGTCGGGTGCGGGCGGCGCGTCACGTATCCCCACTGCTCCAGCTCTTCCACGATCTTGGATGCGGCCTGCTTGGTGATGCCGAGGTGGTCGGCCAGGTCGACGGTGGTCGCGTCATCGCGGTCGAGCAGGAACTTGAACGTGTACCCATGGGCCGGACGCAGGGGGTCGCCGCCTTCCGCCTCGATCTGGGCGTGCAGATCGTCGATCATGATCCGATACGCCATCGCCATGAGCAGCGGGATCTCGCCTCGCCTGCGCTTCATCGTCAATCCCCTTGACCATATGGTCAACTTGTTTTACTTTATCGTCAGATTGATTGACTATTTTAGGAGGTATTCATGCCCGTGGCCAAGGGGGCCGACGCGCCCGCGTTCGAGTTCGACGGAGTCACCTTCCGCCCGCTCGCCGTACCGTCCCGGGGCACCGAGGAACTCGCCGTCTGGCGGGCCGAACTGCCGCCGGGCCGGACGGGATCCGCGCACACCCTGACCCATGAGGAGGTGCTGCTCGTCATCAGGGGCACCGTGCGAGGCGTGATCGACGGGCGGACCTGTGAAGCGGGCCCCGGAGACGTCATCATCTTCCCGGCGAACACTCTCGGCCGGATCGGCAACGCCTCGGACGTGGCGCCCGCCGAGTTCGTCTGCTGCACCACTGCCGGAGTGCAGGGCCTCATCGGCGATGAGAAGATCGCCCCGCCGTGGTCCGTCTGATCATTTGAGCAGCCGCGACAGGCGGCGGTCCGCGAGGGGCTTGCCACCGGTCTGACAGGTCGGGCAGTACTGCAACGCCGAGTCGGCGAACGACACCTCGCGGATCGTGTCGCCGCAGACCGGGCACGCCTGGCCCGTACGGCCGTGCACCCGCAGGCCCGACTTCTTCTCGGACTTGAGATCCTTGGCCGCCAGGCCCCTGGCCCGGCCGACCGCGTCACGGAGGGTCGTCACGATGGCCGTGTGCAGGTCCGCCACCTGGTCGTCGGTCAGCGTTGCCGCGATCTTGAACGGCGACATCCGCGCCACGTGCAGCACCTCGTCCGAGTACGCGTTGCCGATGCCGGCGATCACCTTCTGGTCGCGCAGCAGCCCCTTGATCTGGGTACGGCTCCCGCCGACGATCGAGGCGAGCGTCTCGACGGTGAAGTCGTCGGCGAGGGGGTCCGGGCCGAGGCTCGCTATCCCCGGCACCTCATCCGGATTTCTCACCACATAGACGGCCAGCCGTTTCTGGGTGCCCGCCTCGGTGAGCTCGAATCCCGGGGCCCGGCCGTCCTCGGCGGGCGAGAGCCGTACCCGCACCGCGAGCGGACCCTTGCCGGGGCGCACCGGTTTCGCGCCCGTGAGGTCGTCGCGCCAGCGCAGCCAGCCGCCCCGGGCGAGATGCGTGACGAGGTGCAGCCCGTCGCAGTCGAGGTCGAGGAACTTGCCGTGGCGGCCCGCCCCGGTGACGGTCAGGCCGCCCAGCGCCGTGACGGGCGGGTCGACGGTCTTCAGCGCCTGGAACGCCACCACGTCCACACCCACGACGGCGTGTCCGACGGCATGCTCGCGCAGGAACTCGGCAAGGGCCTCGACCTCGGGCAGCTCCGGCATGTGTCCACGGTAACCCGAGGGGGTCCGCCTACACGGGAACGTCCCAGAAGGCGAGCTCGTGGTTCATGGCCTGGACGAACAGCTCCTTGGTCCGCTCCGGCTCGGGTTCGATCTCGTCGATCATCTCCGCGATGCGTACGGCCAGTGCCGCGAAGCCGGGATCGGCGTAGGTGTCCACCCACCGCTTGTAGCGCGGCTCGGCGGGCGGGTTCTCGGCGAGGATCCGGCCGAGGGTGGAATATCCCCAGGCGCAGGGGTAGAGCGCGGCCAGGCCCTCGGCGTAGTTCGCCGCCGACTCCAGCAGGAACGACGTGTAGGCGACGCAGGCCGGTCCCTTCTTCGCGCCTTCGAGATCCGCGCCGAATTCGGCGGACAGCGAGCGGTGCAGGTCGAGCTCGTCGTGCCAGGTCGAGTACGCGAGATCGACCAGGTCGCCGAGGTGGCCGTCCGGAGCCTGCCAGGCCAGCCGGGAGAAGACCCGCACGTAGTCGAGCAGATACAGGTAGTCCTGCTCCAACCAGGACCGGAACACCGGCTCGGGCAGGTCACCTGCCGCGATGCCGCGTACGGTCGGGTGGGCGAGCTGGGCGTCGAGCATCGGCCGCCCGATGGCATGAAGTTCCGCAGAGATCCCCATAAGCCCCATTGTGGCCGCACGGTGCGATGACCCGGACATTAGGCTCCATCGTGCGACGCGAACGTTGACGATCGCGGAGGAAGTCCTCCTGCCGGCCTACCGTGACGACACCGGTACGCCGCTGGTCGGTTCGGTGGAGCTCGACGCCGCGGTGGCGGGGGCCGTCCTCGCCCGGTCCAGGCGGCCGTCACGGTAGCGAAGATCGCCGGCGCGACGGTCGCCCGGTCTCACTTGGTGATGACGTCCTTGGGGACGGGCTTGTCCTCCGCAAGGGCGTTGAACAGGCGCAGCGCCTTCTCCCTGTCCCACTTCACCACCGCGGCGCCGTTGATCGTCGGCAGTGACCCGATCGGGACCGCCGTGGTGATCGGGCCCTCCCGCATGGCCAGGCCGACCGACAGCAGGTCGAACAGGCCGGTGCCGGAGTCGACCTCGACCGAGTCGGCCGCGCTCAGCCCGAGCGGCACCGAGGTGAACGGGTTCAGCAGCGTGCCGGGGGACGCGGCCTTCTGCACCACGGCGGAGAAGAACTGGCGCTGGCGCTGGGTGCGGTCGAAGTCGGGGATGGCCCCCGTCGCCCGCGTCCGGACGTAGCCGAGCGCGGTGCCGCCGTCCATGTCCTGGCAGCCCTTCTTCAGGTTGATGCCGGCCTTCGGGTCCTTGATGTTCTGCTTCACGCAGATGTTGACCCCGCCGATGGCGTCGACGATGCCGACGAAGCCCCCGAAGCCGATCTCCATGTAGTGGTCGATCCGGATGCCGGTGACCCGTTCGACGGTCCTCGTCAGCAGCTCCGGCCCGCCGAAGGCGTACGCCGCGTTGAGCTTGTCGCTGCCGTGACCCTCGATGGGGACGTACGAGTCGCGGGGCAGGCTGACCAGGGTCGGCCGGCCGCTCTCCGGGATGTGGAGCAGCATCATCGTGTCGGTCCGCTTGCCGACGGCCTTGCCGGTGGCGAGCTTCCTGCGCTGCGCCTTCGTCAGACCGGCCCGGCTGTCGGAGCCGACCAGCAGCCAGTCCTGCCCGGGGGTCTCGGCGGGCCGCCCGCTGTAGTCGGTGAGCGCCTCGGCGTGCTTGAGCCGGCCGCCGATCCAGAAGTACAGGCCGATGGCGGCGACGATCAGGATGACGAGCAGGGCGGCCACGATCCTGAAGATGATCTTCCCTATCGGCCGGCGCCGTCCGCCGTCACGCGCACGCTGATCGTCGTGACCGCCACCTCCACGGCCACCGCTACCACCACCACCGCCGCCACCGCCACCACCACCACCACCACCACCGTCGCCGCCGAGTGGCCGTACCGGTGCCTGGCCGGACCGGGGCTTGCCGTACACCTTGGACCTGATCCTCGGGATCGTGTTGTCCCGGCGCTCCTGGCGGTCGTGACGGAGATCACCCGGTGGTCCCGGCGCGGGAAACGCCGAACGCGCGGGGGGTGTCGGCGCGGGGGACGGCTGCCAGGCGGGCGGCCGACCGGCCGCCGCGGGCGGGGGCGTCCCCGGCTGCCGCCGGATCGCCCGGGTCGCCTCGTCGTCCTCGGCCAATGTGACTCCCACGCTCGCACCCGAACGGCATCGTGCCGCCCGCCCCCGGCTTTGTCCTGCCTTTACGGTAACGCCATCGCCCGCAAAGTAGGTGCGTCGTCGTCAGCGGCCGATAAAACCACGGTGGTCTTGACGATCCGCCACGAGCGCGAATGAATATGGGCAGATTGGACAGACCGGTTTCCTCGAACAGGCTCTGCGATTCGCCCCGGGCACGGGGCCGCGGCAGCGCCGACCGGTCCGTGCACACCGCCGATCCCGGTTCCGATCGGGATCTCGCCCCTCCCTTCTTCGATGTCGGCTCCCCGGCGAATGGACATGAGACATCACCGGCAAAGAAACAGAGGAGTTCCAGCGTGCCGCAGACGACCAATACCGCCGCCTTCCGCGACGCCCGTGACCTGCTGCTGCGGCTCGGCGGCGACCATCACGGGGCCGTGACGGAGTTCGCCTGGCCCGTCTTCGAGGGAGAGACGTTCAACTGGGCCGTGGACTGGTTCGACGCGATCGCCAGGGGCAACGACCGGACGGCGCTGTGGATCGTCGAGGAGGACGGCGCCGAGCGGAGATACTCCTTCGACGAGATGGCCCACCGCTCCGACCAGGTGGCGGCCTGGCTGGCCGGTCTCGGAGTGGGCAGGGGCGACAGGGTGCTGCTGATGCTCGGCAACCAGGTCGAGCTGTGGGAGTCGATGCTGGCCATCATGAAGCTCGGCGCGGTCATCATGCCGACGACCACCGCCAGCGGCGGCGCCGATCTCGCCGACCGGGTCCACCGGGGCGAGGCGCGGTACGTCATCGCCAACGCGGCCGACGCCGGGAAGTTCGAGTCCGTCGCCGGCGACTACGTCCGCATCCGCGTCGGCGGCGAAGGCCCGGCGGGCTGGCACCGCTATCGGGACGCGTACGCGATCGACGCCCCGGGCGCGTTCGAGGCGCGTACGGCTCCGGACGACACGCTGCTGCTCTACTTCACCTCGGGCACGACCAGCAGGCCCAAGCTCGTACGGCACACGCAGGTGTCCTATCCGGTCGGGCACCTGACCACGATGTACTTCCTCGGCCTGCGTCCCGGGGACGTACACCTCAACATCAGCTCGCCCGGCTGGGCCAAACACGCGTGGAGCTCCTTCTTCGCGCCGTGGAACGCCGAGGCGACGATCTTCATTTACAACTACTCGCGGTTCGACGCCGCCGCGCTGCTCGAACGGATCCGCCAGGCGGAGATCACATCGGTCTGCGCTCCGCCGACGGTGTGGCGGATGCTGATCCAGACCGACCTGTCGGGCGGACCGGGCAAGCTGCGGGAGGCGCTCGCCGCCGGCGAGCCGCTGAACCCCGAGGTGATCTCGCAGGTGGAGCGGGCCTGGGGGCTGACCATCCGCGACGGGTACGGCCAGACCGAGACGACGGCCCTGGTCGGCAACACGCCCGGTTCGCCGATCAAGCCGGGTTCGATGGGCCGCCCGCTGCCCGGCGTCCCCGTCGTGCTCGTCGATCCGGTCACCGGGCGGCCCGCCGACGAGGGCGAGATCTGCCTGGACCTGTCCCGGCGCCCGACCAACCTGATGACCGGCTATCTCGGCGACCCGGAGCGCCAGGCCGAGGTGACGTCCGGCGGCTACTACCACACCGGCGACGTGGCCACCCGTGACGCCGACGGTCACATCACCTTCATCGGCCGTACGGACGACGTCTTCAAGGCGTCCGACTACAAGATCTCGCCGTTCGAACTGGAAAGCGTGCTCATAGAGCATCCGGCGGTGGCCGAGGCCGCCGTCGTGCCGGCCCCCGACCCGATCCGCCTCGCGGTGCCGAAGGCGTACGTGGCCCTGGCCTCCGGCTGGGAGCCCGATCGCGAGACCGCGCTGGCGATCCTGCGTCACGCCAGGGAGAACCTCGCCCCCTACCAGCGGGTACGGCGGCTCGAGTTCTACGCGCTGCCCAAGACGATCTCCGGCAAGATCCGCCGCGTCGAGCTGCGCACCAGGGAGGAGGCCGCGGCGGCCGCCGGCGCGGCAGTGCCGGGCCGCGAATGGCGGGACGACCAGTTCCCCGAGCTGAGGGGGTGATCGATGATCGGAATGCCATGACCGGTGACGGGGAAACCAACCGGGGGTGCCGAGCCGTTACGGTTATGTACCACCACACGAAAGGAATGACGTGTCCGCTCCGGACTCCTGGAGTACCGGCCCGTGCCTCGGCACGGGATCACGACTCCACCCGGCGGGTGCTCGATGAGCGCCGCCGCGGGCCTATTGGCCGTACTTCTTCTGACCGTCGCCACCGGATTCTTCGTCGCGCAGGAGTTCGCCTTCGTCGCGGCGGACCGTACGGCACTGCGCGAGCAGACCGCGGCCGGTGACACCGCTGCCAGGCGCGCTCTCGACGTCACCGGCCGTCTGTCGTTCATGCTCTCCGGCGCCCAGCTCGGCATCACCGTCACCACGCTGCTGGTGGGCTTCATCGCCGAGCCGGCCATCGCCGACCTGCTGCGCGACCCGCTGGAGCGCATGGGAGTGCCCGCCGCCGCCGTGCCCGGCATCGCCGTGGCCCTGGGCATCGTGATCGCCACGGTGGTCCAGATGATCCTCGGCGAGCTGGCCCCCAAGAACCTGGGCATCGCCCGCCCGGAATCCGTCGCCCGATTCCTGGCCGGCCCGACGCTCGTCTACCTCAAGGTCGCCGGGCCGTTGATCCGCCTGTTCGACTCCGCCGCGACCCGGCTGGTCCGGCTGGTGGGCATCGAGCCCGTCGAGGAGCTCGAACACGGCGCGACCCCCGAGGAGCTGTCCCGCATCGTGGCGGAGTCGGCCGCGGCGGGCGAGTTGCCGCCCCGGCTGGCCGACCTGCTGGAGCGTGCGCTGGAGTTCGGCGACCGCACCGCCGAGGACGTGATGGTCCCGCGCCCCCGCGTGGTGTCGCTGCGCGCCGGGCAGCCCGTCGGGGAGTTCCTCGAGGCCCTGCGCACCCACGGCCACTCGCGTTACCCCGTGCTCGGCGCCGACACCGGCGAGGTCGTCGGCATCACCGGCATTCCCGAGTATCTGCACGCGGGCTCGCCCCGCGAGGGGATGATCGGCGGCATCACCCGGGCCCCCGTGCTCGTCCCGGCCATGCTGCCGCTGCCCGCGCTGCTGAAGCGGATGGCCGAGTCGGGCGAGACGTTCGCCTGCGTCATCGACGAGTACGGCGGGCTGGCCGGCGTGGTCACGATCGAGGACCTCGCCGAAGAACTGGTCGGCGAGCTGGTGGACGAGAACGACCCCGAGCCCCTCGGCGTGGTCGCACGCGACGACGGGAGCTGGGAGGTGCCGGGCACCCTCCGCCTCGACGAGGTCGAGCGGGCCACCGGCGTACGCCTTCCGGAGAGCGACGACTACGAGACGATCGCCGGGCTGGTGCTCGCCGTCCTGGGCCGCATGGCCGAGCCCGGCGACGAGGTGGGCACCGAGGTGCTGCCGGAGGCCGACCCGTTCGCCGACGACGAGGCCGGCGCGCGGCGGGCCGTGCTCACGGTCCTGGGCGTGCGCCGCCGGGTCCCCGAATGGGTACGGCTGACGCTGCGCGACAGTGGCCACGGCGAGTCCGACGAGCCCGGAGAGGCCGGGAAGGCGGAGGAGTTCCGTACGGGCGACGAGCCCGGAAGGCGGGATTTCTCCCGGAAGCGACAGGCCTCCCGTAGGAGCCTGCTGCGGGAGAGCACGGCATGAGCGGCAATCTGAGCGCGATCCTGCTCGGGGTGTTCCTGCTGATCGCCAACGGGCTCTTCGTCGCCGCGGAGTTCGCCCTCGTCTCGACCAAGCGGCACCGGCTGGAGGAGCTCGCTCTCTCCGGGGGACGGTTGGCCCGGGCCGCCGCCCGCGCGGCGGCGCGCGGCAGCCGTGAGCTGTCGCTCATGCTCGCGGGCGCCCAGCTCGGCATCACGCTGTGTTCGCTGGGGCTCGGCATGGTCGCGGAGCCCGCCCTCGAGCATCTGCTCGAGCCGGTGCTCGTGCTGCTGCCCGAGTCGCTGCGCACCCCCACGGCGTTCGTCGCGGCGCTCGCACTCGTGACGTTCCTGCACATGGTCGTCGGCGAGATGGCGCCGAAGTCGCTCGCGCTGACCCACCCCGAGCGGGCGGCGATGGGGCTGGCCCTGCCGTTCCGCGGGTTCACGTGGGTCGTCCGCCCCATCCTCGCCGTGCTGAACGGCCTGACCAACGAGACGCTGCGACTGTTCGGCGTACGGCCACGCGACGAGCTCGCCACCACCCGCACCCCGCACCAGCTCGCCCTGCTGGTGGCGGAATCCGGCCGGATGGGCATGCTGGACCGGGACGAGCACGACCTGCTCACCCGTGCGCTGCGGGTCCAGTCACAGCCGGTCGAACGGCTCATGCTGCCGCTCGACCAGGTCCCCTCGGTGCCCGCGGGCGCCGACGACCGGATGGTGCGGGAGACCGCGGTCCGCGGTGACACACGCCGCATGCTGGTGGTCTCCGGCGAGGACGTGCTCGGCGTGCTGCACGTGCGGGACGTGCTCCTCCGGCCGGACCGCCGCCCGGAGGAGATGGCGACCTCGGCGCCCCGCGTGGCGGAGGGCACCACGCTCCCCGACGCGGTGACCGTGCTCCAGGAGGCGCACGCGCAGCTGGGCCTGGTCACCGATGCGTCGGGCCGGGTCGTCGGGGTGATCGATCTCACGACCCTGCTCGGGGAGCTTCTGGCCGTGTGAGCGTCTCTCCGGTCCGATCGGCGGACCCGCGGTCGGCCGGAGCGGCGGCACGTGCAGTGGCGCATGTGGCGGCACGCGTGGCGGCCGGCGTGACGGCCGAGGCGGCGAGGGCGATCACGCCGGCCAGGGCGAACGCCGTACCGAACCCGGTGTGGGTGATGAGCGCGCCGAGCGCGGGCGGCGTGCCCGCCGCCACGAGGTTCTGGACGGTGTTCTGCACGCCCATCGCCCGACCGGCCCACGACGAGCCGGCGAGCTCGGAGACGGCCGTGAAGGCCAGCCCGTTGCCGCTCATCGAGATCACCAGCGCGGCGATCAACAGTGCCGGGGCCACCACGCCGCCCAACCGGGTGGCCTGGGCGTGTACGGCCAGCGCCAGGCAGATCATGGCGGCGGCGTTGACCAGCGCGAGCTGTCGCATGGGCCGGACCCGGCTGCCCACCCGGTCGGACCAGCGACCGCACAGCAGCCGTCCACCGGCCCCGGCGAACTGGGCGACCGTGATCAGGCCGCTCGCGGTGGCGGCCGGCCAGTTCCGCTCGGCGACCAGGTAGGTCAGCGCGAACGCCGCCGTGGCGAACTGCGGGACGACGAGCAGCATGCTCGCCGCGTGCACCCGCCACAGCGCCGGATTTCCGTACGGCGACGCGTTCCCCGGTCTCCTGCCGGGCGTGCCGGCGGACCGGGCGACCGCGGCCGGGCGGGGCGGATCGACGATCAGGAAGCCCGCGCAGAGGGTCATGACGAGGCAGATGGCGGCCATCGCGAGCAGCGCGCCACGAACGCCTCCGATGTGGACGGCGAGCGGAGTGACCACCCCGGCGACGGCGACGCCGAGCGGCTGGGAGCACTGCCGCCATCCCATCGCCACCCCGCGCCGCTCCTTCGGGAACCAGCCGAGGACGACCCGGCCGCTCGCCACGTTCGTCGCGGCGCCCGCGGCGCCGGCCACGCCGAGCAGCGCCGCCAGCGCGCCGGGGCCGGTCGAGAACGCCGCGGGCACGAGCAGCACCGTGGCCAGGCCGAGGCCCACGGTCATCACGAGGCGTTCGCCGTACCTGTCGGCGATCCACCCCCACGCGACGAGCGTGAACAGCATGCCGGCAGAGGGCGCACCGACGACGACGCCGGCCTGGGCGAGGGACAGGCCCTGCTCCGACTGGAACGTGGGCAGCAGGAACGGCAGGCCGTACATGAAGACGCAGGCGGAGCCCTGGCCGGCCACGCCGAGGGCGAGCATCAGCCATGGATTCGGTCGTGCACCGGAAATCACGCCCCGCCGTGCGCGGCCGGACTTCGCGAAGGACTCCCCGACTCGATCCATATCCCGCACCATACGCCCATCTCTCATTTCAAGACAGATAATTCCGAATGGCGAGACAGTTGGGCATCGTGACAGTTGGGCATCGTGACAGTCGGCGACCGACATCCCCCGCGACCAACCCCATGTGGTGATCTTGCGAATACTCGCAGGTTCGGGTGCTGGTCAGGGAGGACACCTCTCGTGATCTTGGAGAAGCTCGCATCCATGGGCGCTGACCTGGGTGGACCGTCTTGGTGATCTTGCAATGGAGTTCCAACTGCAAGATGGTCATCGGTATTTCCGCGGTTCAGCCGCCCGAACCACGAATTTCTGCAAGATCACGAAGGGTGAGAGGGCAGGTCAGAGGCCATCTCTGCGAGAAACTGCAAGATCACGGCGGGGGGAGGGGGATCACGGCGGGGGGGGATGTCGCGGGAGAACACGCGTGGGTGGGACCTCCTCGCCCACACCGCGTCAGCCGGGG
>BCRI01000105.1 GCA_001552515.1 Sphaerimonospora mesophila NBRC 14179 = JCM 3151
GGACCGGTTCGTCCTCGGTCACCCCTTCAACCCGCCGCATCTGATCCCCCTCGTCGAGGTCATGGGCAACGACCGGACGGCCGCCGGCGTCGTCGACCGGGCCCGTGACTTCTACGAGTCCGTCGGCAAGGTGACGATCGAGGTCAAGCGGGAAGTCCCCGGCCACGTCGCCAACCGGCTGCAAGCGGCCCTGTGGCGAGAGGTCATCCACCTCGTCAACGAGGGCGTGGCATCCGTGGACGACATCGACACCGCCATCTCGTCCGGACCGGGTCTGCGCTGGGCCGCCTGGGGTCCGACGACGCTGTTCCACCTCGGCGCGGGCGAGGGCGGCATCGGTGCCTTCTGCGAGCGGTACGCCGACAGCTTCAACCGCTGGTGGGACGACCTGGGCCAGCCACATCTGGACGAGGCCACCGCGGCCCGGCTGGCCGACGGACTGACGGCCGCCAGGTCCGGTGACCTCGATGCCCTGGCCGCGCAGCGCGACGCCATGATCGTGTCGGCCATCCTGGCGGCCGGCCGCGTGAAAGGAGACACGCCATCGCCGGCGTAGCCCTCGACCACACGTCGTTCGCCGTCCACGACGCGATGAGCTGGGCCCGGCGGCTACGGCGCGAGCTGGGCGCGACCCCGATCTTCGGTGAGCAGCTCGCGCAGTTCAGGTACCTGCTGCTCCACGTCGGCACCGCCGACGACGGTGCGAGATTGGAACTGCTCGAGCCGAGGGGCGAGGGGTTCCTCACCCGCTTCCTGGACGCCCGCGGCGAGGGTCCGCATCACATCACCTTCGTCGTACCGGACCTGCGCACGACGGTGGTGCGGGCCCGCGCGCTCGGCCTGACCGTCGTCGGCGAGGACTACGACCACCCGCCCTGGTGTGAGGCGTTCATCGCGCCGGACGCCAAGCACGGTGTCGTCATCCAACTCGCGCAGTCCGATCGGAGCTACCCGCCGGTCGACCGGTTGCTGTCGACTCGTACCCGTGACGTCGAAAACCTCCCCAGCTCCCGGGGAGCCACCGAGCCGCTGTGGTGGACCCCACTGTGGGAGACCGCACCGGGAGCGGTCGCACGGCTGGGGACCACGCATCTGGGCTCGACGGACCTCGAGTTCTCCCGGCTCGTCTTCGGGGAACTGCTGGGGGCTCGGGTGACCGAAGACGACTCGGCGCTGGACCTGTCATGGCCCGGCGGGTCGGTCCGGGTGCACGCCTCGGACCGCCCAGGCGTGACCGGAATGAGCCTGCGCGGCGGTCCCGCCGACGGCATCGCGATCGGTCGCGCCCGGCTCGGTACGGAGGTGCTCCACCCATAAGGCACTGCCGGTTTCCCCGGCTCGAACGTCGGCGGGACAGAGACGGGCGGCCTTGAGAAGAGGGGCGCCCTGGAGAACCACGGCTCTATGGTGCGCCCCCTGGTCGTCGTTATGGATAAGGCCGGGGGCGATTGCCACTGCGTCACCTGCTTGTCGGTGTCGATCTCGTTATGGTCTCCCGGAGGAGCAGAGAGAGGCGGAGCGGTGATCAGTTTCGACGGGACCTTCTACACGATCACAGACCCTCTGTTCGAGATGACCATTCCGGCTTGGGAAGGTTGTGAGCCGGACACCGCCAGTGAGGCAGACGCCACGATCACCTTTCCCGACGGCTCCCGCCGATATGCGACCTTCATGTCCTTGGGCGTGATCCAGAAGATCATGGATAAGAACGCGCGCACCGGCGAGTGCTTGGGCGGGCGGTACTTCTGGTGCTCGGATTTGATCATCATCGGGGATGTCGGCTTCGCCGGAATGGCGGCAGCGGTCCGCGACCTGGTCGAGTCAGGGAAGATCGAGCAAGCCTGTGGCCTCCTCGCCCCCCCTTGACGATGCCAGGGAGCGTTGAGCGCTCCGATGGCGGAGCGCGTGACGGGAACCGCATCCGAGCTATCGGCTCGGGAATGGGCTACTGATGTGTTGCTCTCGACCGCACGACCTGGCGGTTGACCTTCTGGGAGCCATCCAACAAGGTGATCGTGATCCTGACGGTCTTTCGCAAGACACAGGATGGGAGTCAGGCCGCCGACATCGACCGAGCGATCACCGCTAAGAAGCGGTGTGAGGCAGAGCACGACCCAACCACCACGCACGTATTCGAGAGGAGCGCATGATGGGTCACAGTCGTTGGGAGACCTACAAGGCGAAGCGCCTGCGCGCAATGGAAGCGGATGCGTAGCCCCACTCCGAATACGAGCAGGCGGGCCGTGACTTGGAGCTCGGAGACCAGTTGCGTGAGATCCGTAAGCGCCGAGGCTTGTCTCAGAAGGTCGTAGCGGAGCGCTCTGGGATGTCCCAACCCGCCCTGTCTCGCATCGAGGGCGGTGGCGGCATTCCGGATATAGCGACATTGCTGCGCCTCGGTGCGGCAATGGGGGTTCGGTTCCGCGTCGAGCTCGTCGTCGACGACGACACCACTGAAGTCGAGCCTCTAAGGTTGCATCACCGACGAGGCTCGCCACCCGTCCGCTGACAAGGACTGGTACGACGGGGATGCTTGGGCGGTGTTCATGCCTCTCTACCCGCTCTATGACGGCGGTGACCATGAGTCTTTCGGCTGCCTCTTCGGCGTTCGTGATCGACTCGGCTGGTCTCCGGCAGCGGCCGGACGCGGTCTACCCGCCGACGCGTCGGAACCTGTTCGCATCGAATATGAGGACAGTGTCCGGATCGACGCCGCCATACATGGCTGCACCTGGGTCACCTGGGCAGAGTTGCGTGATCTGGATATGACCGTCCGCCCCGCCGCTCGGGGGGTGCTCGATGTTCGGCCACGACATGGCTCGTTGATCAGCCGGTATCGGGTCGATGACCAGTGGCCCGAGGATGTCGTGGACGCGTACGGCACGCCGCCGTCGGGTGCCTCGCCCGTCGAGGCTCCGGCGGGCCGCTGGGAGGTTTCTGGAGCGACGCTCGAATATCGTCCGGTGACGCGACGAGACGTGCTGGGACCGGGCACGGGGTGGGAACACGTCTTCGCGGTGATGCAGGCATTGGCGGGGCGGTTCGGACCTGGCGGCGTGCGATTGGTCGTCTGGTTCGACTGACGGCACCGCGAAGGCGTGTCGACCGGTGAGACCGTGTCGGGAACTTCTGCCAAGCGGATGAGCGCTCCGGTGGGGCCGATTTTCTCGCTCCAGGGGCAGGAGCCTTGCCGCCTCGCATATGACGTTCGTGTTATGAGTCGGGGAGGTGGAACTGGAGCCCGAGGCCGACGAGTGGTTCGACTCGCTCAACCAGGACGACCAGGAGACTGCGGGAACGCCTTGCCGAAGCGCTGGAACTGCGGCTCAGCGTCCAACTGCGGCCCCTTCCCAGAGCGAGCTGACCTTCGCTCCTGGAGACGTAGGCCTTCCCGCATCCAGACGTCACCGCGTCAGGGGGTGAGTCCGGCCAGGGCGGTGGTGTAGATCTCGACGGCTTCTTCGATTCGGTGGATCAGGCAGTACTCATCGGTGACGTGCGCCTGCTCCGGTTCACCTGGACCGCAGATGACTGTCGGCACCCCGCCACATGCGGTGGCGAGGATCGAGGCGTCGGTGAAGTAGCTGGCCGCCGGGCGGTCGCCGGGCGCACCCGCCCCCGCATCGACCAGGGCCCGGACGAAGGGATCGTCCGGCTCCGTCCAGATCGCGGGCAGGTCCACGAGCACGTCGAGGGTCGCCTCAGCACCGAGTGCGGCCAGCAACCGCTCGCGGAGCCGTACGTGATCCTGGCCGGTGACGGTGCGCATGTCGATGGTCGCGGTGGCCAGGTCGGGCACGGAGTTCACGTTGATCCCGCCCCGCGCCGTCCCCACGTTCACGGTGGGCGGGCCCAGCCAGGGATGTTCGGGCACCCCGGCGTCGAACTTCTCGACGGCGCTGATCACGCGGGCGAGCTTGTAGATCGCGTTGTCGCCCAGATGCGGCATCGAGCCGTGTGCGGTTCTGCCCCGAGTCGTGGCCTCCAACCAGAGCGCACCCTTGTGCCCGAGCAGCGCGCGGTTGGCGGTCGGCTCGGCCACCAGCAGGGCGCGTGACCTGCCCACCAGATCAGCGGCCGCCATCTCGGCCGCACCCGCACACCCGGTTTCCTCGCCCGCGGTGAAAACCACTTCCAGGGCGACCTTAGGCCCGGTGGAGCGTACGTGCCGCTCGGCGGCGACCACCAGCGCGGCGACGCCGGCCTTCATGTCGCTCGAACCGCGCCCGTACAGGCGATCTCCGTCGATCTCCGCGCTGTGCGGCGCATGCCGCCACGCGCGGCCGCCCAGAGGCACTGTGTCGAGGTGTCCGGTCAGCGTCACCGGCTCCCCGGTCCCCCAACGGGCGACCAGCCCGGTGCGGCCGGGAGCGAGCTCGTGCCGCCGCACCGCGAAACCGGCGTCCGACAGCCGCCTCGCGAGCGGCTCGGCCACCGCGGCCTCGTTCCCGCCCACCGAGTCGATCCTGATCAGCTCGCGGGTCAGCTCGACCGCCTCGTTCACACGGACTCCTTTCCCGGCTTCCGGCCCGGTTCCACCGGCGTCCCGGCCGCCACCGCTCGGCTGGTCTGCCGTACGACCAGGCTGGGAGCGATCGCGATGCGCTGCGCGGGGCGGGGGTCGCCGGCTCTGACCTGGCCCAGCAGGCGCACCGCCTCCGCCGCCATCTCCTCCACCGGCTGGCGTACCGTGGTGAGCGGCGGGTCGCACATCGTCGCGTGTCCCACGTCGTCGAATCCGACCACGGACACGTGCTCGGGCACTCGAGTCCCGCCGATCCGCAGCGCTCGCACCAGGCCCACGGCGATCTCGTCGTTTCCACAGACCACCGCGTCCGGCAGGGGGCCGCTGTCGAGCAGGCCGCGCCCGGCCTCGATGCCCCACTCGAGGGTGAACTCGCCCAGCAGCGGCGCCCGGGCCTCCACCCCTGCCCGGGCCGCCGCGCGTTCGAACCCGCCCAGCCGCAACCGGGCGGAGGAGCTCACCAACCGGCTGCCCACGAAGATCACCGAGCGGGCCCCGCCCGCGACCACGTGATCGACCGCCAGGGACACCCCGGCCTCGTCGTCCACGCCCACCCAGTCGGCCCCGCCGCCCCCGATGTAGCGGTCGAGCTGCACCAGGGGCACCCGTCGGGCCGCGTCCAGCACCGCCGGGACGCTGGCCTCGATGTCACACGGGCTGATGATCAGTCCGTCGACGCGCCTGGCCAGCAGGGTCTCCAGCCTCCGCGCCTCGACCTCCGGACTGTACTGGGACGAGCACAGGAGCAGGTCCGTGCCGGAGTTCTGCAGCTCGCGCTCGACGGCTTCGACGATCGTGGTGAAGAACGGGTTGCCGATACCCGGGACGATCATGCCGATGGTGCCGGTGGTCTGGTCACGAAGCGCCTTGGCGACCGCGTTCGGCTGGTAGCCGAGCTCGGCGGCGGCGCGTGCCACCCGCTCGGCGATCTCGGGCGTGACCTTGCGCCGTCCCGAGAGGGCACGGGAGGCCGAGGCCACGGAGACGCCGGCCGCTCGTGCCACGTCGTGAATCGTCACGCCCATCGTGTAATCGATTTCCCTTGATCTTTACCTTCGATCGACCTAGCCGACCTTCGGGATGCCACGACCACACCGAACGATAGAGGTTCCTTGGGAAACTCGCATCTTGACGCTGCATTTTTGGGCCTACTAGCATGCCCGAAAACCGGGTAATCGATTACCCAAGCTTCTCTCTCCTTCCCGCCCCCCCGAAAGGCTCAGCTCCCATGGCGCGATCCCCGCGACTCACCCGCCTGGCGGCGGCGACGACGATCCTGGCCACCGGCCTGCTGGCGGCGGCCTGCGGCGGCTCAGACGACTCCGGCGCTTCCGGCGCCTCCGGCGGAGACCGGCCGAAGGTCGGACTGGTCCAGATCAACCAGCAGGCGATCTTCTTCAACGAGATGAACGCCGGCGCCCAGCAGGCGGCCGAGGAGGCGGACGTCGATCTCACGATCTTCAACGCCAACGACGATCCGGCCAAGCAGAACGAGGCCATCGACAACTTCGTTCAGCAGCAGTTCGACGCGGTCATCGTGGTCGCCATCGACGTCGAGGGCATCAAGCCCGCCGTGAAGATCGCCAAGGACGCCGGGCTGAAGGTCGTCGCCGTGGACGCCATCGTCGACTCGCCCGCCGTGGACACCCAGGTGGGCGTGGACAACGCCGCCGCCGCCAAGCAGGCGGGCGAGTTCGTCAACAAGTGGGCCCAGGAGCAGGGTCTGACCGCGCCGAAGATCGGCGTGGTGGGGGCGCTGAACTCCTTCATCCAGAACATCCGCAAGGACGAGTTCAACAAGACCGTCGAGGGCGCGGGCGCCGAGATCGTGCAGACCGTCGACGGACAGAACAAGCAGGAGACCGCGATGACGGCCGCCGAGAACCTGCTCACCTCCCGTTCCGACATGAACATCGTGTACGCCACGGGGGAGCCGGCCCTCCTCGGCACGGTCGCGGCGGTGAAGTCGCAGAACGCGGCCGACCGGGTCAAGGTCTTCGGCTGGGACCTGACGAAGGAGGCCATCACCGGGATCGACGCGGGGTTCGTCGCCGGCGTGGTGCAGCAGGATCCGAAGACCGAGGGCTATGAGGCCGTCAAGGAGGCCAAGGCCCTGGTCGGCGGCGCCCAGCCCAAGAAGCAGATCGACGTGCCCGTGACCATCGTGACCAAGGACAACGTCGACCCGTATCGCGCCACCTTCAAGTGAGCGGCGAAGGGACTCGCATGACCGATCAGAAGGCGGGTCGCGTGGATCGGGTGGTCATGCGCGACATCCGCAAACGCTACGGCATGGTCGACGCGCTGCGCGGCGTGACGCTGCGCGTCGGCCCGGGAGAGGTGGTCGGGCTCGTCGGCGACAACGCGGCCGGCAAGTCCACCCTCATGAAGGTGCTGGCCGGCGCCGTCGTGCCGGACTCCGGCGAGATCGTCTTCGACGGCCGGACGGTCTCTTTCGCCACCCCGAAAGACGCCCGCGAACTGGGCATCGAGATGGTCTACCAGGACCTCGCGCTCTGCGACGACATCGACGTGGCCGGGAACCTGTTCCTCGGCAGGGAGCCGCGCAAGGCCGGCGGGATGCTGCTCGACGTACGCAAGATGCACGCGGACGCACGTCGCCACCTGGACGCCTTGAACATCAGGATCCCGCTGACGGACATCCCCGTCGGCGGGCTGTCCGGCGGCCAGCGCCAGGCGGTCGCCATCGCCCGGGCGGTGACCTTCGGCCCCAAACTGCTCATTCTCGACGAGCCGACGGCGGCGCTCGCCGTCGCCGAGGTCGAGACCGTCCTCGAGCTGATCAAGACGGTCTCCGCCCAGGGCGTCTCGGTGATCCTCATCACGCACCGTCTGCAGGATCTCTTCCGGGTCTGCGACCGGCTGTGCGTCATGTACGAGGGCACGCTTCGGGCCGACCTGGACGCCCGGAGCACCAGCCTCGAACGGCTCGTGTCCGAGATCGTCGCCCATGACACGGAAGAGAAGGAGGGGAGGCGACGGTGACCGTCACCAGTCAGCGGGTCGTGACCACCAGGTCGGCCCGTGCCAGCGCCCACATCGGCCGACACGCGCAGACGATCGCGATCGCGGTCGTGCTGGTGGCCCTACTGATCTTCTTCGCCTTCACCGCCGATCGGTTCGCCACGACGGGCAACCTGTTCAACCTCATGCGGCAGATCGCCCCCACGCTGATCGTCGCGACCGCGATGACCTTCGTGATCGGCACCGCCGGCATCGATCTGTCGGTCGGCTCCACGGTCGCGCTGTCCGGGTCGCTGCTCGCGATCGTGCTGCAGAACGGGTGGGACCCCACGGTCGCCCTGATCGCGATCATCGCGCTCGGCGCGTTGATCGGGTTCGTGAACGGATGGTTCTCCTCCTACCAGCACATCCCGCCGTTCATCGTCACGCTCGCGATGCTGTCGATCATGCGCGGTACGGCGCTGCGCGCCACCGAGGGCTATTCGACGCCCATCGACGGAGATCTGTGGATCGTCCAGATCGGCCAGGGCCGCATCGCAGGGGTGCCCATCCCCGCCATCCTCGCCGTGGTCGTCGCGCTCGTCGGCTGGCTCGTACTCACCCGCACGCCGTTCGGCCGCTACGTCATCGGCCTCGGCTCCAACGGCGAGTCGCTGCGCCGTACCGGCGTGAACACACGGAAAGTCGGGCTGGCCGTATACGTGCTCACCGGCGCGGCGGCAGCGGTGGCGGGCGTGCTGATCGCCACCCGTCTCAGCTCCGGCTCGTCCAACGCGGGCTCCGGCTTCGAACTGGAGGTCATCACGGCCGTCGTGCTCGGCGGCACCAGCCTCTTCGGCGGCCGGGCGAGCATGCTCGGCACGATCCTCGGCGCCCTCACGCTCGGCGTGATCGCCAACGGCCTGGTGCTGCTGCACGTCTCGCCGTTCTACGTGCAGATCGTCCAGGGCGGCATCCTGCTGCTGGCCATCTTCGCCAACAGCAAGGTGTGGGCGAAGTTCGGGGCGATACGGAAATGACCTCCCCCGCCCCGGTCCCGGCCGTGACGACCGTGCTCGGCCGAGTCTCCCCCGACGACCTCGGGATCACGCTCTGCCACGAGCACCTGCGCAACGACGGCGCCCGTGCCTGGCACCCTCCCATGGAGGGCGACGCCGAGGGCGACCTGATCGCGCGCCAACCCGTGCGGATGGAGTTCCTCGGCAGGCTCCGCCAGGACCCGTACCTCTCCCGGGACAACGTGTCGCTGGACGATACGGAGACCGCGATCGACGAGGTGCGCAGGTTCGCGGAGCGCGGCGGGAGAACGCTGCTGGAGGTGACTCCCGTCGGCATCGGGCGCGCGCCCGCCGAGTTGGTCGCGATCGCCCGCGCCACCGGGCTGAACGTCGTCATGGGCTGCGGTTTCTACCTGGAGCGGACCCATCCCGACCGGGTCCGCTCGATGACCGCCGCTGACATCGCCGACGAGATCGAGCACGACCTGACCGAGGGCGTGGACATCGAGGGCGGCAGGGTGCGCGCCGGGGTGATCGGCGAGATCGGCGTCTCGCCGGGCTTCACCCCTGAGGAGGAGAAGGTGCTCCGCGGCGCGGCCCGGGCGCAGGCCCGCACCGGTGTGCCGCTCTCGGTCCACCTCCCCGGATGGGTACGGCACGGCCACCGCGTGCTCGACATCATCGCCGAGGAGGGCGGCCGGCTCCCCGGAACCGTGCTCTCGCATCTGAACCCCACCGGGGCGGACCGCGACTACCAGGTGTCCCTCGCCCTGCGAGGTGCCTACCTCGGCTACGACATGTGCGGCATGGACTACTTCTATCCAGGCGAGGGCCAGTCCCCGTGCGATGAGGAGAATGCGGCCGCCGTGGCCTGGCTCGTCCGCGCCGGACTGGGGCACCGGGTCCTGCTCTCCCAGGACGTGTTCCTGAAGACCATGCTCGTCCGGTACGGCGGGACCGGCTACGCCCACATCCTGACCCATTTCGTCCCCCGTCTGCACCGCCACGGGTTGACCGCCGATGACACGACCCGGCTGCTCGTAGGGAACCCGCGCGAGCTTTTCCTCGCCGCCGCGTGCGGCCACTGATGACACACGAAGAGAAAACGAAGGAGACGATTTCCATGACCCGCGTGCTGGTCGCCGGCGAATCCTGGGTGAGCGTGTCGACCCACTACAAGGGCTTCGACTCGTTCACCTCGACCACCTACCACACCGGGATCGAACCGCTGCGTAACGCCCTGGTCGCGGACGGCATCGACATCGACCACCTTCCCGGGCACGACGTGCCGGCGCTGTTCCCCGGCACGGCCGAGGCGCTGGCCGCGTACGACGTGATCGTGCTCTCCGACATCGGGGCCAACAGCATCCTGCTTCACCCGGACACGTGGCTGGCCAGCGAGAAGACCGTCAACCGGATCGAGCTGCTGGCCGACTGGGTGGAGCAGGGCGGCGGCCTCGCCATGGCCGGTGGCTACCTGAGCTTCCAGGGCTTCGAGGCGAAGGCCGCTTACGCAGGGACGGCGGTCGAACGGGTGCTCCCCGCCCGGATCTCCCGTTACGACGACCGGGTCGAGACCCCGCAGGGCGTGCCCGGCCTGCTCGCCGACGACGCGCACCCCATCGTGGCCGGACTGCCCGCCCAGTGGCCCGGCCTGCTCGGCTACAACCGCTTCGAGCTGCCCGAGGACGCGACGCTGCTCGCCACTGTCGGCGGCGACCCCCTGCTCGCCGTACGGCAGGCCGGGGCGGGCCGCACGCTCGCCTGGGCCTCCGACATCGCGCCGCACTGGTGCCCGGACGAGTTCGTCACCTGGGACGGCTACCGCACCCTGTTCACCCGGGCGGTCCGCTGGCTGGCGAAGGAGATCTGACGTGCCGATTCCGGTGATCCTCGACTGCGACCCCGGCCATGACGACGCCATGGCCATCCTGCTCGCGGCGGCTCACCCGGCGATCGAGCTGCGCGCGGTCGCGACGGTCGCGGGGAACCAGACGGTGGAGAAGACCGCGCTCAACGCGCGGCGGATGCTGAGCCTGGCCGGCGTCACCGGGGTGCCGGTCGCGGCGGGCTGCGACCGGCCGCTGGCGGCGCCGCTGGAGATCGGCGACTACGTGCACGGGGAGAGCGGCCTGGACGGCCCGGCGTTCGGGGAACCGAGCGTCCCGCTCGACCCCCGCCACGGCGTGGACCTCATCCACGACACGCTGGCGGCGGCCGCCGAGCCGGTGACCGTGGTGGCGATCGGCCCGCTGACGAACATCGCCACGCTGCTGCGCCGCCACCCGGGCGACCGCGAGCGGATCAGGGAAATCGTGATCATGGGAGGCTCGACGGATCGCGGCAACCACACGCCCTACGCGGAGTTCAACGTGTACGCCGATCCGGAGGCGGCGGCGGAGGTGCTCGACAGCGGCGTGCCGACGACGTGGGTCGGGCTCAACGTCAGCCATCAGGCGCTGGTGACCGCCGACGTGCTCGCCAGGATCGAGGCGCTCGGCACACCGCTCGCCGGTGTCTGCGTGGAACTGCTCACGTTCTTCGGTTCCACCTATCACGAGACCTGGGGGTTCTCCGCTCCGCCGTTGCACGACCCGATCACCGTGGCGTACCTGATCGATCCCGCGGTCCTCACCTCCGAGCGGGTGGGGCTGCGGATCGAGTTGGACGGCCGGCACACCCGGGGGACGACGGTGGCGGACCTGCACCGCCGCATGGGCTGGGAGCCCAACGCGAACGTCGGGATCGGGCTGGACAGGGATCGCTTCTGGGATCTCATGATCGGCGCGATCAAGGCGCTCGGATAGGCCTCCTGAGAGGTCGGTCGCGGCGTACGGCAGCCGCCGCGGCCCCGGGCACGCCTGGGGCCAACGCCCGGGAACAAGGCGGCGGAACACGCCGACCACGATTCCGCCCGCAGCGGCCTCCCGGGAAGATCGCCGTACGCCGCGACCTCGGTTCACCATTTTCTGAAAGAGCCTGAGACAGGAGGACCCGTCATGCGACCGCGAGGTGTCGTCGTCGTCGGGAGCATCACCGTGGACGTCACAGCGTTCAGCCGTCGGCTGCCCCGCCGGGGAGAGACGGTTCTCGGCGACGACGTCACCTTGGTCCTCGGTGGAAAGGGCGCGAACCAGGCGGTCGCCGCCGCCCGCGCGGGAGCGCCCACGTGGCTGGTCGGCTGCGTCGGCGAGGACCCGTTCCGCGAGATCGTGTTGTCGGCGCTGCGTTCCCAGGGGGTGGCCTTGTCGGAGATCCGCTCCGTCGGCGACCGCACGGGCATCGCCCACATCAGGGTCGACGCGTCGGGCGAGAACGACATCGTCATGACTCCTCTCGCCAACTCCGACCTGAGTGCGGACATGGTGGACGAGAGCATCCGGGCCGTGCGCGACAAGGCGAGTGTGCTTCTCCTCCAACTCGAGATCCGTACGGAGGTCGCCTGTCACGCCGCCGAGGCGGCTGCGCGGGCCGGCCTGACAGTGGTGCTCGATCCCGCGCCCGCGCAGCCGCTCCCCGACCGCGTCTGGCCGTACGTCGCCGTTGTGACCCCCAACGAGAGCGAGGCCGGCGCGCTCACCGGCATGGAGGTCGTCGACGTCGAGTCCGCCGAGCGGGCCGCGGCCTGGTTCCTCGATCGCGGCGTGCGGCATGCGCTCATCACGCTTGGCGCGGCCGGTGCCCTGTCGGTCACCCCGGAGCGTACCCGGCACTTTCCCGCATACCCCGTCGACCCTGTGGACACCACCGCCGCGGGTGACGCGTTCACCGGCGCCTTCGGCGCGGCCCTCGCCGCCGGTCTCGACACCGACACCGCCATCCGCCGGGGGATGGCCGCCGGAGCCCTGGCGACCACACTGCCCGGTGCCAGCCCATCACTCCCGGACCGGAAGGCAGTGGACGAACTGCTCGACCTGCACGCCATCGCGGAAGGGCCCGCCCCCACAGGTGGTGCCACGGTTCAGTCGAGGAACTGGACGTACCCGTCGGTTCCGTGAACGCGGATGCGCTGCCCGTCCCGGATCAGCCGGGTGGCCTGCTTCACGCCCACGACGGCCGGTAGGCCGTACTCCCGCGCGATCACAGCCCCGTGCGTCATGAGACCGCCCACCTCCGTCACGAGTCCGGCGACGGTGACGAACAGGGGGGTCCAGCCGGGGTCGGTGTAGGCGGTGACCAGGATGTCGCCCGCCTCGAGGTCGGCCCGTGCCATGTCCGTGACGACACGGGCACGGCCCTCGACGGTCCCGGCCGAGACCGGGAGGCCGGCCAGCGCGCCGGGCGGAGCGTCGTCACGCCGATACCGGCCGGTGATGACCTCGCCGTCCGACGTGATGACCCGGGGAGGGACGAGCGCCTCGTACGACCGGAACGCCTCGCGCCTTTCCAGGATGAGTTCGGCGGCCACGTCGTTGGTGCGTACGACTTCCTGCAACTCCTGGAACCGGAGGAAGAAGATGTCTTCTTTCTCGCGTAGGATGCCGGTCCGGACGAGGTCATCGGCTTCCCGCAGCAACGCCTGCTTGTAGACGAAGTAGCGGCTGACCATGCCGTACTTGGGGTACTCCCGATATCCGGCGAAGGTGCGGACGCGGTCGATCATCCGCTTGGTCTCCTCGGCCTTCCGCTTCCCATCGGGTAGAGCGCGCAATCGCGTCAGCAGTTCCTGTTCCTTCCGCCGTGACTCCTGGCGTCCCTGTTCGAAGCGTCGCCTGCCGGCGCCCGGCTCGAAGTTCTTGATGTTGCCGAGGATGGTGGGCACGAGCGTGGCGGGTTGCTCGCTCCAGCGCGTTCTGGTGATGTCGATCTCGCCGGCGCAGCGCATGCCGTACTCGTCGAGGAAGCCTCGGATGGCGTCACGGGCTTCCCGCCCGCCGGCCGGCCCGGCCAACTCGTCCAGAAAGCCGTCGCCCTCCCGTCCCTCGTCCACGACGCGGTGCAGGAACGCCACGACGTCCGCGTGCGGTCGGATCGTGTCCGCGACGTCGAGGAGCGCCAGCCCCATCTCCGACGTAACGTTGTGGGGGACGGATCGCGTGAGCGCGTCGGCCGCGTTCTTCTCACCCAGCCAGGCCTCGAGGTGGTCGTTGAGCCACCAGGTCGCCTCCATCGCCGCCATGATCACTTGGAGGCCCTGCGGATCGAACAGGATGCGCTTCAGCTCTGCGATGTCGGCCAGGATGAAGTCGAGCAGCGCCGGCCCGGACAGAGCCCGGATCTCGCGCCGCAGGGTGGCGATGGACGACTGACTGTTCCGGATCAGTTGGGCGACGATGGCCGGATCGGTCTCGATGGGGGCGGGCGCGTTATCGGGTAGTGCGGGCGCGTCATTGGGGAGTGCGGCGCCGGAATCCTCGTCCGGAAGCGAGCGGAGGAAGTCGCCGCGGTCGAGCACGGTCTGCAGCGCGTCCCGAATCAGCGGGTCGGACCTGCCCAGGGTCCCGAGGAGGCTCGCGCGACCCGCGGGTGTCGCCAGGGCGGGGGCCACGTCGACGAACAACCGTCCGCCCGCCTCGTGCATCGGCCGTGGGGTCGTCAGCTGCCACAGGGAGAGCCCCAGCGGCTTCATCGCGTCGGTCATCATCTGCTGGTGCCCGACGGAGACGTAGACGTGATTCTCTTGATCATCGCTTGTGGGGACGGGGAACAGGGTGGTGATCGGCCGGCTCTGGACGATGTGGAAGTCGTCGTCGACCAGGCACCATTCGATGTCCTGAGGCCGGCCGAAGTGCGCTTCGATTCGCCGGCCCAACCGCACCAGGCGCACGACCTGTGCATCCGTCAGGGCCGGCTGCGTCTGCCGCCGCGGCTCGACCGGTGCGTCCTGGGTACCGCCTCCCGGCGACGCATGGACGGACCGCGGCTTGGCGGCGACCGTTGTGGTGACGACCTGGTCGTCGCGCACCGTGTAGACGTCCCCGGCGACCAGACCGGAGACGAGCGCCTCGCCGAGCCCGAAACCGGCTTCCACGGTGGCGATCTTCCGATTCGAGGTCACGGGGTCCGCGGTGAACAGGATCCCGGCCGCGTCCGGGAACACCATCCGCTGTACGACCACGGCCATCCGTACCTTCCGGTGGTCAAAGCCGTTACGGCGCCGGTAGGTCACCGCCCGCTCGGTGAACAGGGAGGCCCAGCACAGCCGGACATGCTGAAGGATCGCCGCCAGACCCACGATGTTCAGGTACGAGTCCTGCTGGCCGGCGAAGGACGCGCTCGGCAGGTCCTCGGCCGTCGCGCTGGAACGCACCGCGTAGGAGGCTTGCTCCCCGAGCCGGGCGAGCGATTCGCCGATCGCCGCCACAAGATCGTCGGGCACCGCGACGCCTTCGATGACGCGGCGGACATCCGCGCTCAGGGTGCGGATCGCCGCGCGGTCGTCCGGTTTCACCCGCGACAGCAGGTCAAGCCCAGCGTCGATAGACGGCGTCTCGGCCACGACCCGCCGGAAGGCGTCCGTCGTGACACAGAAGCCTTCCGGCACGCGAATGCCATCGATCCGCGAGAGCTCGCCCAGGTGCGCCCCCTTTCCGCCGACGTCTGCGATATTCGTCGAGTCGATTTGCTCGAAATCCAGCACGTAGCCCAATTCCGTCGCTCCGTAGTTCGTCGGGCCGGTTCGCAACGGGCAAGTATGAAGCACTTTTCGACGCCTCATGAGACGCCGGCATCTGCTATACAGTGAAAGTGGCGGGAGCGGTGCGCGCCGCGTGCGAGGCCCCTCAGGTGAGAGGGGTTCGAACGGGCGCTTGAGCACTCCTGCCTCAGCTGTCCCGCCGATGACGAAGGCCGCGAGGCGTGGGAGAAACGCCTGCATGATTGTCCGGTTCGGGTCAAGAGAGATCCCGAGCGTGTGCACAAGCACGGAGCGGGTGACGTGAATCGCGCTATCGGCTTGGGAAGTGTATGGATCACGCCTCGTAGCGCCGCTGAACTGGGCGTGGGGCTGACCGTAGTTGACCCCTTGTCACCCTGGCTAATGGCTCGTCGGTCACCCGCTCACCGTGCGTACCTGGCCACGCTTCGAGGGTGATGTTCGGATGGGAGAAATCCGCACATCGCTCCGATTTGTGAAGCTCATCCACTTATCGCGTGCGCCGGCCGACGTCGGCCGGCGCGGGCCGGCCGGCGCTGCTGCGGTGGGTCAGTAGCTGTGGGTCTCCTCGGTGCCCGAGTCGGTGACGATGGCGGTGCCCGCGCTGGTGCCGAGCAGCGTAGCGCCGGCCGCCAGCAGGGCCACTGCCTGAGGGTAGGTCTTGATGCTGCCGGACGCCTTGACCGCGGCACGACCCGCCGCGCGCTTGACCAGGTAGGCCACGCTCTCGGGGTTGGCCACCTCGACGGCGCCGCTGCTGGCGTTCTTGAGTATGGCGGCGCCGGCCTCGATGGCGAGTTCCACCGCGGTGTCCCGCTCGATGGGGGTGAGCAGAGGCAGCTCCAGCATGACCTTGACGGGCACGCCGGTGGCGCGGACGACGCCGGCGATGTCCTCGCGGAACTCGTCGTACATGCCGCTCTTCAACCAGCCGATCTGCACGCCGATGTCGATCTGCTGCGCGCCCGCCTCGGCGAGTCGCTCGCCCTCGAACGCCTTGCCCGCGCTGGTCGTCACGCCGACGGTGGGGAAATCGAGGGCCGAGGCGACCTGTACGGGGGTGCCGCGCAGGATATCGGCCACCAGGGGAACCCAGGAGCCGGGCACCATGGCGGCGTTGAAACCGTAGGCCACCGCCTCCTCGGCGTGCGCGATCATCCGGTCCCTGGTGACACCGGTCTCGATCAACGTGTGCTGGATGTAGGGGGCGAGGGCGGCAGGTGCGTACTCGGCCACATTGCCCGTCGTACGGGAACCCATATGAATGTCTCCTTAAGCAGAAACTGACAGTGGTTCGGGGGGATTAGATTCAGGACCAGTCGATGAGCGCTTTGCCGACGAAACCGGCGTCGGCGGCGGCGATCGCCGCAGGCGCCTCGTCAGCGCGGAAAGGCTCCCCGAGCAGCGAGTGGAGCGCGGGCAGCCGCCGTGCGGCGCGCAGGATGGCCGGGTACTCGGGGAGGGTAAAGACCCAGCTGCCGAGGATCCGTAGTTCCTTCCGGATGACGTGCAGCCCGGGGTCGATCTCCATGCGGTTGTTGGCCCCGAGGAGCAGCACCGTGCCGCGGGCCCTTACCACCTGCATCACCTGTTCCTGGGCACGTTGGTTGGCCGAGCATTCGATCACGATCTCGGGACCCCGGCCCTCGGTCAGCTCCAGAATCTCGGCGACCGGGTCTCGGTCGGCAGGGTCGATGGTGATCGCCGCACCCAGCGTCTTGGCGAGTTCCCGGCGGCCCGCGATCGGATCGACCGCGATGACCTCGGCGCCGCTCGCCGAGGCGAGCGCGACCACGCAGCAGCCGACCGGGCCGAGCCCGAAGACGGCGATCCGGTCCCCGACTCCGGCCCCGGTCTTGCGGAATCCCGAGTACGCGGTGCCGAAGTTGCAGGCGATGAGTGCGGCGAGCCCATCGGACACGTCGTCGGGCACGGGCAGTAGCCCGGTGACCGGCGCGACGGTGTACTCGGCATCCGCCCCGCCCCGGTGGTTGCCGAGGGTCCGGCGGTCGGCGCAGAACATGGGGGCGCCGGACACGCAGTGGTCGCAGTAGCCGCACCCGGCGTGCTGGTAGACGATCACCCGGCGACCGGCCTCCGAGCTCCCGGCGGAGGCAGGTGCCGCGCTGACCACGCCGACGGCTTCGTGACCCGGAACGGTGACCAGGCGGTTGCCGAGATCGGCGGCGGGTTTGCGGTAGTGCGGGAGGTCGCTGCCGCATACTGCGGACATCGTGATGCGTACGAGCGCCTCGCCATCCGTCGGGCGCGGCACGGGCACGTCCGTGAGCACGCTGGCGCGGTCGCCGGTGAGCATGAGGGCGCGCATGGTGGTGGTGTGATCGGTGGAGATGGTCCTACTCCTCGTTCAGTGCGGTTTTCTGGGGAAGGCCGAAGCCCGTCTGGGTGAGGTACCGCTCGTACGCGGCGGCGTACCCGGCCGCGTACGAGCGGTCCGGGGTGTGCGTGCGCGCCACTGGTAGATCGCTTAACGCGTCGTGGAGGCTGGAGTGGCGGCCTGCACCCACCCAGGCGCACATGGCCGCGCCGCGTAGCGGGGCCGTCTGCGGGTCACCCTCCAGGACGTTCACCGCGACTCCAGTGACGTCGGCGAGGACCTGGCAGAGCAGGGGGGACCGTGCCCCGCCGCCGATCGCGGTCAGCGGGCGGGCTGCTCGCAGTGCGGATGGCAGCGCTTCGAGCACTTCACGGGCCTGGAGCGCGATGCCGACCATGGCGCCGCCCACGAGGGCGGGTGCGCCGTGGGTGAAATCCAGGTCCTCCATCGTCCCCGTGCCCGGGATCCAGCGAGGTGTGCCCAACCCGGCCATTGTGGGAACGAAGAGGATCCCGCCCCCGTCCGGAGGAGCCGGCTCGGCCTCGGCCATCATGACCCGGTAGCCCTCGTCGCCGCCGGGGTACCGCAGCAACGAGCGAAGCCAGCGGAACACCGACCCGCACGCGGGAATGGTGCCCTCCACCGAGGTCAGTCCCTCGGCTACGTGAGCGGCTCGGACGAAGCCGGTCATCAGGCGCCCGGCGTCGGCGACGGGGAAGACGAAGGTGGCCGAGGTGCCCAGGTTGATGGTGGCCGCGCCCGGCTGAATCCCGCCGCCGCCCGCCGACGAGCACTGCTGATCGCCCCCGCCGAGATAGACGGGGGTCCCGGTGGGCAGCCCCGTCACTGTGGCGGCCGTGTCGGTGACCGCTCCCGCTCGGCCGGTGGCCAGAGCGATCTCGGGTAGCCGGTCCGTGGTCAGGCCGACCTCGGCGAGAAGCGGTTCGCTCCACCTTCGCCCGGCCAGGTCGAACAGTCCGACCCAGGAGGCGCAGCTCTCGTCGACCAGCGGCGGTCCCCCTGTGAGGTTCGCTACCAGCCACTCCTGGACGCCGACGAACCGACACGCGGCGGCGAAGACGCCCGGGTGACGGTCACGTAGCCAGAGCAGGCTGGCCAGTCCCGGCATCGGGCTCAGCGGGATGCCGGTGACCGCGGCGTACTCAGCGGGGGGCACACGCGACTCGAAGGCTCGAACGGCATCTCCGCCACGCTGATCCATCCACAGCAGGAGCGGGGTGAGCGGACGTCCTCTCCGGTCGAGCGCCGCGATCGAGGCCCGCTGCGCCGCGATGGTCGCCGCCTCGATCCGCCACCGCCGTGAGATGGCGAGCGTGCTCAGCTCCCTGAGCGTCTCCCCGGCCACCTGCCACAACTCGTCGAGCGACTGCTCGGCGTGCCCTGGGGCCGGGTGTTCGATGGTCAGGTCCCGGGTGGCCTGCGCGCGCACCCTGCCCTGCTCGTCGACCAGCCCGCACCGGACACCGGTGGTCCCGGCGTCGATGACGCAGACGACAGAGGTCATCCCTTCACCGCCCCGAAGCTCATACCGGTGACGAGTTGCCTCTGAGCCAGAAAGAGCACGGCCGCGATCGGCGCCACGGCCAACGTGCCGGCCGCCATGAGCGGCCCGACGGCGATCGACTGGAACTCGATGAAACCGAGCATTGCCACCGAGACCGTCTTGGCCTGCCCACTGGCAAGGGTGAGGGCGAAGACGAACTCGTTCCAGGACAGGATGAAGGCGAGCACACCCGCCGCCGCCACGCCGTTGCGCACCATCGGCAGAGCGACCGCGACCAGCTTCCTGATCTCCGAGCACCCGTCCAGGTCGGCCGCCTCGAAGACCGCGCCGGGCAGGTCGGCGAAGAAGCTGCGAAGCAGGAAGAACGTGATGGCCAGGTTGACCACGATGTGCAAGATGATCAGCGCCCACACCGTATCGATGCCGCCGACCTCGCGGAACAGCACGAAGTACGGGATGACCACCACCACGCCGGGCAGCATCCGGGTGGACAGCACCCAGAACTCGAAGTCCGCCCGTCCCTTGAACTCGCGGCGGGCGCATACGTACGCTGCGGGCACCGCCGCGACCAGGCAGATCACCGTGGAGACCGCGGCGACGACCGCGGACCTGGCGAGTGCGGCGAGGAACTCCGTGTCGCCGAACAGGTCGACGAAGTTGAACACGTAGGCGGGCGCCAGCCAGTCCGGTGATCCGCCGTGGATGTCGCTGGGCGCGGCCAGCCCCACACGCAGCATGAAGGCGAACGGTGCCACCGACCAGAGGACGAGCCCCCAGATGGCCAGCACGCGGAGCAGCCGGGAGATGCGGGTCTCTGCCATGTCAATGCTCCAGCCGGCGCAACGCGGGCGCAGCGTACCGCTTGCCCAGGACGAACATGACGATCATGAGCAGCAGGCCGAGCGCGGACGCCTGGCCGATCTGCAGCTCACCGAAGGCCGACCGGTAGATGGACACGGTCAGCGTCTCGGTGGCATCGCCGGGCCCGCCACCCGTGATGATCCAGATGGAGTCGAAGGTGCGGGCAGCGTCGATGGCGCGGAACGTGATGACGAACGCGATCAGTGGCCTCAGCATGGGCAGCGTGATCTGGGTGAGTCGCTGCCAGCCGGTGGCACCGTCCAACGAGGCCGCCTCGAAGATCTCCTTTGGCAGCGCCTTCAGCCCGGCCAGCATGACCAGGGTGATGAACGGAGTCCACTGCCAGACGTCCACCACCAGGATGGCCAACCGGGCCAGCCATGGCTCGGAGGTCCAGTTGGGGGCGGGCAGACCGAGTGCCGCCAGCAGGGTGTTGACCTGGCCGCCGTCGGGGTTGAGCATCAGCCGCCAGGCCAGATAGGCGGCGAGCGGTGTGGCCCCGAACGGCAGCACCAGCATGGCGAGGTAGAACCTGCTCCCGCGGACCGTCCTGGCGAGCAGTGACGCGGCGGTGAGCCCGAGGGCGAACTCCAGGGCCACGGCGCATACCACCAGACCGGCGGTGAGCAGTACGGCGGTCAGCAGCCCTGGCGACTCCAGCACGGTCAGGAAGTTCGCGGCTCCGGTGAACGTGTCGTCATCCGGCCTGGTCAGGTCGCTCCGGTGGAGCGCTCCCCACAAGACCGAGACGAAGGGGTACACCGTGAACATCAGCAGAAGCAGGGTCATCGGCGCGAGCATGGCGATGAGGAACCGCTTCCCGCTCGGCGCGTGTCCGTCGGGCGGATGAACGACGGGCGGCGGTGTGGGCGGGGCCGGAGAGACCGCACGTCCGGCCGTCTGGGTCGTGTACGATGGCATCCTGCCTCATGATCACTAAGAGGTTGATGGGACTGGGTGCCGGGGCAAGGCACTCATATGTAGGCGCGGCGTCAGCGGGCGGCGCGCATCGCAGCGGCGGCATCGGCCATGGCCTTGGCGGGTGCCTTGCCGTCCACGAGTACCTTGATCAGTTCGAGTGAGAGTGCATCGGCCTCGGCGGAGAAGGTGGGCCGCGCGTACGGCACCCGCTCCGGCTGCACATTCTCCAGATTGGCGGAGATCTCCTTGGCCGCGTCGCCCGGATAGAAGGACAGGAAACCTTCGTCCTGCCAGACCGATGAGCGGGCGGACGGGCTGCCCGACTGGGCGCTCACCGCGGTCGCGGTCTCCTTGCTCAGCGCCCAGGCGTAGAACAGCGCCGCCTGCTCCTTACGCTGTGAGGTTTTCGGGATGCCGGCGGTCCAGTACCAGTAGTTGGGCGCGGCCTTTCCCGCCGTGCTGTTCGGCCACCGGACTACCGCGATCTGGTCGCTCTTGCTGTTGGCAGCGGGATCGAGCACCACGCTGAGCAGGCCGCTCGCGTCGGTGAACAGGCTGGAGCGCCCCTCGTTGACGCTGCCGGTGGCCTCCAACCAGCTCATGTTGGCGGCGCCCTTGGGCCCGTACTGCTTCAGCAACTGCTCGACGTAGAGCTCGGTGGCGGCGACGCCGGCCGGGCTGTTCACGGTCGGGGTGTCGCCGTCGAAGAACTCGCCGCCCAGGGTGAGGAAGTAGTTGGTCCAGACCCAGATGATGTCCAGGCCCCGGCGCCCGCGGCCGGCGAACGGCTGCTTCTGGATCGAGTTGAGCTTGGCGGCGGCGTCGACCAGGGATTCCTGGGTGGGGAAGCCGGTGATCCCGGCCTGCTGCACGAGATCCTTTCGGTACATCACCACTCCCGCCTCGGCGGAGACCGGGAGAGCGAGGAGTTCGCCGCCGCTGCTGCTGGCGGCCCGTGCCGGAGCGAAGAAGTCGTCGAGGTCGAACCAGTCGGCGTTCACCAGGTTCCCGGTGCTCATCAGGGGTTCCAGCGGTGTCAGCCAGCCGGCGCTCATGTACTGGCCGGCCTGGAGGTTGCCGACCATCAGCGCGTCGTAGGTCGACGAGCCGGACGACAGGGCGACCAGGGCCTGCTGGAAGTAGCTGTCTTCGGAAAGCGTGTTGGCCTTGATCTTCATGCCGGTGAGCGCCTCGAACTCGGAGAAGCGCTTGGTGATGGCCTTGGTCCACCAGTGCTCGCAGAGCAGCAGGTTCAGGGTGTCGCCCTTGAACCGGTCCCAGGCCATACCGGAGGCGGCGAACGCCGTGGCGGGGGTGGCGGTGGTGGCCGTGTCGCTGCCTCCGCCTTCGCTGCCTCCGCCTTCACGGGCGGCGCATCCGCCCAACGCGATGGCCCCGCCGACGCCCAGGGCGGCCGCCAGAAGACCGCGCCGGGAGAGTGCGGGGTTGGTGAAACTACTCATGGTGCGCTCCTGCTGTGTGGTGGTACGAGCGGCGACCGGGTCGCCGTGATAACTAGCGCTTGATCCAGGACGAGATGCGCACCCGATCGCTGCGGACCCAGACATTGGAGTACTCCACCGCGTCGCCTGAGGACTGGTAGGAGAGCTGTTCCAGGTAGAGGACCGGTGCACCGAGGGGAAGTCCCATGGCCGCCGAGATATCGCCGTCGGCGGCCTGGGCGGAGAAGGTCCGCCGCATCGAGCCGACCACCACTCCGTAGTCCTGTTCGAGGACACCGAAGAGGGAACGTTCCACGAGCACCTGCGGCTGGAGGGTGATGAAGGGTACGGCAGGCAGGTAGTTGTCGAGAAGGTAGATGACTTCACCGCCGACCGACCGGGTACGGCGGATGGCCAGGACGCGGGAGTCGGCGCCCTGGATGCCGAGGTGCGCCGCGATGTGTGCGGGCGCCTCGATGACGGCGGAGGACAGGACATGGGTGTCGTACGCGACGCCTTCGCGATCCAGACTCTGCGCGGTGGTGACGAGTTCCTGGGCGAATTCCTGCTCCAGCATCTGCGCGCGGACGAAGGTGCCCTTGCCTCGCGTCTGGACCAGCAGGCCCGCGTCGATCAGGGTGCGGATCGCACGGCGGATGGTGCCCCGAGACACGCCGAACAGCACGGCCAGGTCGGGCTCGGCCGGGAGCTTGAGGTGCTCCGGCCAGGCGCCCGTCTCGATCTTCTCGCGCATCAGCTGGGAGATCTGCTCGTGCAGGGCCTCCGAGCCGACCGGGGTGAAGCTGACCTGCAGCGCATCCTCGGCAGCGGTGTCCGGAGTCTCCATGTTCACGTGATCTCACCCGTCCAGCTCATAGATCGATATGTACAGTAATGTCTAGCGACATCCCGGAATGTATTCAGCCACAAATGATGGGGTCAATGGTCTGGGTTGCGCCGTTATGGGAGCGATATGTTCGCTGTTGTCCTGTGTTGACACCCGCCAGCAGGCATGGCGTGAGCTGAACTGTCCCAACCAACCGCCCGCCTCGGGCTGACCGTGGTCATCCTCGCCACCGCCGCCGATCCGGTCGCGGCTGACCGCGTGCTCGCTCAGGTCGCTTCGGAGGCAATCGAGGCCGGCGACGGATACGCCGCGCGCGACGTACTCGGTCGCATCCAGCGGTTCGGCATCAGCGGGTAGCGGTGACCAGTTCGGCGAGGTCGAGCGCGTCACCTCTGACATCGGCCAGCCACTCGTCACAGACGTACTCGAAGTCGCCGGTCCCAGTGTCGAACAGGCCGACACTCCCGGCCGTCACCCGTTGGCCTGGGTTGATCGGCTCCGGCTCCCACCGGGTGGCCTTGGGCTGCACCAGTTGGGCGAGTGCGTAGGAGGTCGTGCGGCCGTAGCGGCGCGGGCCGTTGGCATGGTGGTAATGGCCGCTGACGTGCAGGCGCGGCTGCAGGTGCTCGATAAGTCGCAACAGCTTGCCCGAACCCTGCACGCTCCCTTGCCGGTCGCGGGACATCCCGTACGGACCGTCATGGGTGACCAGGACGTCCACGCCACCCGGTTCGACGGCCATCAGCCGCGCGTAGGCGCTCTCGTCCAGATCCATCTTCCCCGGTGCCTCGACGAGCCCGAGGAACGCCACCCGCTGCCCGGCGACCTCCACCACGTTCCCGCATGCCACATGACGGTAGGCGCCGAACGGGTCCACCGGCACGGACTCGGCGCCCGCCGCCTCGTGCAATGAGGCCAGCCAGTCGTGGTCCTCATGGTTGCCGCTGACGAACAGCACCGACGGGACCCGCTCAAGGGCCAGGCGCACGCCTTCGGCGAACGACGGGGACGGATCCAGCAGCCGAAAGAAGTCGCCCTGGGCGGGATGGTCCCGCCAGAAGCGGCGGCTGGACTCGTCGAACCGCTCGAGCGACGGATATGCGCCCAGATCCCCGACCTGGATCACGGCGTCGAGCCCGATCCCGCGACGATCCTGGAGCAGCGCCACCGCACCCAACGCGTGCAGCACACAACCGTGGACATCGCCCACGAAAGCGACCTTCATCGCCTGTCGACCTTCCGTAAAGAGCCATTCGGACATGACCCGGCCCCGGTCGAGCGGCGCAACGATGCGGTGTCAACCACCGGCCCTGAACCGGTGACTCACATCCCAGCGCTCCACCGCCATCTCGACGACCGAGTTGGATCGAGGATCGCACCCGCCCGGAGAGCCGTCAACGTCAATCGAGCGTCACGATGAGCGGCCGGCCCAGCGCGATGGCGGCGCGACCGGGACCGAACGGTCTCCGAAGG
>BCRI01000106.1 GCA_001552515.1 Sphaerimonospora mesophila NBRC 14179 = JCM 3151
TGACGATGCGGTACTCGTCGCCCAGACGGCTTCCGACTTGGCCGCCGCGACGTTGACCCTGCTCAACGACTCTCGGCGGCGGAAGCAGCTTGCGGCGTTGGCCTCCGCCGCCGTACCCGCACTACCTACATGGGACGAAGCCGCTGCGCAGCTGGGGCATGCCTGGAATCGTGCTGCCGAGAATAGACGGGAAGCCCCCCACCTTTCGTTGTCCGTTCAGACGGCAAGGAGCACACCGTGCTTGTACTAGGGATATGCGGACTGTTCGGGACCGAGGACGACGAGTTCCTGCCCGGCGTCAAACGAAGCTTTCACCATGACGCAGCCGCGTGCCTTCTCGAAGATGATCGTGTGGTACTCGCCGTCGAGGAAGAACGGCTCAACAGGGTCAAGCACACCAACCTTTTCCCCGCACGGGCGGTACGGGCATGCCTCGACGCGCGAGGCGCCACTCTGGGAGACCTCGACGCCATCGCCTACTTCTGGGACGAGAACCACCTCGATGTCGAGCTGGACCTGCACTATCTGCGCCACCCCAGCCTTGCTGCAACTCGGAGCCGTGACCTGATCGCGAATCGCCTGGAACTGGCACTGGGCCAGAGCTGTCAGCACAACGTCATCGAATTCCACCGCCACCATGATTCGCACGCGGCGTCCGTGTTCCACGACTCCGGGTTCGACGAAGCGCTGGTACTCGTCATGGACGGCAACGGCGAGGACAAATCATGTTCGGTGTACGCAGCCGACGCACAGGGCCTGAACCTGCTGCGGACGACTCCTGCGGTCCAATCGCTCGGTCATTACTACACGGGCGCGACTCAACTCATCGGATACGGCTCTTTCGACGAGTACAAGATGATGGGTCTCGCGCCTTACGGCGATCCAGGTCAGTTCGCGAAGACACTCGACGAGCTCCTCGAGCTTCGGGAGAACGGCGAGTTCTCGCTTGATGCGCATCGGCTCCAGGAGCATCTGCTCCTCGCCGGATATCAACCGCGTAAAGCCGGGGAAGCGTTCGAGGACATACACATGAACCTGTCGGCCGCCGTGCAGGATCAATTGGAACGAGCCGTGTTTCACATGCTCCAATATTGGGCCTCCCAAGGTTTCGCCAACCTCTGCCTGGCCGGCGGCGTCGCACACAACAGCACCTTGAACGGCAAAATCCTCCAATCTGGGCTCTTCCGCCATGTCTTCGTCCACCCCGCCAGTCACGACAGTGGCGCCGCGGTCGGCGCGGCCCTGCTCTCAACGACGAACTCGGCGAAACACGGCCGACGAAGCCTACGAGGCGCTGATCGAATCCGATCCGTGTTCTGGGGTCCGGAGATCGAAGTGCAAGACGAGGCGGAAGCCGTCCTCCGTCGATGGAACGACCTCGTCACCTGGGAACGCTGCTCTGACAGCGCGACCGTGGCCGCCACCATGATCGCGGATGGTTCCGTCATCGCCTGGGCCACCGGAGCGTCTGAGTTCGGCCCGCGCGCCCTGGGGCATCGGAGCATCCTCGCCGATCCCAGGCCGGCGTCGAACAAGGATCGTGTCAACAGCCTTATCAAGATGCGTGAGGGGTACCGCCCGTTCGCCCCGGCCGTTCTGGCCGAGAGGGTACATGAATACTTCGATCTTCCTGCGACCGACACCACGTACGATTTCATGGGCTTCGTAGCGACGGTACGCGAGTCGAGTCGGGCGGCGCTCGGGGCAGTCACTCATGTGGACGGCACGGCCCGTCTCCAGACCGTCGACAAGGCCGTCAATCCGCGATTCTGGAAACTCATTCATGAGTTCGCGCAGATCACCGGAGTTCCGGTCGTCCTCAATACCTCGCTGAACAACAACGCAGAACCGATCGTGCAATCGCTGGAGGACTGCCTGGCCACCCTGCTGACCACGGGCCTGGACGCCCTCGTCTTGGACGGGCACATCGTCCGAAGGCGGCGGGTGGAGGCCGAGTCGATCCTGACCAACCAGGTCATGCTACCCCCGCTGGTTCAACTGACCTCGACCGTCACTACGGGAACCGGTGGCCCCGCCTCGACGACCACGATCGGTTTCCGGGACTGGCCCTCCTCGCGAGTGCCCATAACCTCAGCGGTCAGTGATCTGCTCACCGGCGCGGCTGACGCCGTGCAGTTCAACGGGTCAGAACGGCACCAGGTCGCACAGGACCTGTGGGACCTATGGCAACGGCGACTGATCCGGGTGAGGCCGTACGGCCCACAGAGCGGTATGGCATGACCGCCGATGTACCGAGGGTCCGGGTGACCAATGAGATAACAGCTCTGCTGACCCACCCCCAGCCTCCCCGCCCGGAAACCGGACGCGTTCTCGATATCAACATACCTGATCTCGCGATGGAAAATATTCCAGGAGTCGGAGAACGGTCCTGGCGCACCCGTCCCGATCGCTGACAGTCAGCAACGAGAGGATGAACCAAGTTGAATGCGAAGCCGATGCAGGACGCAAACCGAGGCCCAGCACCGGGCGACGGCGTAACCGTCATTACGCTGACTCGAGGAGATACCCGGTTCCTGGCTCGTTGTTCGGCCTCAGTCCGTGACCAGGACTTCGCCGGTGAAATCGAGCACATTATCATCGGCGATGATATCATGCCCGATCCTACAAGTTTCGCCGAGTGGTACCGTACCGACTCAGTCGATACGAAACGACGGATTCGCGTGCATCGGGCCGAACGATATCCAACCGATTATTCGTTCAATCCACAGAGGGCCGCCGATATCTATCCACGCCTTGGCAGAATGTGGAACTGGGGAGTGCGAAATGCGAATAATCCCTGGGTCTGCTTCCTGGACGACGACAATGAGTTCGATAATAGGCATATCTCGAGCCTTTTCGCTCTCGCGAGACTGCGGCAAGCCGAAGCAGTACATTCATCCCGCCTGATATTCAATCGTGACGGCTCGCCATACCTGGATGAAATATTTCCATGGTGCCAGGACGAAGAGCAGGGTAAACGAATCTTTGCCGACCTCCGCAGTCGAGGTGCCTGGCCGGCGGGCGGGAACGTGCTTCACGACAAGGCCGACCCCATTGGGCCGGGCGCCGAAGTGCGTAATAGCACCATTATGTCAACGACGGACCCTTTGGTCATGGTTGACATGTCGGCCTGGCTATTGCGCCGAGACCTGTTACTGAGAATCCCTGTTCCCGAAACGATCACGCCCCAGGATGTCGTTCTCAACAACGCTCCGGACGGTCTTCTACTGGAGGCATTACTTCGCGATGGAGTCGCGATACATTCCACCGGTTTACCCACGCTCAGGTATTACTTGGGCGGAATCTCGAACAAGGACCGACTATAGATATCGTCTGAAAACCTATTGAAACGGCTCGTCGCCCGACGGCCCGAGCCATGGACCCGGCCTGACCGCTGCCCCGACATCAGCCCGCCGAGCGAGAACCGGTCGTACGGCCCGCCCGGCGTGGCGGCCTCGCCTCGGGGGGCAGAAACAGCAACCCGTCGAGGTCCAATCCGTCAGCGGCTCTGGAGGAGAGGCGCTCTTGAGTTCCCGGATCAAAGCGGCAAATCACGGTGTCGAGCCCATTGGCGAATATCGCCGGCGGCAGCCTGTCTGTAACTTGTGCCAGGCCGGCAGAGCAGACGGTTGCGTGCAGCCGGTGGGCGATTTGCGAGCGGGCCGGGTTCGTCCGGGCCAGGGCGAGCAGGTGGTGCAGTTTCGCCTTGGCGCGCCATCCGGCCAAGAAACAGTGGCCAGGGGCATCGCATATTCGTGGGCGCCCTCGGCCGCCATCACTCACCGTGAACGTTTCTCCGGATTGATCAGCACCCTCTCCGATCAAAGCGCGAGGACCCCTATTGACGCTGCCACAGCGCGCGTCGTAGCCTGCCAATGCACTGCAAGCGATCTCCACGAGCGTTTCAAGGGAGCGCTCCAGAGATTTACCATCGGGAGAACGCGTAGTGATCTCTTGGACTGCCATAAAAGGCTTGAATGACAGTAAGAAGACCAGATGAGATGGCCTGCTGTGGTCATCACCGGCGGTGCCGGATTTCTCGGATCTCATCTTTGTGAGCGGTTTCTTGCCGAGGGATACGACGTTTACTGTGTCGACAACTTTCTCACGGGAGTGGTCGCTAACGTCGAGCACCTAATGGCCAGCGACCGCTTCCGGCTGATCCGGGCAGACGTGTCCCAGCACCTGGTACTCCCGGGGGCCATGGACGCTGTGCTGCACTTCGCCTCGCCCGCCTCTCCGACCGACTACCTGCGGCTTCCCATCGACACGCTGCGAGTCGGCTCCAACGGCACCTTCAACGCCCTGGAACTGGCCAAGGAGAAGGGCGCCCGGTTCGTGCTTGCCTCCACCTCGGAGACATACGGCGACCCGTTGGTGCACCCGCAGCCGGAGACGTACTGGGGCAATGTGAACCCGGTCGGTCCGCGCGGCGTCTACGACGAGGCCAAACGCTTCGCCGAGGCCATGACCACCGCTTTCAGACGGGCGTGCGGCGTAGACACCGCGATCCTGCGAATCTTCAACACCTTCGGTCCCAGAATGCGGCCGTTCGACGGTCGCGCGATCCCGACGTTCATCAGACAGGCGCTGCTCGGCGAGCCGATCACCGTGTCCGGCGACGGTACGCAGACCCGGTCGATCTGCTACGTGGACGACCTGGTCGAGGGCATCTTCCGAGTGCTCAACTCGGATTTCAGCGGACCGATCAACCTGGGCAACCCGCACGAGATCTCCATGCTCGCGCTGGCCCAGTGGATCAAGGAGCTGGCCGGCTCCGACTCGGAGATCGCTTTCGTGCCGCGACCTGAGGACGACCCCAAGATCCGCCGCCCTGACATCACGCTCGCCCAGACCCGCTTGGGCTGGACACCCAAGACTCCTATTGAGGACGGGCTGCGGTACACCATTGCCTGGTTCCAGGAGCATTCACAACTCTGGACGGACAGCAAGCTGGCACGCACAAGTCTTTAGGACGTGGCATGCATGAAGACAGGGGTCGAAATCGACTATGCCGACCTGTTCAGGCAGAGCCGTTCCGGTCCGCGCTGGACCTATCGCTCGCCCTGAAGTGCCCCGAATCTTCCGGACTCGGAGGTTCTTGATCATTGGCCTACGGGTGAATATCGCTGCGCTCTCCTGACTTTGGCTTGTCACCCACTCCTGTCAGCTGTCAGGTCATCTCCTTGGAGGGCCGGGGTGCAGGGGGCGGAGCCCCCTGCACGGTTGTTGACCTCAGGAGCGGGTGCGTTCGATCGGCGGCCATGACGTCGGGAGCGGCGCGAAGGTGTTGACCAGTCCGGAGCGGGACACGCCCGCCGGCGGGCCACGAGCCCGTCACGGATCCGTCGCAGACGGCACCGGTAGCGGCGTCGCGGGCAGCGGGACCACCGGCCCGTTGGCCGCACAGGGGGCAGGGATCACGCGGGTGGGGCGGCCTCCATCAGCGCGAGGTAGCCGTCCTCCAGGGTGGGCTCGGCGGGTTCGGCGGCCGGGGCGGGCGGTACGGGGGCGACGACCCGGTAGCGCATGCCGGCGCCGTGAGGGAGCGCGGCAACGATCCGGCCTGTCGACGGCGCCGTGCCGGAGGTGGTCACCGTCCACACCTGCCGGTACGCCCGTGCCACCAGCTCGCCGACGTGGCCCTGGAAGACCAGGCGCCCCCTGGCCAGCACGGCGAGGGACTGGCAGGTCTGAGCCACGTCTTCCACGATGTGGGTGCTGAGCAGGACGGTGCGATCCCCGGCGAGATGGGAGAGCAGCGTGCGGAAACGGATACGCTCCTCCGGGTCCAGACCGGTGGTCGGCTCGTCCACGATGAGGAGACGGGGGTTGTTGAGCAGCGCCTGGGCGATGCCCACGCGGCGCAGCATCCCGCCGGAGTAGCCCTTGAGCCTGCGATCGGCGTGCTCGCCGAGGGCGACGACCTCAAGCAGCTCGCCGATCCGCCGCCGCCGGTCGGACCGCCCGTCGATGCCCTTGAGCAGCGCGATGTAGTCGAGGAACCGCCGTGCGGTGAGGTCGGGGTAGACGCCGAGGTCCTGGGGCAGGTAGCCGAGTGCGCGCTGAACGGCGAGCCTGCCGTCCTGGGTGGTGATGTCGTGGCCGCCGAGGCGAACCGTTCCGGAGGTGGGCCGCAGCAGCCCGGCGAGGGTCCGCATGAGCGTGGTCTTGCCCGCCCCATTGGAGCCGAGCAGGCCGTACATGCCGGTGGGCACGTCGAGGTCGATCCCTTTGAGGGCGTGCACTCCGCCCTTGTACGTCTTGGTCAGCTGGGAGATCTGAATGCGCATGTCAGGACTCCGATCGGGCGGCGTGGAGGCGGGTGATCAGGAGGATCGCGATTGTGAGTGCGACCATGACGCCCATCCAGAGGACGGCGACGGCGGGGCTCGCCACCGGACGGAGGGCGTTCAGCGCGGCATCCGGCCACGGCCCGTAGGCCAAGCCCTCGAACGTCTGACCGAAGAGGCCGTACGCCACGTATTCATTGGACGCCGCGAAGATCGTGTGCGACAGGGTGGGCATCATGTCGGCCGGGATCAGGTTGCCCCAGAACCAGTAGGCGACGAACAGCACCCGGAACGGCAGCGGAGGCATCAGCAGCGGCCCGGCCAGGGCGAGGGCGCCCAGGAAGGCCAGTCCGGGGAGGACGGCCGTCGGGAAGACCGCCACCGACCAGGCCAGCGCCTCGACCTTGCCTTCGGTCATCGCGTAGACGACGGCCCGCCCGAAGAAGGCCAAGGCGATCGGTACGGCCGTCGCCGCGCATACGCCCAGGTATTTACCGGTCAGGCGGCCGAACGGGTCGGCCGGCGAGGCGTCCATGATCGTCGCGACGCCGAGCCTTCGATCCCGGATGAGCCGATCGGCGATCAGGCATCCGTAGACGATCGGCAGCAGCACCATGATGAGCTTGGCCGACGTGAGCATGGCCAGTTTGGGATCGTGCCCGCCGTCGTCGGTGAAGGACAGTGTCCGGTACGCGGGCCAGAACACGGCGACGAGCGTGATGTAGGTCAGCCCGTACACGATCCACATGATGGGCCTGCGGATCTGCATGAGGAACTCGTAGCGCAGGGTGGCGATCATTCCTTCTCACCTCCGAGGATGCGCTCGGGGCGGCCGAGCAGGGGCCAGGCGGCCGCGATGAGCGGTACCGCGGTGCACAGCAGGACGACCCGGTTGGCGGTCCAGTCGCCGGGCACCGTGCCGCGCATGGTGGCGAACAGGTAGAACAGCCGGGACGCAGGGACCGACTGCAGGGTTTCGGTGGCCACCTGCTCGGTGATCCAGACGAACGCGACCGTGGTGGTGGCGGCGACGGCGCTGCCGAACGCGGCCGAGGCGAGCAGGCCCAGCGCGGCCAGCCACAACGCGGGAGCGAGCCAGACGAGCTGGACCGCCAGACCGCTTGGCGCGCCCGGGACGAGCGCCCACCAGCCGCCCAGGGTCAGTACGGCCGAGCCGGCCGCGGCGCACAGCCCGGTCCAGCCCGCCATGACGGCCAGCCGGCGCAGCACGGTCGAGCGGTAGCTCACCGGCAGGGTGAGCTGGAGCTCCACGGCGTGGTCCCGGCCGAGCGACGAGGCGGCGGCCATGCCCGTGATGAGCGGCATCGCCATCTCCAGGGCGCCGGCCAGCATGAACGCGGTGGTCGATTCCCGGGAGCCGAGCCACGCCCCGAACATGGAGAGGAGCGCCATGAGCAGCACCAGGGCCGGGGGCCCCGCCAGCGCGGCGGGTCCGGTCCTGCGCAGCTCATGCGCCCACAAATCGAGAGGTTTCACGGTCGGTGGGTAGCGCCGCCGAAGCGGATCGGTTCACGCCTGCCCGCCGCGATCACGGCGGCGAGGGCGAGTACGAGCGCCAGGCCGAGCGTCATCGGGCTGCTGGCCCAGAAAGCGCGCATGCCGTCCATGGTCGGCAGCTCGACGAAGGTCAGCGCGTAGAGCGTCCAGACCGCGACCGCGACGCCGATCGCGCCCTCGGCGTGCCAGCACACCGCGAGCAGCAGGCTCAGCGCGGCCAGCAGCGCCATCGGTCCCAGCCATGCGATGACGAGAGCCGACATCCCCTCCGGGGCCGAGCCGTAGGCGTGTGCCACGGCCGAGCCGAGCAGCGCCAGTCCCAGGTCGTAGCCGAAGGCCAGTGTCATCCGCGCCAGCATGATGACGCGGCGTGATGTCGGGGTGGTGGCCACCAGCTCGGCTGCGGTGTCGCCGCCGCGTCCCGGGTCGTACGAACCGGCGACGCCGAAGCCGGCGATCAGCGGGGCGGCGAGGGACAGCATGAGCCGGGCGCTGTCGCCCCTGAGCAGAGCGAATCCCACGCCGGTCGCCATGATGAGCGCCGACACCAGCCAGATCGACCTGCGCATGATCTGGGCCTCGATCGTCAGAAGCGTCCACGCGCGTGCGATCGGCCCCGACGGGAGCCACCGCCGTGACCGGCAGGCGCCTCCCGCGTCCACCGGATCCTCCTCCCGCGGCGCGGGCGTCCTGTCGAGTGCGGAAGCCAGCAGGACGGCTCGTACGATCTCCGGCCCGGGCGGCTCCGGAACGCCGTACCGGAGGCCGCGCAGTTCGGGTGGCATCTCCGGCGGGCCGGAAGATTCACTCCATTCGTGCATCGACGTACCTCCTCAGTGTCGCGCGGGCGTGGTGCAGGCGGCTCTTCACCGTGCCTACGGGGATGTCCAGGATCTCGGCGATCTCCTTCAGGCCGAGATCGTCGAGGTAGGCGAGGACGACCACCTCCCGCTGGGCCAGCGGCAGGCGCTTCAGGGTCTGCTGCACCTGGTCGCCGCTCACCGCAAGCTCCTCGGGGCCCGCCTCCGGGGCGGCGCCGTCGGCCGGGTCCGCGGGCAGCGGGGGCGGGATGCCGCGTAACCGGTTGTGCGCCTGCCTGCGGGCCACGCCGAACAGCCAGGTGCTCACGCGTGAGCGGTTCTGGTAGGTGCCCGCGGACCGCCAGACGGCGAGCAGAGTGTCCTGGAGGATCTCCTCCGCCGTTCCCCGGTCTCCCGCCAGGCGGTACAGGAAGGCGAACATGGGCCGCGCGTAGCGTTCGTACAGTTCGCGGAGCGCGGATCCGTCGCCGTCGGCCACCCTGGCCAGGAGGTCCGCGTCTGCGGCCACGGCGGCAGGCGACCGGCGTTCCGCCGCATGGAACCAGCGCAGAGCCACGCCTTCAGCTCCTTCGTTCACGATGCGTAGGTAGCGCCGTGCCCGCCGCGGGGTTCACCGGTCGTCCCAACCGGGTTCAGACGGTCGTCGGTGGATCCTACTGGCAGCACCCGGCTCCGGCGGCCGGTGCCTCCGCCTGTCTATCGCCGGATCCTGGCCCCGGGCTGGCGAAATCGTCGCCGCCATCACCCGGCTGCAAGCGCTCCCGATGCCGACCTGACCAGCACCAACCCACCCTGACGACGCAGAAAAGACACCCCGCGGGCCCGTGAACCCCGCCCACTGAACCCCGCCCACCCGACGCGACAGCCAGGCCACCAACTGACCATGACCCCGAAATCACACTCCAGCCGAACCGCTCTCGACCGGCGCATCAGCCCGCCGAGGACCCGGCAGCCCTGCCAATCCGCGACCACGCCCGACGCCTGATCGCCGAGTGCCTGCGCCTGGACGCCCTCGACGAGCTGGCCGACCTCCGCCTGACCCAATGGGCGCACACGCTCGCTTCCGCGGCTGGTTCTCCATCCGCTCACGCCGCTTCTCCACCACCCTCGGTGAGATCTGCACCGAACGGTAGGAACACGCCCGCGACGAGCAGATCACCACGGGCCGCCTGCCCCGCTGCGATGAGGGCACCTTCCTCGTGGTCACGCATCGGGAGTACGCAGGGAAGCCGCCGTCAGCCGATTACCGACAAGCCACCCGACGACCAGGGTTAGTAGGGCAACCTACTTCACCTTGGCCCCCGGCCTGGCAGCCGAGGCCTTTCGCGTTGTCATCTCGACAACTTTTCACCAAGGCGGCGTCCCGTACGATGCGCTGGTGATCGAGAAGGTGAGGCGAGAGCAAGTCGGACGCCGGGCGTGGCCCTGGATGGTCTTGGCGGTGCTCGTCTCGACGGTGCCGTTCGTGCTGATGGCCATGACCGAGAGCGGCGGCATCGATTACCTGCCGATCGTCTCTTTCGCCTGGCGCTTCATCGGAGTCGAGGCGCGATACCTGCTCCCGCTCGATTTCCTCGTGGCGGGTGGCCTGCCGCTGCTCGTCCTGGTCGCGGCCGGCGCCTCCTGGCAATGGTGGCCGACGGGGATGGCGGGTGCCACGCTCCTCGGCGCCCTGGCGGTGGTCAACCTGGTGGTCTTCGTGGACGACTACCCGTGGCCGTTCACGCCGGCCGACATCAGCGCGGGTAGCCAGCCGGATTACTCTGCCGGTTTCGGTGATTCATGGGCGCCACCGCTGGCCGCCATCGCTTGCACTGTCGGCGCCGTAGCCCTGTCTATGGGCTCCCGGCGCCTGCGGGCGAACCGCCGCCGATGAGGAACGGGCGACACCCGCGCTTGTGACCTCCTGCCGTTGGCCGTATCAAGACGGCCTACGAAGTGCGGAAACGGCGCCACGTTTGGCTTGCGATCATTGGCCTACGGCTGCTTATCGCTGCTCTCGGCTGCCTCTGGGCTGTCACCTGCTCCTGTCAGTAAGCGCAGGTCAGAAGGCAAATCACAAGGTCAACTAGGTGCCTCGGCGAGGGACCGAGAAGAAGGGAAACCGGAGACACCGCCTCTGACCAGGTAGTTAGCGCCCGACAGCTCACGATCGAAGCGGTCCAACCCCTTCCACAGCGCCGTGTCCGTACGCTCCGCCTCGTTGCCAAGGGATGAACACGATGCATCATCCAACCGCTGGACATCCGTGGGGTAGTGCGTGAGCCATCGGCGCCCACGATCATAGGAAGATCGCGAGCGTGAGCCACGTCGCGGCTCCGCCTGCGAGCACTCCCGCGAGGGCCTGGGCGGGGCTGTGATCACGGATGACTATCCGGGACCAGGCGATCGCCGCCACCACCACGGCACCGGCCGCGTAGACCGGAAGCGGGGGCAGGATCCACGCGAGCATCACCACGCCGCCGGCTGCGACCGCCGTATGAAAGCTGATCTTCCACCAGAGCGTGATTGGACCGGTCACCGCCAACGTGGAGAGCATGGCGGTCGCGCCGGCGACCATAAGGCGTGGAGCGCCGAGCATGATCATCAGCGCCAGCGCGGCGACCACCAGAGCGACGATCAAACCGATCAGTTTCGGTCGCTGGGCACGGTCCTTGACGTGCATGTCGCCGAATCGTCCCGACCGAACGCCTACGAGAAGCACCCCGAGAGGAATCCCTCCGCACAGCACCGCGGTCAGCGCACCCCAGGCGACGCCCGCCTGACCGCTGGTGATCGCGCCTACCACCGGCGGTAGTCCTATGACGATGTGCGCGGGTGCGAATACCTCGGTCAATCCACGGGCGAAACGGTTTTCTCCTGGGCGACCTGCTTGTACGCCGCTGCGACCTGCCGAAGCCACTTGGTCTCCCTCTCGATGTCATCGGCGAGATCCGGTCCCGGAATGATCCCGGATGGCATGCCCCGCCCCTGTTCCACGTGGCTTGTCTGCAGCGCGGACGCGACCCATGCCGCCACTTCGCGTGAATCTTCGCTCGCTGTGTGGCGTGACGGAGGTGAGTGACAGCATCCCGTCGCGGATCTCCAGCATGCGCCGGTAGAGCCGGAACCGAAGCGATCCGTCCAAGTCCAGCACGATATCTGGATACCGACGAATCAGCGCTTCCCACAGCGGTCGCAGTTCGTGCAACGCGCTGGCAAACCCGCTGCACGCGGTGAAGTGGAAGCCTCCGAAAGCCGCCGGGACCGTCGACCCGTGAACCGTGGTCAACCCGGCTCAGGCGCGGGCGCTGCTCGACGCGGTGACGCAGGTGGGCCGGACGCGCGGCCTTCGGATGACGGCCATGTTCGCCTGTATGTACTACGCGGCCCTCCGCCCGGAAGAGGCTTCGGGGCTGCGTCGGCAGAACTGCGACCTGCCCGCCGAGGGGTGGGGCCTGATCACGCTTGAGAAGGCGCGGCCACAGGCGAACAAGCGACGGACGAACTCGGGGGAGACCCACGACGAACGCGGTCTCAAGCACCGTGCCCAGGGCGACACCCGCGAGATCCCGATCCCACCGGTCCTCGTCGCGATCCTCCGCGAGCACATCGAGACGTACGGCACGGCGAAGGACGGCAGGCTCTTCCGGACGAGCAAGGGCTGGCCTTTCTCCTCCTCGGCCTACTCCGCGGTCTGGCAAGAGAGTCGGCGGCTGGCCTTCACCGTCGAGCAGGTCGTGTCCCCGTTGGCGGCTCGCCCGTACGACCTCCGGCATGCGGCGGTCTCCTTGTGGCTCAACGCGGGCGTCCCGCCGACCGAGGTCGCCCAGCGTGCCGGGCACGGCGTTGACGTGCTCCTACGCGTCTACGCGAAATGCATCGAGGGGCAACGGGCGCACGCCAACGGGCAGATCACTAAAGCCCTGGAGCTGTAAGGTTCCGCCCTGCTGGTCTCAAGACAAGCGGTCGGGTCGTTGACCCGGCCGCTCTTATCGTTGAGAGGTGCCGGAAACCCTCGCCTACCGAGATCAGACCTTCATCAACTTTCGTGACTTCCGCTTCGACTCCCCAGCCGGGCATGCGTTCCGATGGGTCGACGTCAAGCGGTTCGATCTGCCTCGCTCTGATCCCGGCGACGACTGGTTGTTGACGGCGTTGATCGGCCATGTGGCCTTTCGAGACGACTACGCAGGGGGAGGCGTAGAGGCCGAAGGACTGCGGCATGGGCCCTACTGGCTGCGGCACATAACCCCAGCCCGATATGTCCACATCGATGAGGGGCGCGCGAACGAACTCCTTCGCGGCTGGGCCGAACAGTTCGGGGCGCTTCCCCCTGCCCTGACCGCTTGCCTGGAACGAGAGGTCTACCTATTGCTCGCGGTGGCGACGAACCGATATCAGCTTGAGGACCTCGGTCGCGAAGCCTTCCATGACTGGGGCGGAGTCCACACCGACTTCCACGAACTGATCCTCATCGACCGCGCGGCGGGTGTCCTCTCGCTGCTCGTGGCCGCTGATGACTGATGCGAAACCTGGCCGGAGAACCCCCCACCATCTGCGTTGACCTGGCCGAACGGCCCAAAGATCATCCCGTGCATATTCCGTGAACGGTGATTCAGGGCTGCTCCCGGTGGCCTATACCTGCACACAGGCGGAAGCCGTACCGGGGGAGAAGTCCCAGGTCAGACGGCAAGTTGCATGGTCAACTAGGTGCCCCCGGCAGGATTCGAACCTGCGGCACCCGCTTTAGGAGAGCGTGGGCGGTACGTTCACCTGCATGGCATGAGCTGCACAAACGGTGTAGGTGTTCCACACCGCCGGAAAGATCATCCCGCGCATGTCCCGTGTCAGACGAAGTCGGCCGCCAGGTCATCGGTGGCAAGCGGACCCGGGTGCTGGAACCGCCAAGGCCTGAGAGCCGGAAACCACCCCGTAGTATGACCGGCTGGAACTCAAGGACATTGCCGCCATCTAGATCTTCGGACTAAGGTCATCGGGTGGCATCTATGCCCGGTGTCGGGGCGCACCCTGATCTTCCAACAACGCTTGTGCACTTCACTGGCCGCCCTCGCGGCCCGCACGACAAGCCGCCCAGCTTCGCCAAGCTGACCCCCGAAGAACGTATGATCCGCATCCTCATAGAGGGCCAGCTGCGGGGCACCAGGGTCTTCGGCGCCAGCCATCCGGTCCTGTGCTTCAGCGAGCCGTCCGAAACCGCCCGTCGCGTGATGCTGCGTGACGGTGTAACTCAACGCGGCCCTTACGCTCCATGGGGCTTGATCTTCGATCGGAGCCAGCTGGTAGCCGCTGGAGCTAGGCCAGTGCTGCACATGTCGAGCGCCGAGATGCGACTCAGTGACGACTGGCCGGTCCAAATGCGCAATCGCCGTGTCCGATACGAGCCAGGTTCGTCCGACTGGCTACACGAACGCGAGTGGCGCATCTGCTTCGGCCCAGAGGACACGCCCCACCTCCGTCTGACGCGCGGTCTGCTCGTCGGCGTCATCGTAGGCAAGCAGGGCTGGGTGCCTCCGCCGGCTGTAACGGTTGTCAAGGATCGCGTCTGGCGGGAGCCGGTCGAGATCCCAACGAAAGCTGGAGGAGTGACACGGGGGACGATGTCCATCAAGATGCAAATCACTCGCTACCGGTACTCCGCGGCGGCAGACCAGTTGGCTCGCTGGTGGTGGAACGGTGAAGACCTGATCGAGGATGGCGTTTTCGATATAGGCGCGCAGATGCACGCCGACGGCATGGACGAGGAACAGTCGGTCCAGTCTGTCCATTACAGACCCTGAAGTGGGTGGATTTTCGTGTCGACTCGGTAGCGTGCGACCTGGCTCGGCTGCCGTTTCAAGATCACGAATGAGTGTGGAGTGCTGACGTGGAGGTTCGCCGTCCTGCGCCACGAGCAGTGCCTGGTCGACCCCGCTGCTGGCCAACATCGCTCTGTCGGCGCTGTTCGAAGTTTGCAGGGCAACATCCCAGTCTGAGAGCGGACTCTCCGAGTCACTGAGCAGCTGAGAGAATTTCGCACATGTGTGCGATGTAACGTTCCAAGCCTCCAAGGCGAACAACTTACAGCTACTTAGCCCGCGTCATCCATCCTTAGACCTTACGCCGAATGACCCGAGCAAACCCGCGGGCTTAAGTAGTGTCCGATACTGAAGGACGGCCCGAAAGAGAGGTCGGCCATGAAGCTCAACGTCTTCCTGATCCCGCTGGCCAATATGGCTCGACTTCGTGAAAAGATCGAAGCGGTAGGAATGGAAAGTATTTATCACAACCAAACCGATGAGTGGTCTGCTGAGTTTTACTTTTCTACCACCCCAGACCCGATCGAGATACCCTGGGCAAAGGATTTTGCTACAGAGCTGGCGGCCCTACCCGAGGTTCCGCACAATGAAATGTACTACGGAGCATACCTTTGGCGGTCGGATGACATCTGCTTCGCCATTAGCTTCGGGAAGAGCCACTTCTATCTACGGGAGTTCTGCGATAGCGATTTCGGGTTGAGTATGGCCAAACGTATCGGCGATAAAGATGATGTCCGTCAAAAAGCTGCACGCCGGTACGCCGGACGAAGCACCAAGCAGATCAGGTCATACAGAAGAGAAAGCGCCCTGGATATCGAGAGCGGTGAGTCGGTGGACTACCTTCACGCTGCGACAAGAGATAGCGAAACTTGGGGATCTTGGGCGAAGTTCGGCAGCTCGCTTCTGCTCTCGCTCACCATCGACCAAGACGGTGGCCTGCCCGCTCTGCTGAGAAAAATTGCCGACGAGCTTAAAAAACCAGAACTCTTTGCACTTCCTCGTACTGAGATCGTCAAGGACAAGGTGCTAATTGAACGCTATGACGATGAATTGATCGATGCCATAGTTTCAAAAGGCGTGGAGTTCGAGGAGACCGCACACCAGCTGGTAGGAGTAGATTTCGTCTTCACAAGCAATGAGCACTACTTCTTTCAGCGGCGGCGAGCAATATCTCCCCAGCTCAACCGCCTAGGCATGCATGAACTACGCGAGTTCATCGACCAGAATGAAATCACGAGAGATCAGATATTCGACATCAAAATCGCCGTCGTCCGGGAAGATTCAAAAAAGTATTCTTATCCGATCAAAAAATCTCTCGAATATTCGATCTCTGATCAAAAGGTGTTCCTTCGCGCTGGTGAGTGGGTTCGGTTCAATGAGGACTACGCCAGGTTCCTAGACGACTACATAGACAGTGTCATCGAAATTGACCGAACCATAGAGCCTGACCTGCTAGAGATCGATACGACAGAACCCGAGTTCAATAAGGATTTGAAGAATCGTGGGTACGAGGTCGCCGATAGAGACTTTACGATTCTAAAACTTCGCAATTATAAGATTGAAGCATGGGACCTAAGGAAAGGTAAAACCGCTTACGCCGTTAAATTCGGATCTCCGCAAGACTTGGGTTATGTCTGCGATCAAGCAGGTAATGTCTTGGAGATTTATCGGAACGAGCCGGCAGCCTTCAGGAGCATAGACATAGACAAATACTGCCTCTGGCTGGGATTCAAACTAGCCCAGGTACCCAAGCGACTGTCTGAGACAAACTCGATCATCTTCAAACAGAAGTTAGAAGCGTGGGCACGCAAGTGTCAGACCATGAACATAACACCCATGGTACGGATCAGCCGAAAGCTTCCTTCGGTCAAGCATGTGGCGAATCGCCAGCCATAACCGTCGACATTGCGGTGGCCTCTTGAAGGGTGCCGATGCCGGGATCTAGGGCAACATAACCTGCGTCGATCAACCCGGCGCGGGCCGCCCTCGTTTACTGGATAGCTCGCTATTGTTAGCACCAGCGTTAGCAAGATCGACAGCGCCGCTGCTCGTGAGAGTAGGGGGCGCGAACATGGCCGAGATCTTGTCTGAGGCTCGCCGAGCGATCCCTGAGAGCGCTTAGGGCCCGTATGGACTTCGGATCTTCAGGCGGGTTGAAGGCTTCGGATCCACAAGATGGCTCCGCGTAGATGAAGGCCGGCCAGATAGCTTTCGGTGGTCTTGTCGGTGGAGGTTGCTAGGGGCGGCACGACGCGTGTGCCGATCGAGAGCCAGAGCCGTTTTCGACGAGAACCTTCACTACAAGGTCAAGGCGAGCCGCCTGCGGCGGCTCGCAGCACGCCGGACGGCCAGCGGGCCGGGCATGCGGCTTTCCGGCCGGTCCCGGCCCGCGCCGCCGCGCGGTCAGCCGTACCGCAAGCCTCCCCACAAGTCGAAAACCTGTTAGGTCGATCACTCAGATAGGCCACAATGTCCCTATGCGCGTTCTGTGCCTCGACTTCCCCCTAAGCCTCAATAACGTAGACCACCAGAGGTTCCACTCAGCCACATCTGTCTATGAATACGACATAGTTATCTGGAATCCCGCAGTCACACATGGAGAATACTTTATTCAATCTAAAATTGAGAATTTGCCTTACTTTTCAGGTAATGAATCTCGACATCTACAGGGGACTCTTGGGCGGCGAAAAGAGGAGTTTCTGGAATTCTTGCGACTAGGACGAACGCTAGTCGTATCCTCTTGCCCACCTCTAGAAGTTCTTATCGATGCAGGTGAGCAGGAGGCTTCCGGGGCAGAGAAAGATCGGTTCACTCTCGATATAGCGAGAAGCGTAATTCCCCTTGAATATGGGACTGTGGCAAGCAAGGGGAAGTCGGTCGCAGCTACTAAGTCCGACCTTATGAGCATAATCCGAGCCCATCCGGCACTTTGGGGTTATGACGCGACATTCGTGAAGCATCCCGGAGAGGTTTTAGCATTCGCAGAGGGAACCCGTAAATGTGTAGCCTTCTGGGCGAGAGGACCCAAAGATAGTGGCAACATCATTTTCCTTCCTCGTTTCGTGCCGGACTACTTCTCGGGAGACGATCGCAGCAATCTCCCTCCTTTGAATAGTGATGAATACTCCGAAGCAGCATCGAAGCTATTGGACTGGATCAAAAGCTTTGTCGACCCTGTCGACGAGTTCCTTCCCACATGGGCTAGAACGTACGAATTCCCGGAAGATTCGGTGCGCGCTGAGAAAGTGCACGAGCTGAACGAGTTGGTGAAGAGCACTCTCGGTGCGATCGACGCAATCAAGGCCGAACAGGCAAAGGCGGACAGGTGGAAGCTGCTATTCACTGCGCAGGGGAATACTCTGGAGAAACAGGTGCGCGAGGCTTTCGAGTTCCTCGGATTTCAGGTCTGCGAGGGGTCGCCTGGACGTACTGACCTGCGGCTAAGATGGCGGGGGAAGAAAGCCGTCGTTGAGGTTAAAGGGCTGACAAAAAGCGCTTCCGAGAGAAATGCGGCACAGCTAGAGAAGTGGGTAGCGGAAGAAGTGATAGCGAGCGGGGGAGCCCCCAAGGGGATTTTGGTTGCAAATGTATGGCGAACGACTCCCCTAAGTACGAGAGTGCAGCAACCTTTTCCCGATCAAATGATTCCCTTTAGTAAAAGTCGCGGACATTGTCTTATGACCGGGCTTCAGTTGCTCGCGATGGTACAAGCGTGTAGAACTGATCCAAGTCTGGCTGAGACTATCTGTGACACCATAATGGATACCGTGGGGGTATTATCGGGCTGGAGTGACGTGACTCAGATATTTGAAAGCCCCAGGAATTCCGATTCCGCCAGCACTGACGTGTAAGTTGCAGTCCGCACCTGAACTACACCCCCCGTCATAGCGGCATGCGCACTTCACCGAGGCGGCGTCCGCTCTAGTGGGCGCTATTCTGGAACCTTAGTCGGCCTTGGCGCAAAGGAACGGTCTCCTATCCCAGGACGATCAGCGGCAGGGAGGCGTTGGCCAGAGTCGAGTACCTGATGCCCTTCCTCAAGACGCCGAGGGCACCCCTTGCCCACCTTGTTGATGTTCGTGATGGAGTAATCCATGTCGGCTATCTAAATACCACCAATACGTGTCACTCACCGGGTTCGCGGGGGAGGAGGGAGGCCAACTCGGGTGACCCGTAGGTCAGGAAGACGAGGTCGCTGTCGCTGCTGGTGTCCCAGATGTCGCGGTCGAATGTCACGGGGACTGAGGCCGTGGGTGGCTGCCCCAAGTAGCACTCGATGGATATCGCGCCGTCGGAACGTCTGAAGGACACGCGGGCGTCGTCGCGCACAAGGAAGAGGTTGTAGATACCGGGGCGTCCATCGTTTGGGGTCAGCCAGCGGCCTGAGAGAAGGTTGTTCGTGAGTTTGGTGGCAAGGACTGACGGAGTGATGTCTCCTACCAGGTTCGGTGGAGTCTTGATGCTGATGTCGTCGTCGGGGGCGCCGAGGTCGCCGGTGCTGACGGGCTGGTTGTTGATGTCATCGATTTGGGTTCGGATGCTGGCGATCTCGCTGGCGATGACTTCGTCGCTGAGGTATGCGGCAAGGACGAGGTCTTCGATGACCTTCTCGACAGTGCCAAGGACGGGTGCAGCGCCGCCGACTATGTTTGTGAAGTCGTCGTAGTCCTCCTTGATGCCCTTGTAGACCTGCTCCTCGACAGTGTCTTGGTAGAAGTAGTTGCTGATCTGGAGATCCTTGTAGGCAGCGCCGATACGGTCGATGCGACCGATGCGCTGCTCGACGCGCATCAGGTTCCAGGGCATGTCGTAGTTGATGAGGCGGCCCGACGTCTGCAGGTTGAGGCCCTCGCTCATTGAGTCGGTACCGATCAGGACCTCGATACTGCCCTTGCGGAACCGGTTCTTGATTTCGGCCTTGGCAACGGGTTTCCACTTCCCTGCGACCGGATCGTAAATTTCGCCGCCGCGGCCGGAGTAGCAGCCAAGCTTGTTGTAGCCAGCGGCCAGGAGGCGCTCGCGGACGTAGTCCATGGTGTCGGTGTACTGAGTGAAGACCACCGCGGAGTCATACGTCTTGAACGACTCGGCCAGATCCTCGACGAGCTGCTTGGCCTTCGTGTCCTCACCGGTGAGGTCGCCGAGGTCGTTGAGGAAGGAGCGGAGTTCGCCGATCTCCTCCTTGAGGCGGTCGGCGCGGACGTCGAAGGCCTCGGGGTCGAAGAGAGAGCTCTCCAGGTCGGCGCCATCGTCTTCGGTAAGGAGGTCGGCCAGGATCTTGCCCTGCTCGAGTACGTCGAGGCGGCGCTGGAGGGACTGCTTGATCGCTTCGAAGGAGGAGGTCAGTCGGCGCCGGTAGACGGTCATGATGAAACCGAGGGCCCTGGTGGCCTTGTCGGACTTGTAGGCGTTGTAGTGGCGGCGGATGTACTCCTCGATACGGTCGTACAGCCTCCGCTCGTTCGGCGCCAGGCGGATGAACTCGTCGGTGACGTGTCGATACGGGATGACGACCGAGGCCGGGATAATGCCGGCTGCCTGGTAGGCCCGCATGGTCTTGCGGGTGTTGCGGAAGACTCGATCGCGCATCGGGGTGTGGCGGCGAACCCACTTATCCATCCACTCGGAGGTGGCATTGGGGAACTGTGCCCTGAGGTCAGGCGAGGGTGGGTTGTCGGCCATCCCGATCACCGTCAACGCTTCGGCCCATCCAAGTGCATCGTTGACCTGCTGCTCCAGCTCGTAGTCGTGTTCAGCGAGAGGGTCGGAGAAGTAATCCGACAGCATGTCGCAGATGAGTTTCCAGCCGCGCCTCTCGGGTGGGTCGCCGAGGTAGGTGAAGTACTGGGTGAAGAAGAATGCCTGCTCACCCCATTTGCCTGGCAGCCCGAGGAGCTCGATGAGGTCCCAGGCCTCGTGGGGATGCATCTGCATCGGGGTCGCCGAAGCCAGGTAGAGCGCACGCCATAGGTCGCGCTTCTTCATCTCCTGGAGCAGTGCGAGCAGGGAGTTGGGAGTGTCGATCGCCTTGGAGCCGCGGCGGCGGGCGTGGTGGGCCTCATCGACGAGAACGACATCCCATGGTCCGGCATCGAGGATTTCGGTACGGCGAGTGCGGCGGCGAGCGAGGTGGGAGGAGGCAAGCACAATCGGAAAGGCCGACCACGGGTTGGCCTTCGGGTCGGTTTCGAGGGGCTGGTCGAATCGGTCGACGAAGTTGCCCTTGTCGTAGCGGGCGACGTCGAGGTTTATCTTCTCGTGGAGTTCTTCCTGCCACTGTTTCATCACCGAGGCCGGCACTAGAAGCAAGGCCGTCCTTGCCCGGCCGGAGGTGAAGAGCTCGCGTAGCACCATGCCTGCCTCGACGGTCTTGCCGAGACCGACCTCGTCGGCGAAGAGAAAGCCTCGAGGGTACGTCGACACCACTCGGTGGATCAGCTCGGCCTGATGTGGCAGCGGCTGAGCCCACGCTGTACCCACGCCAGTCCATGCGGACGCCTTCGGCGCATCCCGAAGAGCGACCAGTTCGTCCCAGGCCGCCTGGATATCGACGGCCACCTCGACAGGCGGAATCTTACGATCAGTCTCCTCAGGCCTCGGCGGCGGTACGAGAGTGTCGGAGCGAAACGGCGGAGCATCAGGAGCGTGCTCTATCAGGTGTTCCCGGACGGCGGTGGGCAGGTTGATGACCGCCCAACCCCCATCGGGGTGGCCGCGCCAGTGCCGATCGAAGGCTCGCTCTTTGGGCTCGCCGTAGTCCTCCCAGGACTCGGTACGCCAGGAGCGGTAGGCATCAAAGGTCTCGTGGTTTTTCACCCATGCGGTGACCGAGGCATTGTTGGAGCCGCTGAATGCGACCTTGTGGCCATAACGGTCTGTGAAGATGCCGTACTTGGTATGGAAGTAGCGGCCCGACTCCTGGTGGGTAAGCAGGTGGCCATGCTTGTCGACCGGTATGCCGACTCGGATGTGGAGCCGGTCGTTGGCGACCATCCAGGCCAGCACGCTGAGATGCTCGCTCTGCACGATCTTCGTGCCCTCCAGGCCAGGATCAGCCAGTAGACGCTCGGCGACCACATCGTCGAGCGGGGTGCCGGAGAGCACCGCGTCCACGTCCTTCTTGCCAAGCTGGGCGCCGACGATGAGTCTCATCACGCCACCACGGGCGATGAAGTACGCCGTACCCTGCGCGGCAAACTGCAGCTCTGTTCCGGACCAGTAGCCGACCGCACGGTCGTAGGCGACGGCCCGGGAAAGCAGCGGCTCGTAGAACGTCTCAAACGGTGCATTGTCGGGCGAGTACATCGCCTTCAACGTCACGTTGCGGAATGAGTCCTCAGCCGTGGCAGGGTCATGGTCGAAGAGACCACCTTGCGCTAGTGCCGCTGGCTTGGCGGCGGCACCGGGAAACAAAGCATCGTCGTGCTCGGCCAACCTCACTCCACCTCGAAGAGTGCGTCGGGCTTGTCCTCGACCAACGTGGCCACGTCAGTGGCCTCCGCCAGTATCACGTCAGGGAAGTAAAGCGTGCACAGGGTGTCAAGGCGTCCGGCCTCGGCCACTACCCAGTCTCCCTTGACCTTGGTGCGCGGCATCGCGTTCACCAGACCCTGCAGGGTGGAGATGAACCCGGCGTCGTTGGTGTAGCCGTGCTTGTCGAGGAATCGCTTGGCCGCCGGCATGCCATCGTGCTCGGCGATGTACAGGGTCGTGTCGACGGCGTCGATGATGTAGTCGAACGAGGCAGCCTCGGGCCGTACGCCGGGTGCGGCGGACTCGCCACCGCGCCGCACCCGCTCGCTTGGGGTGAGCAGCGTGACCTTGCCCGAGGTCTTGGCGACCACCTTGGCCCGCTCGAGCTGGTCGATGTCGAGCCCGCCGACGGCGAGTGCCAGGAGGCGGGCGGTGTCGAAGGGGAACTCGCGGGCAGCGAAGGTGTCCCAGGCCAGTAGCACGAAGTCGGTGAGCGTGTCGGCCTTCGCCGCCTTCCCGACAAGTCGAGACCGGCGCAGATTCACGATCTCCTCGCGTGCCAGGGCGAGGGCTTCCTCTGGTCGCAGCAGCTTGTCGCGGCCGTCCTCGTCCGGGGTCGAGGAGTAGACGGGCCAGCTCTGCGAGATCACCGAGAGCGTCGGACCGTACGTCGACAGAAGCAAGTCGACGCCCTCGATTCCGTCGTGCTGAAACTGGGTCGCCGCTTCGCGGGCTGCACGTCGGATGTTTTGTTCGATGTCATCGAGGTAGACCTTCGTGTTGTCATCCCTCTCATTGCGCTTCCGGCACACCAACATGATTGTCGACGCGGCCGAGTTCATGTTTGCCTGGTGGAGGGACTTCTCAGATTCGGTGTTCACGGGCCACGAGGTCTCGATCGTAAAACCAGCCTGAAGCAGGCCCATTCCAAGGGTGTCCCAGGCTTCGGCCTTCTTGTGCGTGAACATCACCGAAAGCACGCCCTGGTCGTCGAGGACACGACGGCTCTCAGCGAAAATGCTGGCCATCTTCGTCTCATAGTCGAGGTCAGCGAGTTCCTTCTTCCGCTTCCCCATCGCCGCGAAGCGCGCGGGGTTGGCCACAGCCTCGTTGTCTTTGTCAGTGAGGTCGCCCTGGAAGTAGTCAGGGATGAGGCGGCCCAGGGTCCGCTTTTCCCACACATAGAAGTAGTCCGCGAGCTCCGCATACATCACGTTGTCGTAGTACGGCGGGTCCATGCAGACGTGAGTAACCGCACCGTCGGAAAGGGCAAGGCTTGCGCCACTGCCCTGAAGGATCGTCACCTCACGCGACAAGCGATTCTCGAGATCTGAAGTTGAAACTCCAGTTTCGTCGAGCAACCGAGCAATGCTGCCGTACGCATCGAGGAGTTGGTGAAGGCACCAGGAGTAAAGAGCTGAGGCGCCCTCAAATTCAGCACTGGTCCACTTGAACGCGAAGTCATGTCGATCGAAGACGCTGCGCATGCCTTGACGTGGCACGTGCCATGACGCCAGCCTTGAGTTGTAGTTGAGAGCCGTCCCCTGCATCATCGCGAGCTCGAAGAGGACTGCATCAGCACGATCACCGAGTGCTTCCCGGACTTCGGACACAAGCTTTGCGAACTCGTCGGTGAACGTGCCGTGGACCAGTGCCTGGCGCGGCATGTAGAAGTCAATCCAATGGTCAAGGCCGTAGTGCTTGGGGCGCTGGTCGTTGCCGTCGGGGAACTCCTCGGTAGGGAGGATGCCGGTGGCGAACCAGAGGTCCTTGATCTCGGCGTACTTGGCTTCGGCAGCGACGATGGCGTCGAGGTCGGTCTGGGTAGGGGCGCGGAAGGTGCGTTCGCCCGAGTGCTTGCGGATGGCGACGGCGTAGAGGACCTGCTTCATCTGGCCGGTTCGGGCGGCCTTCTTGATGTAGTCGCCGTCGATGACGAGGTTGTCGTACGGCGAGATGGCTTTGCCCCTGGCACTGGTGCCAGTGGAAGCATCGGTCTGGTCGACGTTCCTGCCGAGGGCAACCTCGAAGATCGGCTCGGGAAGCTCGACGCCGTCGTACTTGGTGAGCATCCGGACGGCTGCTTCCTTGCCTGCGGTCTTGCGGAGCCACTTGTCGGGCAGGAGCGGTACGAGGCGGCCGGTACGAGGGCAGGGGATGGCGTTGGCCCAGATATAGGCGATGATGCTCTCACCACCCTGGAGCGGGAAGTACTCCTTGAGCCGCTTCTCGACGCGTTTGACAAGGACCTGCCCCCACTTCGTCAGTTCTGGAACCAGGTCGAGCCCCTTGGTCGCGGGGATCTCGACGCCAGCCTTAAGCACGCTAGCGGCGACGCCGTTGAGGTCGTTGGCGACCACTGGGAGCCCGAGGCGGGACGCCGCCCAAGGAATGCTGCCGCCACCGGC
>BCRI01000107.1 GCA_001552515.1 Sphaerimonospora mesophila NBRC 14179 = JCM 3151
AGGGTGGTGCGTCGCAAGGCGGAGGAGGAGCTGAGTAGCGGAGCTACGAGCGACGACTCCAACGCCGCGAGGTGCCGCCCTGGACGACGCGACGGGGCAAGGATCGGCGGGAGGGGCGCTTGACTCCGGGGATCACGGCGCGGCGAGCAGCCGCCGGATCACCGTGCAGGCGTGCCGTACGTCGGCCTGCGAGGCCGAGCCGTACCCGAGCACGAGGCCGTGCACGCGCGGCGTGCCGTGATGGTGGCGGTCGACGGTGTCGAGCAGCACGCCGTGCCGGCGTGCCCGCTCGACCAGCCGGTGGACGACCTCGGCGGGCAGCTCGATCACCACGTGCAGCCCGGCGGTGTCGCCGCGCACGACCGGCCCGAGCGGCCCGAGGGTCTCGACGATGATCGCGCGGCGCCGGGCGTACTCGAGCCGCATCCTGCGCAGGTGCCGGTCGAGGTCCCCGCGCTCCAGGAGGGTCGCCACCGCGGCCTGCACGGGTCCGGGCGTGCGGTCGGTCAACTCCTCCCGGACCTTGGCGATCAGGTCGAGCAGGCATCCGGAGGCAACCAGCCAGCCGAGGCCGACGTCCGGGCTGAGCGACTTCGACAGCGAGCCGAGCAGGACCACCCGGTCGGGGTCGAGGCCGTAGAGCGCGGGCAGCGGCGCGACGTCGTAGCGGAACTCCGCGTCGTAGTCGTCCTCGACGAGGATCGCGCCCGTGCGGCGGGCCCACGCGAGCAGCCGTTCCCTGCGCGGGATCGGCAGCCGGCCGCCCATCGGGTACTGGTGGGCGGGTGTGGTGTAGAGCACCCGAAGGTCGTCCGGCAGCGCCTCGACGATCACCCCCTGGTCGTCCACCGGGCACGGGACGATCTCGGCGCCCCGGGCGGCGAAGATGCCCCTGGCCTTTCGGTAACCGGGTTCCTCCACTCCCGCTCTCGGCGGGGGCTCGCCGGGCCGGGGCCGCAGCAGCACGGTCGCGATGAGGTCGAGCCCGTTGCCGGTGCCCCTCGTGACCATGACGTCGTCCGCCGAGACGGGCACGGCCCTCGCCCGGCGTAGATGCTCGGCGAGCAGCTCGCGCAGCCGGGGATGGCCGTAGGGGTCCGGGAAATCGTCCGGCGGGAGGGCCCCGGCCGCGCGCCAGGCACGCCGCCAGGCCGCCATGTCGTACGCGGACGCCCACGGCCGTCCGGGCCGCATGTCGATCACCCGGTCCGCCGGTCCGGTGCGGACGCGATCGCCCGGCCGTTCGCGTCGCTCCCGGCGTGCCGTCCGCCCTCCGTGATCGACGCCGTCCGCCACGTACGTCCCCGAGCCGTGCCGTCCGTCCACCCAGCCCTCGGCGTAAAGCTGCTGGTAGGCGACCATCACGACGGTCCGGCTGACGCCGAGCACGGAGGCGAGCCCGCGGCTCGAAGGCAGCCGCTCGCCCGCCCTCAGCCCGCCGGTGCGCATCGCCTCTCTGAGCAGGTCGGCGAGCTGCGCGGTCAGCGGCACCGGCGAGGATCGGTCCAGGGTCAGGGGAAGGTCGATATGCCCGCGCACGATGTTCTCCGGTGAAGTGGTCTCGCGAGAGCGGCCGGAAGTGGACATGTTCCACGTGTCCACTTCCGCTTAACCTAACGGACATGCTCTCCACGACACCGCGGACCACCCTGAAGCGCGCCAAGGACCGTGCCCGTACGGACCGCGCCGACCTCTACGCGGTCCTGGACGCCGGCCTCGTCTGCCACCTCGGCGTGGTGGCCGGCGGGCAGCCGATGGTGATCCCGACCGGGTACGGCCGGCGGGACGACACGCTCTATCTGCACGGTTCGACCGGGGCGACCTCGCTACGCGCGGCGCTCGACGGTCCCGTGTGCGTCACCGTCACCCACCTCGACGGCATCGTCCTCGCCCGGTCCGCCTTCCACCACTCGGCCAACTACCGCTCCGCGATGATCTACGGTACGGCCCGGCCGGTGGAGGACTTCGACGAGCGGCTCGAAGCCCTGCGTGTGATCACCGAGCAGCTCGCCCCCGGCCGGTGGGAGGCCGTCCGTCCGCCCACCCGCAAGGAGATCGCCGCGACGGCCGTGCTCGCGTTGCCGCTCGACGAGGCCTCCGTCAAGGTGCGGCAGGGCCCACCGATCGACGACGAGGAAGACTACGACCTGCCCGTCTGGGCGGGGGTGCTGCCGCTGACCGTGGGCTGGGGCGCCCCGGTGCCGGATCCGCGCCTGGCCGCGGGCATCGCCGTACCCGCCCACGTCAGCGACCGCGGGTGAACGCCGGCACCGGACCGGGCGCGGGAGCGCCCGGGCGGGCGGCTCACCAGTCTTCGAAGTGGATGAAGCGGCTCGGCCAGCCGCTGCCGGAGTAGATCTTCCGGGTCGAGTAACGGTGGTCGCCCTGCCCGTTGTACTCCTCGACCACGATGTAGCCGTCGCCGACTCCCGAGACGAAGGCGACGTGTCCGTACGTCCCGCCCTCCCACTGGGCGATGCTGCCGGCGACCGGCGTGCCGTCCTGCCGGACGCCCGCGCGTGACGCCGCGGTGTCCCAGTTCTTGGCATGCCACCAGTGATCGGTGCCGGGCTGCCGCCAGTAGGCGTTGAACCCGGAGATGTGGTAGCGCCGGACCCGCCAGGTGGCGAACGAGGTGCACTCCTTCACCAGGAATCCCCAGGCGTCGGGGTGGTAGGTGGGGTAGCCGCCGAGCGGATAGTCGTTGTAGGTCACGTAGGCCTTCGCCGATCCGGAGGCCGACCCCTCCACCCCGAACCGGTCGGCGACCACCCGCAGGTCCCAGCAGCCGGCCAGGTGCTCGACCGTGTGACTGGTCCTGGTGATCATGATGCCGAGGATCGTCCACTTCCCAGAAGCTCCGCACGGCCTGCCGTCGATGCTGTAACCGGTGGCCCCGGACACCGCGTTCCACGTGACGTCGATGGCCTCCCTGCCGGGGACCGGGGCGGCCCGGACGCCGGAGGGCCTGCCCGGCGGGGTCACCGTCAGACGCACGGAATCGGTGTTGGAGGGTGCCGAGTCGCCGGCCACGTTGGTCGCCCGGACACGGAACTCGTAGGTTCTCGACGGCGTGAGGTAGTCCACGGTGAACGAGCAGCAGGTGGACAGCGGATACTTCAGCCGGATCCAGGAGCCGCCCGCGACGCGGTACTCGATCCAGTAGTACACGTTCTTGGTCGGGCTCGCCGTCCAGGTGAGCTTCACCGCGTTCTCGCCGTGCGCCGAGGCGCTGAGCCCGGACGGCGCCTGCGGGAACGGCGGCATCGGCTTCGCCGACGCGACGTTGGACGGAGCGGAGTCACCCGCCAGGTTCGTGGCGCGCACCCGGAAGTCGTACGACTTCCCGTTCGTCAGATACTCCACCGCGAACGAGCAGCAGGTGGACAGCGGATACTTCAGCCGCTGCCACGAACCACCCGAAGAGCGGTACTCGATCCAGTAATAGACGTTCGCCGAAGCACTCGCCGTCCACCGCAACGTGACCTTGCCATCGCCCGCGCTCGCCGTCAGCCCGGAAGGCGCGGCAGGAAGCGGGGGCATCGGCTTCGCCGACGCGACGTTGGACGGAGCGGAGTCACCGGACACGTTGGTGGCGCGCACCCGGAAGTCGTACGACTTCCCGTTCGTCAGATACTCCGCCGTGAACGAGCAGCACGTCGACACCGGAGACGGCATCCGCTGCCACGAACCACCCGAAGGCCGGTACTCGATCCAGTAATAGACGTTCGCCGAAGCACTCGCCGTCCACCGCAACGTGACCTTGCCATCGCCCCCGCTCGCCGTCAGCCCGGAAGGCGCGGCCGGGAGTCCCCCCTTGGCCGTGACCCTGATCGTGCCGGACGCGGGCCCCTCGCCGCCCTGGTTGGACGCGGCGATCTTGAACTCGTAGACGTGGTTGTGCTTGAGGTAGGCCATGGACACCGACGTCTTGTCCGTGGGGTAGGCGCCCTTGACGAACGACTGCCCGTCGGTGACGTCGCGGTAGTAGACCCAGTAGTAGAGGTCGGGGGCGGGGGCGTCCCAGTCGAGGTCGATGCTGCCGTCGCCGGCGGCCCGCCCCACCAGGTTGCGCGGCGCCGGCGGCGGTGCGTAGACGCTCGTCGCGGCGGCGACCTCGCTGGCGGGCCCGTCGCCCGCCGAGTTCGTTCCTGCGATCTTGTACTCGTACCGATGGTTGTGGACGAGGTACTTCGCGACGAACGACGTGCCCTCGGAGATGGGCAGCGGCAGCTTCTGCCACGCCTCGCCCGCCGTGGCGTCCCGCTGGTAGACCCAGAACCAGATGTCCGGCCCCGGCGCGGTCCACGAGACCGTGATCGTGCCGTCGGCGTTGGCCGTCGCGGTCACCCCGGTGACCTTCCCCGGGAGCGGCACCTGCGGCGTCACCCGGACGAGGTTGCTCGCCGCGCTCTCACCACCCTGTGACGTCGAGGTGACCTTGAACTCGTACTGGTGCCCGTTGGTGAGGTACTGGGCGGTCAGCGTGGTGCCTTCGCTGATCGGCAGCGGCAGCCTGGTGAACTCGGTCTCACCCGCCGTGACGTCACGCTGGTAAACCCAGAACCAGACGTCCGGCCCCGGCGAGGTCCAGCTCAAGGTGGCCTGTCCGTCACCGGCCACGGCCGTAAGGCCCGTCGGCGGGTCGGGAAGCGGGTAGTCGGCCGTGGCACGCGCGGGGTTCGAACGCGCCGACTCGCCGCCGCGGCTGGTGGAGCTGACCGCGAACTCGTACTCGTGCGCGTGGGTGAGGTACTGGGCGGTCAGCGTGGTGCCTTCGCTGATCGGCAGCGGCAGCCTGGTGAACTCGGTCTCACCCGCCGTGACGTCACGCTGATACACCCAGAACCAGACGTCCGGCCCCGGCGCGGTCCAGCTCAACGTGATCGTGCCGTCGGCGTTGGCCGTCGCGGTCAACCCGGTCGGCACCCCGGGCAGCGGGTAGTGGACCGTCGCCCGCGCCTTGACCGAGGGGTCGGAGATCCCGCCGCCGTGCTCGGCGGTCACGTAGAGCTCGTACTCGTGATCCTGCTCCAGCCAGTTGAGCTCGACGGTCGTGCCGCTGACGGTCGCCCCCGGCACGAACTCGGTATCGCCGGCGGTGACGTCACGCCGGAACACGTGGTAGCTCCAGGCCTGCGGGACCGGGTTCCAGGCGAGCCCGAGCCGCCCGTCGGTCAGGGCGGTCGCGGTGAAGCCGGTCGGCGCGGCGGGACGTTGGAGATTCGGGGTGAGGCCGACCTCGGCGGTGGGCGCGCCCTCCCCCGCGGCGTTGGCGGCGGTGACCCGGAACTCGTAGGTGTGGCCGGTGCGCAGCCCTCCGATGTCGCCGGTGGTCAGGGTCGTGCTCGCGGGTATCCGCGCGAAGTGCGTCTGCCCGGCGGTGACGTCGCGCTGGTAGATCCAGTAGTGGTCGGCGGTGGTCGGCTGCCAGCTCAGGTGCACGACGCCCTCGTCGTCGACCGATCCGGTGAATCCGGCGGGAGTGGCCGGCAGCGTCGCCGGGTCGGGCACCGGCCGGGGCCAGTCGACCTCCACGAACCGCGGCCGGTAGAGGCCGGCGTCGGCGAAGTTGTACTCGTCCTCAAGCGCGTTGACGTTGTAGCTGACCAGCAGCTTGCCGGGACGGGCCAGGTGCTGGTGCAGCCGCGCGTCGTAGGTGATGATCGGATCCCCGGGTTTCGCCTCCGGCGCCGTGTACAGCGTGACCGGTCCGCTGAAGGGGCCCGTCGGGGCGGCCGATGTGTAGGCGACGATCTCCGGGTTGAAGACCAGGTTCCCCTCGGTGGTGACCAGGACGTACCGATCGCCCAGCTTCTCCACCGAGTAGGCGGTGTTGACCCCGCTCATCAGGCGACTCGACTCGGACATCGAACTCGACCAGCCGGAACCGGTCCAGAACTGCCACGCCGCGGTCAGATCGCCCCTGGGCGCCCTGGCCACGTGGGCGAACCGTAACGTCTCGGTGAACTCGGTGCCGTAGATGTAGGTGTAGTCGCCGTCTTCCATGATCGACGAGCCCCACGCGATCTGATCACCGAGCGGCAGGGCGTCCAGCGAGGTCAGCGTGAGGGACGGCAGCGCGAACGTGCCCAGCGCGTTGCCGGCGAACTCCAGGTCGAGGCTGTCGGAGCCGGTGCGGCGATAGTGGTTGTAGAGCACCCGCAGCGTCTGGCCCTCGACCACCCCGTCGGCCACCCAGTATCCGGCGTTGGCCGGGTCGCCGTCGGATTCGCCGCCGACCAGGGAGGCCGGCGCCGCCTCCGTGCCGCCGACCCTGGTCTCCACCAACTGGGCGCCGTCCTGGACGACCAGCGAGTTGTGCACCATGGTGTTGGTCTTCGGCCGTGAGCCGTCGGCGTTGATCGGGCCGATGTAGGTGTCCGAGAACAGCCAGGCCACCCGCCCGTCCGGCAGGGGGACCGACGCGGTGCTGTCGCCGCCGTTCCACCGCCCGCTCGTGTCGCCGTACTGGTTGAACAGCGTGCCGAGGGCCTCCGCCGACATCCCCGTCTCCGCCGTCGCGACGGACGTGGCGGTCCCGACGGTCTCGACGGTCCGGGCGGCTACGGCGGATCGGGCGATCGCGGCGGTCTCGGCGGTGATCTCGGCGGTGGCCGCGGGCGCACCGATCGTCGGCGCCAGAACCGCGACGAGTGTCGAAAGCAGGACGGTGGAGAGCACGCGTCGGGCGCGTCCTCCGATGGGTTCGGCCAGTCGAGTGCGTAAACGGGTTCGCCTTGGCACCATGAATCCCCAAAAAAGTCGGTCACGGGGGGACGTGACCATCACGGAGAATGCGCTCAACTCAAGCGGTCGACGTCAAGTTACTGATCTTGTCGAAGTGATCTAAAGATATCCATCGGCGGGGTGGGACACAAGAACCGATTTGGAGGATTTGTTGGCACGTGCACCGATAGCGGTCCGCGACATCATGGGCGGGACGACGGCCGCCCCTTCCCGCCCCGGGGACGTCGGCGAGGCGGAGCGGCCGACGACGCACTTGGATCATCATCTAAACGGGCAAATCGCACTATTCGCCACAAACCGCCAGTGTTTCCGGACTTTTCTGCTTATTGCCCCATTGGTCACTAAGCTACGGTCTCGTCATGGCGGGGGCCCGGGCGATGAGGAGACCGTATGCACGGCCAGACGGATGCCTGGCGCGTCCCCGGCTACACGGAGATTCGCGAGTTGGGCAGGGGCGGCGCCGGCAGAGTCGTGCTCGCGCGGCACGACGCCGACGACATCCTGGTGGCCATCAAATACCTGTCCGACGAGCTCATGTCGGACCTGCATTTCGTCGCCAGGTTCCGGCACGAGGCGAACCTGCTCGCGTCGATGGAGCCCAGCCCGCACGCCGCGAAGTTCTATGAGTACGTGGAGGTCCCCCGGGGCGCCGCCATCGTCATGGAGCTGATCAACGGCGTCTCGCTGCGCGCGATGCTGCGCTCGGAGGGCCCCACCGGTCCGGAGGCCGCGCTCGCCGTGCTCAAGGGGTCGCTGCTCGGCCTCGCCGTGGCGCACGGCGCCGGCGTCGTACACCGCGACTACAAGCCCGAGAACGTGATGGTCGAGGCCGACGGCACGAGCAAGCTCGTCGACTTCGGCGTCGCCGCGCACATCGGGCAGGGCGCCGCCGCCTCCGGCACGCCGCCGTACATGGCGCCGGAGCAGTGGTCGGGTGGTGTGACCAGCCCGGCCACCGATGTGTACGCCGCGACGGTCGTCTTCTTCGAGTGTCTGACCGGCAGCCGGCCCTTCCGGGCGCAGAGCATGGCGGCGCTGGCCCGCCAGCACCAGGTCACCCCTCCCCCGGTGGAGGAGGTGCCCCCCTCGCTGCGCGGGCTGGTGGAGCGCGGCATGGCCAAGCGAGCCGCGGACCGGCCGCAGTCGGCGCTGGAGTTCCTCCAGGAGTTGGAGGTCGTCGCCGCCGATGTGTACGGCCCCGCATGGGAGGAGCGGGGCAGGCGCAGGCTCGCCGCGCTGGCCGGCCTGCTGGTCCATTTCTTCCCCCTCGCCGAGGAGGAGCCCGAGGTCGGCACCTCCGTCGCCGAGACGCATCTCGGCCGGGGCCTGCTCGGCAAGATGAGCGTGAAGATCGGACTGACCGTCGTGGTCATGGCCGCGATCACGGGCGGCACCGCGGCCGTGGTCGGCTCCCTGGCCGGGACCACACTCCAGGCCGGTGAGACGATCGTGTCGCCGACCTCCTCGCCCGCCGACCCGCTGACGCTCACCCCGGCGACGGACGAGCCGGCCGACGAGGACGAAGACGATCTCGCCGACGACGAGGCCACCGAGACGCCCTCGGCCGCCGATCCGGAGCCGACCGCGTCGAACGGCCCGAAGGTACGGCCCAGGCCGACGGCGACCGGCGGCCCCGCGCGGCAGCCCACGTCCCGGCCCACCACCGGTCCCACGTCCAGGCCCACGCCAAGGGCGACGCCCAGCACCACGCCCAGGGCCAAGCCGACGCCGAAGCCGAGCCCGCGGCCCAGTCCGAAGTCGACGACCAGGCGGCCGTCGCCGTCCCCGGCCACGCCCGAGCCCACCGCCACGATCACCCTGCCGCGGGATCCGCAGCGCACGACGTCGCCGCCGTCGTCCAGGCCGGCGCCCACCCAGACCACCTCGTCCCCGGAGCCGACCGGTGATGGCGCCCCGCCGCCCCGGCTGACCAGCACCCCGGTGGCTCCGGACGCGAGCGCCGTTCCGATGGGCGTGTTCGCTCTCGGTCTGATGACGACCGGCCTCGTTCCGGCCACACTGGCGGTGAAGCGAGCGGCAGGAAAGCGTCGCCGGCGGGACTCGAGGTGACCGATGAACGAGGGCGCGACGATCGCGGGGCACCGCCTGACCGGTCGCACCCGGGCCGGTGAACTCGGCGTCTGGCACGACGCCGTCTCTCCGGCGGGAGTCCCATCGGGCGTGCTGCGGTTCGACCCGAACCTGCTCGGCGGGGCTCAGGCGCGGGAACGGCTCATCGCCGCGGTGCGGGCGGATCTTCTGCTGCTGGACCGGGGCGACCCGGCGTCACTCCTGCCCGTCGCCGACCTGGTGACGGCGCGGGGCGAGGTCTGGTTGATCACCGCGCGCCGGGCCACGCCGACCCTCGCCGAGCTTCTCGACGACCCGGCGGGGTCCGGCACGGCGGGGATCGACCCGGCCGGGGCGGTCGCGATCCTCGTGGAGACCGCGCGCACACTGCGCACCCTCCACGCGGCGGGGCTCACCCACGGCGCGCTGCACCCCGGCACCGTGGTCGTCGGAGACGACGGATCGGTGCTCCTGGCCGAACGGGGACTGCTCGCGGCGCTCCGGCACATGTCCCCCGAAACGGACACCACGTCGGGCACAGCCTCGGACATGACAGGGGACACGGCCGCCTGGGCGGCGCTCGCACGGAGCCTGGCCCGGCGCTTCGCGCAGGATTCCGTACGGGGAACGGCGGCCGGGCCCGCGTACGGCGAGGCGGCCGCGCTCCTCGACCGGGCCGCCGCCGTGGCCCTGGCCCGGGGGCTGGACGCCGCCGGTGAAGTCCTGCTCGTCTGGCGCGACGTGCTCGCCTCCGGCACCACCCGGCTGGCCGGGGCCGTCCGGCAGTGGTCCTCGGGAGGCGTCCCGATGGCCCCCGCCCCCGCCATGAGGCCCGGCGCCGACGAGGCCGTCACACTGCTCGACCTGTCGGGCCAGGGCCTGCCCGGTCCCCCCGTCGCCCCGGCCGGCCGTACGGCGCAGCGGGACGGCGACGTGATGATGCGCTTCGGTCCTGGGGTGCCGACCGAGACGACCGCCGAGCAGATCTGGCGCGCCGGGCAGGCCCCCACGGCCCACACCCGGGCGATCGTGGACACCACCCCCGGCCGGCGCGGGCGGCGGACGACGACATGGGCAGGCACCCTGCTGCTCGCGATGCTCATCGCCGCCGTGGTCCTGGGGCTGCGCATGTGCGCGCCCGGTCCGGACCTCGCCGTGCTGAAGGTGGACGTCAAGCTGCCGAAGAAGACCGTGAGCTGCGACGGCAGAGCCGACTTCGTCGGGGTCGTCACGACCAACGGCGGCGGCGGGACGATCCGCTACGAGTGGCGGCGCAGCGACGGAGAGAAGATCGAGCAGGAGCAGAAGGTGAGCTCCGGAACCACGTCCCTTGACCTCCCGCTGCACTGGACGGTGAAGGGCTCGGGCTCCTTCCGCGGCACCGCGACGCTGCGCGTCCGGTCCCCCACCTCGACGGGGAAACCCCTACAGGACAAAGCTAGTTTTTCCTACAAATGCTGACTTCACTAGTGTGGCCCGCATGACGACGACCCCCGCCGGCTGGTACCCCGACCCGTACGGCTCCCCCGACCTCCGTTGGTGGGACGGCACGCAGTGGACCGACGCCACGCATGCCAGGACGCAGCAACCCGGCGGGCCAGGTCAACCGGCCCGATCGGGTGAACCCGCCCAGTCCGCCCACCGGGAGACCGGCCACGCGGCCCAGCCGGGATATCCCGAGCGACCCGGCGATCCCCTCCCGGCGGCGCAGGCGCCGTACGCCGGGGTGCCCCCGCAGTCGGAACAGGCCGCGCTGCCGGAGCAGCCCACGCCGCAGGAACGGCCCGCGCCGCAGGAACGGCCCGGCCAGGACTGGCAGCAGCCGGATCAAAGCGCGCCGCCCCCCTTCCATCAGCAGGCGCCACTCGGGCCGCAGCCCCCCGGGCAGCAGACCCGTGAACTTCCACAGTGGGGCAATTTAGGACAGACCGCCCAGCTTCCGATGCCGGACTTCGGTCCCGGGCCGCAGCGGTCCTCACCGTGGCCGTGGATCGCGGGCGGCGTCGCACTGGTCCTCGCGCTCGCGCTCGTCATCGGTGGCGTGGTGTTCCTCGTCAACGACCGCGCCGAGTCGACGGCCTCCGGGCCGCGGCCCGAGGCCACGCCCCAGTTGGACGAGACCGTTCCCCCGTCGGCCGAGCCGACGTCGGCGCCGCCGCTCCCCGAGCTGCCCCAGCCGTCCGGTGGACGGATCAGCGATCCCGACACGGGGCTCTCCTACGCCTATCCCGGCGAGTCATGGATCGTGCCCAAGGCGGCCGAGACCAACGAGCCGCGAGACCCCAACCGCCCGCTGTGGACGAGCGCCTGCCTGGCCATGTCGCAGCAGGACTACGACGGCCAGGGCAGTGACTGGATGGCCTCCATCTACACCGGCCGCCTCCCCCAGATCTTCCCCTACGGCGGCCGGGCGAACCTGGAGGGTCTCGCCGGGGCCCTCCTGTCGGTCTACGAACCGGTTTTCTACCCGCTGCCGCACGCGCGGAAGATCGTGCGCAACGAGGCGGCGAAGGTGGGCGACCGTCAGGCCTGGGTGCTCGAGTTCGAGCTGGACTTCTCCCAGGTCTCCGCGGCCAACTCGTTGAGCTGGAAGGCCGAGAAGGCGGCGTTCGTCCTGGTCGATCAGGGCGATGGGCAGCGACCGGCCCTGCTTTACCTATCCATTCCCGACAATCTGGACCAGTCGGTGTACAAGCGGGTGCTGGACTCGCTCGAAGCCAGGTGAACGCCCGACTACTCTTGAGCCATGACTGACCCACTGGTCTGGATCGACTGTGAGATGACCGGGCTCGACCTCGGCCGTGACGCGCTCATCGAGGTGGCCTGTGTCGTCACCGACGGCGAGCTGAACCAGTTGGACGGGGGCGTCGACGTCGTCATCAAGCCCCCGGCCGAGACGCTTGAGCAGATGTCCGAGGTGGTGCGGGAGATGCACACCGCCTCGGGCCTGCTGCGTGCGCTGGCGGCCGGGGTGACGCTCGCGGAGGCCGAGTCCCTGGTGCTCGACTACATCCGCTCCCACGTGGCCGAGCCCAAGAAGGCGCCGCTGTGCGGCAACTCGATCGCGACCGACCGTGCGTTCCTCGCGCGCGACATGCCGCTGGTGGACGCGTTCCTGCACTACCGGATGATCGACGTCTCCTCGGTCAAGGAGCTCGCCCGGCGCTGGTACCCCCGGGTCTACTTCGCCGCGCCGGAGAAGCAGGGGGGGCATCGGGCCCTGGCCGACATCGTGGAGAGCATCCGGGAGCTGCGTTACTACCGCGCGGCCGTCTTCGTGCCCCAGCCGGGACCCGACTCCGCCACGGCCAGGGAGGTCGCGGAGTCCGTCTCCACCCCCTGACCGGCCGGGGCTCCCGGCCACCGGACGACCGGTGGACACGCGGACTCCAAAATGCCGCTACACTTCTTTCGTACGCCTCAGGGCGGACATGGTGGGTGTAGCTCAGCTGGCAGAGCGCCAGGTTGTGGTCCTGGATGTCGTGGGTTCAAGTCCCATCACTCACCCGGTGCGGCGATGGCCGGTCCCGACGGGATCGGCCATCGCCTTTTCTGCCCTCCGGACCGGGATCGGGACGCGACGGTGTCTGCTGAACCTCGGGGGTTCGGAGCGGCGTCGGGCGGACCAAGGTCCACTCAGGAGAGCTGGACCGGCAGCCGCACAGATATGGATCTGGCTGCTGGCCCGGCATCCCGTCAGATGCCGCCGGTGACGTCGAGCAGCGCACCGCTGACATAGCTGGACTCCGCTGAGAGCAGCCAAGTGACAGCCGTCGCGATCTCGTTCGGCTCGGCCACTCGTCCTATCGGAACGGCCTCGGCAATCCGGCGCGGTCTGCCGGGATCACCCGCTTTTGCGTGGATCGTCGTGTTCGTGGTGCCAGCGCGCACGGCATTGACGTGGATGCCGGCAGGTCCGAGCTCCTTTGCAAGACCGATGGTGAGAGCGTCGACAGCCGCCTTCGTCGCTGCGTAGACGACGTACTCGTTGGGTGAGCCGGTGCGCGCGGCGATCGAGGAAACGTTGATGATGTCTCGTCGCTCATGACTCGTTCGCTCGCTCCAACGCCGCACTGCCTCACGACACAGCCTCGCGGTGGCGATCAGATTGACGTCGACGACACGGCGCAACTGCTCATCGGACAGGGCGCCGAGCGGCCCCAGCGGTCCGGTCACGCCGGCGTTGTTGACCAGGCCGACTATGGTTCCGCTGGAGGCCGCGATATCGAACAAGTGCTCCGGTGCATTGGGGTCGGTGATATCAAGACGAACGCCTCGCACGGAAGCTCCCACCCCGCACGCTCGCTCGACCTCAGCGGCCTCGTGATCGGAGGCTGAGTGCGTGAACACCACACCGCGACCCTTCCGAGCGAGGTCCTCCACGATTTGTCTTCCGATTCCTCGGCTTCCTCCGGTCACGATGATCACCGGACGGGGTCGGTTTGTCGTCATGCGAATGGTCTCCTCGTTGCTAGGTTCGCCGCGCGATCCAAATGGCCGTCAGACTGAGACAAGCCAGCAGTCCGGCGGCCGCGCGATATGAGTCGAGTAGAAGCGCCGCGTATGCGCCGACGGCAGGTCCGATGGCCATGGCACCGGCGACTGGGACATTGAACCGTCCTTGGATGGTGGCGAACGAGTCCGTGCCCCAACGGTCGGTCAGAGCGGTTGCCGCCGACAGTGTGTGAGCACCGCGGACAGCGCCGGCAAGAACCGCGACCGCCGCCACAAGGACGAGTGGCGAGCTAAGGACTGCGAGTAGTCCGATGACCGTCGCGCTGGCCGTGACCTGGACAACGGTTCGGCTTCGTGGCGTGCCCCTCCTTCCCAACGGCAGGAAGAGAAGCCGACCGAGGATTTGCCCTGCGCCGATCAGCCCGAAGACGAGTGCCGCAGCGCCGTAGTCGAAGCCCAGTTCTGTAAGCAGAGGGACCATGTTCAAGGTCACGGCGTAGAGGCCCAACGCAACCAGGGCAAGGGCTAGACGGGTGTCGCGAAAGACGCGGCTTCGGACGATCTGATTCACGAACATCGTGTGATCTCGTCCCTGCCGAGTGGGCGATTGCCACGGCAGTCGCAACAGCAAGACTGTCGCGCTCGAGACAACCGCGAAGTAGCCGCAGGCCAGGAGAACCAACGTGATCTGCCAGCCCAGCCCCTTGGCCAACGCCGCGATCACCGGAGCGAACACCGTCGAAGAGATGCCCCCGGCCAGCGTGATGATGGTCAGTGGCCAGTTGCTCGTCGTGCCGAACCACCGCGCGGCCGCGGCGAAGGCAGGCTGGTAGAGAGTGCATGCCTGCGCGACACCGATGACCAGCCAGGCCGCAGTGAACAGGACTATCGATGACGTGGCGCCCGACAAGGCGAGCGCCGCGGCGCCAAGGGCTGAACCGCCTGCCATGACCGGGCGCGGCCCGTGCTTGTCGACCATGCGCCCGGCCCACGATCCCGATGCCGCGGCAGTGAGAAGAGTGGCGGTGTAGATAGCTGGGACAGCCGGCGGCGACCAGGACATACTCGTGGTTATCGTCGTCCCGATCACGGGAAGCGTGTAGTAGAGGACGCCCCAGCTGCCGAACTCGACGACGCACAGGCCTGCGAGTGCGGTCGGGCCATGGGGCCGGCCTGGGTCACCGCGTTCGCACATCAGTCACGGTGCGGGCACGCAAGGCCTTCGAACACTCCGTGAGCGTCCGAAGCCACTTGTGCCCCAAGCTCGGCCAGGGGGCGCGCAGCGTTCTGGTATCCGGTTCCGAACCACCAGCGGCGTTCCCGCTTTGGCCAGGTTCAACGCCATCGGCTGACCCATGACGCCCAGGCCGATGAACCCAATCGCGTTCTCGTTCACCACGCCTCCCCAGGGGCTCCGTGCCCGGCGGCCATGTCCGGCTGCCACTAAGTTGTAGAGACGGCGACAGCGAGGAGTCTTGAACGATTGTGTTGCCGCTACACCATCGTGGGCGGCCCGACCGGTTCGCCCAGACCGGCTCTCGAGCTTCCGGAGAGCTGTTGCCAGCACTCGGCCAGGATGTGAATGCCTCTGGCGAGATCTTCGACTGGGGCGCTGAATGGCAGCCTGACAAAGCGCTCGTGGGAACCATCGATGGTGAACTTGGGGCCTGCCGACAAGGAGATTCCTCGTGATTGACCTAGCAGTGCGAGCGCGGAGCTGGCTGGGCGGTCCATCCCGACCCACAGTGACAGCCCGCCTTGCACATTGGGGACTTCCCACGACGGTAGGTGTTGTTCGAGTTGGCGACGCAGCACGTCCCGATGAACCCGAAGCTGTGCCGAACGGCGCGGTAGGAGCTCAGGCAGCGCCCGCACTATGCGCTCCCCCAGCATCTGCTCAAGTTGCGGCGTACCAAGATCACCCGCTGGCCGGGCCTGCACCAATCGCTGGACCATACTTCGGTCCGCTCGCAGCCAGCCGAGCCTCAGGCCACCCCAGACCGACTTGCTCAGTGAGCCGATCGTAATCACGCCTGAGCCGGAGAAGGAGGTGGCCACACCGCGTGCGTGACGCGCGAACGGGCCGTCGTCCCATGGTCGGTCGATCGATAGATCGGCGGTCGTCTCGTCGATCAGGAGGAGTGTGCCACTACGCCGCGCCGCCTTGGCGACTCGGGCACGATCCTCGGGGGCCATCGAGGCACCGGTGGGGTTGTGGAAATCAGGAATGAGGTAGGCCAGCGCTGGTCGCAAGTGATCGAGCAATGAGACGAGGTGGTCGACATCCCATCCGTCGGGCGTGACCGGCGTCACGTCCAGTCGCGCGCCGGCCCGGCGCAGCGCCTCGTACGCATGGGGATAGGTGGGTGACTCGATCACCACGTGATCGGCGCGCCGGACCAGCGCGTGCGCCGCGAGAGCGATGGCATGCTGCCCACCCATGGTGACGACGATCTGTTCCGGTGAGGTCGCCAGACCACGTTCCGTGTACCGGTCGGCGATCGCCTCTCGCAAACCGGAGTTCCCTAGTAGATCGAATCCCGGACCGCTCAAAGCCTTGGTGATCGTTGACGACATCGTGGCCAGGAGCTCTTCGAGACCCTCGATCGGAGGCGGGACGGCTCGCGCGAAGTCGACCCCTTGGTCGGGCGAGGATGTGTGACCGGTGATGTGAGGCAGTGTCGCGCGACTTCCTGAGCCGTGCGTGCTGACCAAGTGTCCGGAGTCTCGAAGCGCCTGGTAGGCAGCGACGATCGTGGCGCGGCTGCGGCCAAGCGCGGCGGCGAGTTCGCGCTCCGAGGGTAGTCGAGTCTCCACGGTGATCCGGCCATCAGTGATCAGCAGACGAATCCGAGCGGCCAGGGCTGCGTACGTCGGCGAGGAGCCCTCCCAGTCGCCGAGGAGAGTCAGCAGGGTTCGGGCCGATAGACGGCCACCACGGGCAACGGACACCAGTCCACTATGCCGAAGTGGATCGGTCACTAGCCGACTTGAGTGGGTTTGGATGGTCACATGCAGCCGTCCGATCTCAGGCACGATGTCCCTGCTCCTGCCCGGTCGACGTGCGGAGGCATGCCTCTGGACGGGTGGGTCCTGCGATGAAGGTGCTCACGGATGCCGGGCTCTTCTTGGCGGGTGACGGCGCCACCTACAGGGAGCATCTCAGGGTCTCTTTCCTTAGTCTCGGCACCTACTCAATCCCGGCGGGTGGCCGTGATCCTCAGAATCCCCACACCGAGGACGAGGTGTACGTGGTCCTCGGCGGGCACGGCCGACTCTGGACGCCTCAGGGCAGCGTCGAAGTCGAATGTGGCAGCGTGGTCTTTGTCCCAGCTGGAGAGGAGCACCGCTTCATCGACATCGATCGGGATCTCACGGTGCTTGTGATCTTCGGACCGGCTGAGCACACGGCTGGGAACCAGCAGTCCACCGCTCTTCAGGTGGACGACGACGACCAGGCCGAGGCCGAGATCGGATAGGCGACACCCTGACCGCGACGCGGGGTAACACGGAAGTGAGAGATGAACAGTAAGCCCCCGACTTCAGACGAGCCTGAGTGGTCCACGCCTGCTCCGGAGCGGAAGAGCGCACTCTTTGGCGCCGGAGCGACCGTGATGGAGAAGACCGTCGCGTCGGGGGTCGGCGCTGTTGGTGCCGTACTGGTCGTGTTGGTCGCATGGCGGCAGGGGGCGGCGTGGAACACCCTGCAATACGGGGTTGCCGCCCTTGTCTGTTTCGACGTGATCGGCGGTGTCGTCGCGAATGGCCTGAACTCAGCTAAGCGGGATCATTTCCGTCATGTGCCTTCGACCGGCCGCACCACTGCCGCCAAGCTGGTTCGACGCCCCGTCGCGTTCACATCGGCTCACATACATCCGATAGTTGTCGGTCTCTTGTACGAGCCACGCATCTGGTGGTGGGGGCTTACTTGGTACCTCCTCATACTGGGGTCAGTCGTCCTCGTCCGAAGTGTCCCCCTATACCTTCAGCGACCAGTCGCCCTCGGAGCGTGCGCGTGTGTCGCCGTGGTCGCGTCGTTCCTTCCGGCACCTGACTTTTGGGGATGGTTCCCGACGATCCTCGCCCTGAAGCTCGTACTAGCGCACGCCGTGCAGGAAGAGGCCTACCGTCCAACGACCGCAGGCTCCCACAAGTAGCACGACAGTCACACGACCAGCGGCGCTCAGGTTTCCGCAGCGGCGGCGATGCTCTAGTCCACGTCGTAGCGGCAGACCGCTTCGGGCATGACCGTATGCTCAGCCAACTCCTCGATGGCCACACCAGCGAGGTAGTCCCACCAGACTGTCGATCCCGGAGGCAGTGAGAGAAGTTCGAGCCGTCTCGATTCGGGATGCGACGGCGGCGGAGCACACTAGGTCACGCATCGATCACGTTCGGTCGCGGCCCCGGTGGTCCCGCCGTTAACCTGGTGTTCGACCCCCTGCTCGTTCCTAACATCCCAGGGAGCGGCCGCCCCATGCCGAACAGGCAACACAATGCGATCTGCCCCGGTTGTCACGGACCCGGACGCGTCGTCATCTACCGGATGGCGATCGCCAACGGCCGGGCCGGGACCGCGGGCGTCGAAGAACGGTGTAAGGACTGCGAAGGCAAGGGATATGTGACCTTCGAGGTGGAGGCCGCCGAGCCCGCGCCCGAAGACCGGTGATGTCACGGCGATCTCCCCTGACTTGAGCGCCGCCCTCAGGGAAGGGGAGGGAGATGTGGAACGACGTCTTCCTTCCGGGCACACCACTACTGGAGATCTTCATCCGGGGCACCGTCGTCTACCTGGCGATCTTCTTCATGCTTCGCTTCACTCCCCGGCGCGAGGTCGGCTCCTTCAGCACCACCAACCTGATCGTGATCGTGATCATCGCCGACGCGGCCCAGAACGCGATGGCCGGCGAGTATCGCTCGATCTCCGACGGACTGCTCCTCGTGGCGACGATCGTCGGCTGGTCGATCGTGCTGGACGCCGCCGCCTTCCGCTGGCCCGCGGTCGCCCGGATCGTGAAACCCCCGCCACGCGTCCTCGTCAGGAACGGCCGGCTCGACCGGCGCAACCTCCGGCGCGAACTCATCACCGAGGACGAGTTGATGGCGCACCTGCGCGAGCAGGGAACGGAGGAGCTGAGCGAGCTGGACGTGGTGCTGGAACCCGACGGCCGGGTGAGCGTGCACAAGCGGGACGACGACGATCAGGCGTAGGATCTCCGTGCCGGCCCGGCGGTGCCCGAGCCGACCCCGGCGGCCGGTCCCGACGATCTTACGCAAGTTAGTCAGGCCCCATTGCCCCCAAAGTTGGTGATTGGGGGTTATGCTCGCTGTCAACCGCCGCGGGGGGAGGCGATCTTTGACCTCTTCGACGGAGGCCTGATGAGAGTCGACGACCGTACCGGAATGGGGCTCAGCAAGCGGGAAGCCGAAGTCATGGAGTTGATCGCCACCGGTCACTCCAACGGCGAGATCGCCCAGCGCCTGTTCCTCAGCGAGAAGACCGTGAAGAACCACGTCAACCGCATCTACGCCAAGCTCGGCGTCGAGTCGCGCGTCACCGCGATCGGCCGCTGGCTGGAGGCGGCCGAGGACACCGACACCTGACACCGTGACCCCGCGCCGCCCCGGGAACGCCCCAGGCCGGCGCTCGGTCCCGTCCGTGCGCGAGGCCGTACCGCCCCGGGGCAGGCCGGGACCGAGCGCCCGGCATCGGCTCAGCCGGGGTGACGGCTGAGCGCCTGACGCAGGCCGGCCAGGCCGTGCTCAAGTTCCTCGGGCTGGACGGACAGCGCGGGGCGCAGCCGTACGGACCGCTCGCCGCACGGCAGGACGAGGATGTTCTCCTCCTCGCGGAGCCGGGCCACCAGCGTGGCGGGATCGGGCACGTCGAAGGCGCACATCAGCCCGCGTCCCCGCGCGTTGGCGACGAGGCCGTCGGCCTCCAGCCCCTGGAGCGCGCCGAGCAGCTTCTCCCCCAGGATGGCCGCCCTCGGGATCAGCCCGTCGCGCTCGATGAGCTCCAGCATCCGGCGGGAGCGCACCATGTCGACCAAACCGCCGCCCCAGGTGGAGTTGATCCGGCCGCTGACCGCGAAGACGTTGTCGGGCACCAGGTCGACCCTGCGCCCCGCCATGATGCCGCCGACCTGCACCTTCTTGGCGAAGGCGACGATGTCGGGAGCCAGGCCGAGCTGCTGGTACGCCCAGGGCGTGCCGGTCAGGCCGACCCCGGTCTGGACCTCGTCGAGAACGAACAGGGCATCGTTCTCATGGCAGAGCGCCTGCATCGCCTGGAGGAACTCGGCGCGCATGTGGTTGTCGCCGCCCTCACCCTGGATCGGCTCGGCGATGAAGCAGGCGATGTCATGACGGAATCGCGCGAACGCCTCCCTGGCCTGGGCCAGCGCGCGTTCCTCCGCCCGTTCGACATCCCCGAAATGGATCGCGGGGACGTCGATCCGGGGCCAGCCGAACTTGGGGAACCGGTCGGTCTTCACGGGGTCGGTGTTGGTGAGCGAGAGCGTGTAACCGCTGCGGCCGTGGAAGGCCCGGGTCAGGTGCAACACCCTGGTGCCGAGCCCGGGGTGCCGGCCGTGGGCCTCGTTCCAGCGGCTCTTCCAGTCGAAGGCGCACTTGAGCGCGTTCTCGACGGCCAGCGCGCCGCCCTCGACGAAGAACAGGTGCGGCAGCTCGGGATCGCCGAGCACCCGCTGGAACGCCGCCACGAACTCGGCCAGCTCCACGGTGTAGAGGTCGGAGTTCGCCGGCTTGTTCGCCGCCACCCGGCCGAGCGACTCCAGGAACTCCGGGTCGTCGGCGAAGGGGTTCATGCCGAGCGGCGACGACGCGAAAAACGTGTAGAAGTCCAGATATCGCCTGCCGTTCCGGGCGTCGACCAGCCAGGAACCCGCGCTCCTGTCCAGATCGAGCACCAGCCGGTAACCGTCGACCAGCAGATGCCGTGAGAGTGCGCCGTGCACAGCGCTGGGATCCATGTCACCTCCACAGTTCGCCGCTGACAACACTATTCCCTCATGTACCGGGTTAATTGTGAAGAGTTTCTAGCTAGATGTGACTTCTGGCGAACATTTTTCATACCGGGAGGGAAGGAGCCGGCGGCGTCGGCCTGCCGTACGGCACGGCCGGGCAAAGCCCGGGAGACGACCGGGGTTACGGCTACAGCGCCCGGAGGAAGCGGGCGGCGATGGGGGCCGCTGCGCTCGCGCCGGTGCCGCCGTGCTCGACGAACACGGCGAAGGCGACGTCCCCGCGATATCCGATGAACCAGGCGTGATCGGGGCCGCCCTGCCAGTCCTCGGCCGTACCGGTCTTGCCCGCGGTCCCCTCGGGCAGGCCGTCGCCCGCCGCCGTCCCCTCGGTCACCACCGCGCTCATCATCGTGCGCAGCCCATCGGCCACGCCCGGCTGGAGCGCCACGGTCTCCGGCTGGTCGGCGGCCACCTCCGGCGTGTCGACCAGCCGCGGCGGATGCCACTCCCCGCTGCGCACGGCGGCCGCCACGAGCGCCATACAGAGCGGGGTCGCCTCGACGGTGCCCTGGCCGAAGGAGTCCTCGGCCAGGGAGTCGGGGTTCTCCGGATGGCTCAGGCTGCCGCAGGTGCCGCCGATGCCGGTCTCGATCGGCACCCCGAATCCGAACCGCCGGGCCTGCTCGACCAGCACGTCGCCGTTCAGCCGCTCGATCGTCAGGCGGACGAACGAGGTGTTGCACGACAGCGCGTACGCCTGCCGCAGCGTCACGGTCCCGTGGTCCTCGCCCTGGTAATTGGGGATCGAACGGTATCCGGGAATCTGGTAGGCGGCCGGGCACTCCACGGGAGTGTCCGGGGTGACCCCGGCTTCGAGCAGCGCGGCGGCCGTGATCGTCTTGAACGTCGACCCCGGGGCGTACTTGTGCTCGAACGCCCCCCGCTCCCCCAGGCGGTCGGCCACCGCGAGGATCTCGCCCGTGGACGGCCGCACCGCGACCAGGGCGGCCGGATGCCCGACCTCGTCGAGCGCCCGCGCCGCCGCCGCCTGGGTGGCCCACTCGACCGTCGTCTTGAACTGCTTCGCCGGCTTGGGCCTGTGCTCGATCAGGGGCCTGGCCGGCTGCCCGGGGTTCTCCAGCCGGATCGCCCAGGCCGCGTCCGTCCCCTCGGTCGGGAGGCCGGCGCCCCCGGAGATGACGGACGACAGGCGGGTGAGGTAGTCACCGGCCCAGCTGTCCTTGGGGAAGGGCCGTCCCTCGCGGGTCACCGGCCCCTGTGGCGGCGTCGGGCTGGTGACCCGTACGATCTGCCCGCCCTCGGCGAGATCCGGGTGCACGACGGCGGGCGTCCAGACGACCTTCCAGGTGAGGTCCCGTACGGCGAGGCGCAGCGTGGACCGGACCGTCCAGGTGCCGTAGCCCGGCACCGCGCGCTCCTGTGTGAAGGGCACCTCGGCGGTGTCGTCCGCAAACGTTGCGGTGTCGTCACCCCTGGTCACGGGCGCCTCGGGGGTGAACCGTGCGGACGACAGCAGGGCGTCCTCGACATCCCGGTGCCTGGCGACGAAGTCACCGGGCGGATCGTCCACCATCTCGCGCATCGCCTCGAAGTCGCCGCGCGACCACGCCCTCAGATAGGCATCGGCGATCTCCCGGGGTGAGCCGTCGGGCTCGGTCAGCAGTTCCAGCGTCGGCGGCGACTCGGCGGCCGCCGGGCCGTCGGCCGGAGCGGAGGGCCCCGCCTGAGACTGGGTGGCCGTGGAGTTCTGCCCGCCGGACACGATCAGGCCGACCACGCCGGAGACGAAAATGGTGGCCGCGACCGTGATCAGGGCGAGCAGGGCCCGGTTCCGCATACGGTTCTCATATCACGTGAGAGGAGATATGGGGTGGCAAGGGAAAAAGAACCCCTTTCGGGCCGCTATCCCGTGACCTTCGGGGAGGTCGAGCTCCTGCGTGACCTCGATCGGCCGGACGGGTGGTTGCTCACCATGGGCGGCGTCCCGCAGTCGTACGTGGATCTGAGCGATCCGACATACCTCGACTTCACCTACGTCCAGTTGATGGCCGAAGTGATCGACTGCCTGCCCGAGGGCCCCCTCGACGCCGTCCACATCGGCGGCGGCGCCTGCACGCTCCCCCGCTACATCTCGGCGAAGCGGCCGGGATCGCGACACCTCGTGGTGGAACCGGACGCCGGGCTGGTGCAGCTCGTCCGCGACCAGCTCCGGCTCAAGTCGGTGCCCAGGCTGAAGGTCCGCGTCCTGGACGGCCGCAGCGCCGCCGCCGGGCTCCCGGACGGCTTCGCCGACCTGTTCGTGCTGGACGCCTTCTCGGGCGCGACGATGCCGGTGGAGCTCGCCACCGCGCAGTACATGGCGGAGGTCGCCCGCATCCTGCGCCCGGACGGGACCCTGCTGGCCAACGTGGCCGACGACAAGGGCCTCGCCTTCGTCAAGCGGGTCGTGGCCACGATCGGCGGGGCCTTCCGGCACGTCGCGCTGCTGGCCGAGCCGGGCATCTTCCGGGGCCGCCGGTTCGGCAACCTGATCGTGGCCGCCTCCCCCGCCGAGCTGCCCATCGGCCCGATCACGAGGAGGGCCGCCGGCGGCGCCGTACCGGCCAGATGCGTGTCCGGCGAGGACCTGACCCGGCTGATCGCGGGCGCCCGCCCCATCCGCGACGGCGACGCCGTGCTCACCCCCGTGCCACCACCCGACCTGTTCGATTAGACGTGCCGGGCAGACCCAGTCAGACCTGGTGGTCGGCGACGATGGCATCGATGCGGGCGGCGAGCCTGAAGTCGAGCTCGGTGAGGCCCCCGGCGTCGTGAGTGGTCAGCGCCAGGTGCAGGGTGCGCCAGCGGATGTCGATGTCGGGATGGTGGTTCATCGCCTCGGCCTGCTCCGCGATGTCGTTCACGATCGCGATGGCCGTACGGAAGTCGGGGGCGACCACGGTCCTGCGGATGGTGTCGCCATCCCGCCGCCAGTCGGAAACGTCGTTCATATCCCCACGAGACCATGAACCAGGAAAGCCTGCCAACCCGGCACTCCCCCAACAGAAAACGGAGCAAGCGATGCCCCTGCAGATGATCGGCGCACCCGGTGATCCCGATCTGATCCGCCTCCCGTGGGAACTCCCGCTGGAGGAGTGGCCGGAGCACCACCTGGTGACCTTGCCGCGCGGCATCTCCCGGCACGTCGTGCGCTTCGCCAGACTGAGCGGGCGCGTCTACGCGATCAAGGAGATCAGCGAGCGGTACGCCAAGCGCGAGTACCGCCTGCTGTGGGACCTGGCCCGCCACGACGCCCCGTCGGTCGAGCCCGTGGCGGTGGTGACCGGGCGGAGCGCCGCCGACGGCTCCGAGCTGGACTCGGCGCTGATCACCCGGCACCTGCAGTTCTCCCTCCCCTATCGGGCCGTGCTGTCGGGGACGGTCCGGCCCGACACGCTGACCCGTCTGCTGGACGCGCTGGCCGTCCTGCTCGTACGGCTTCACCTGACCGGCTTCTACTGGGGCGACTGCTCGCTGTCCAACACGCTGTTCCGGCGGGACGCCGGGGCGTTCGCCGCCTATCTGGTCGACGCCGAGACCGGCGAATTACACCCGGCCATCAGCGAGGGCCAGCGGACGCACGACATCGAGGTCGCGCACGTCAACATCTACGGCGAGATGCTGGATCTGGAGGCGGGCGGGCTGCTCCACCCGACCGTCGACCCGCTGGCCTTCGCCGAGCAGCTCGTCGAGCGGTACGAACGACTGTGGACCGAGCTGACCCAGGACGAGATCATCGACGAGGTCGACTGGCACCGGGTCGACCAGCGGATCCGCCGGCTGAACTCGCTCGGCTTCGACGTCGCCGAGATGATGGTGCGCCGCAAGGCCGGCACCTCGCGCCTGATCGTACGACCGAAGGTGGTGGACGCCGGCCACCACCAGCGCAGGCTGCTGCGGCTGACCGGGCTCGACGTCGAGGAGAA
>BCRI01000108.1 GCA_001552515.1 Sphaerimonospora mesophila NBRC 14179 = JCM 3151
GGCCATGGCCGCGACGGCGGCCAGGATGAGAAGAACGCCCAGGATGACCATTTCACCCCTCCTCCACGCTGTGATTGCGGTTCGTTGACACGGTCCGCCTGCCCACGGCAGAGCCGATCATGTCGGAGGGAAGAAGACCCTCACCTCCCCAACCACCCCCTCCCCGTGATCTTGCGTTTTCTCGCACACCCGCCCCGCCACCTCGGCGAACCCCGTTCGTGATCTTGCACTTTCTCGCACAACACCCGCTTGACCTGCGAGAACATCTTTAACGATCTTGCGATTTCGTCCGTACGGCCGGCCGTGCCGCGCGGCCGAGGACATCGGAGTGCATTTGACAATCATTTTCATTTGCGTCACGATTCGGCGGTAGCTTCCCTCAACTACACAAACTTCCTGAGGAGCCCGAGGTGTTATCGCTACTGTCCCGATCGTCGTCAGCGGTGCTCGCCATGCTCGCAGTGCTCCTCGTGACCGCCTGCGGCGGCTCCGAGAACTCCTCGGGGGCCACCGCCACGGGGAAGCTGAAGGTCGTGGCGACGACCACCGAGGTGGCCGACTTCGCCCGCAACGTCGGCGGTGACAGCGTGGAGCTCCACCAGATCCTCAAGCCGAACGTCGACCCGCACGACTACGAGCCGTCCCCGGTGGACATCCAGGCCATCGCCGAGGCCGACGTCATCGTGAAGAACGGCGTGGGCCTGGAGAAGTGGCTGGACCCGGTCATCGACGCGGCGGGGTTCAAAGGCACCGTGGTGGACGCCAGCCGGGACGTACGGATCCGCAAGGGAGACGACTCCGAGCACGCGGACGGCGACCCCCACATCTGGCACGACCCGCGGAACGCCGAGATCATGGCGGCCAACATCATGACGGGGTTCGCCGAGGCCGATCCCACCGACAGGCCGACCTACCAGCGCAATCTGTCCATCTACGCGGCCAAGCTCAAGGAGCTGGACGCGGAGATCGCCGAGAAGATCGAGTCGATCCCCGCCGATCGGCGCAAGCTGGTGACCAACCACGACGCCTTCGGCTACTACATCGATCGGTACAACCTGACCTTCGTCGGGTCGATCATCCCCAGCTTCGACACCTCCGCCGAGCTGTCCGCCAGGCAGATCTCCGACCTGGCCGCCAAGATCAAGGCCGCCGGCGTGACCGCCGTGTTCTCCGAGGCGTCGCTGCCGCCGAAGACGGCCGAGGCCATCGGACGTGAGACCGGGGTGAAGGTCGTGGCCGGAGAGGACTCGCTCTACGTCGACACGCTCGGCCCCGAGGGATCGGCCGGGGCCACCTACCTGCAGATGGAAAGGCACAACACCGACACCATCGTCAACGCCCTGAAGGAACCGGTGGAATGACCGAGGAAACCACTACCGGCCAGGTCACGTTGGAACAGCCGGGCCGTACGGCGGCGCTCGTGCTCGACCGGGCCTGCGTGGCCTACGGGGACGTCCCGGCGCTGGAGGAGCTGGACGGCGTCGTCCACCCGGGCGAGGCGGTCGCGCTGATCGGCCCGAACGGCGCGGGCAAGTCCACACTGATCAAGGCGATCCTCGGCCTCGTGCCCGTCGTGCGCGGCAGGATCGAGGTGCTCGGCACGACCCCCGCGCGGGCGCGGCGCGAGGTGGCCTACGTGCCGCAGGCGGACACGCTCGACCCGGACTTCCCGGTGTCGGTCGAGCAGGTCGTGATGATGGGCCGGTATCGGAAGATCGGCTGGCTGCGCCGTCCCTCCGCCGGTGACCGGGCCGAGGTCGCCGCCGCCCTGGAACGGGTCGGGCTGGCCGGCCGGGCCCGCGACAGGTTCGGCACGTTGTCCGGCGGCCAGCGCCAGCGCGTGCTGCTCGCCCGGGCGATCGCCGCCCGCCCCCGGCTGCTGCTGCTCGACGAGCCGTTCAACGGCGTCGACGCGGTCAGCCAGCACGCCCTGCTGGAGGCGATGGCGGCGCTCAAGGAGCAGGGCACCGCCGTCGTCATCAGCACGCACGATCTGGCGATCGCGCACCTGGCCTGCGAAGAGGTGTGCCTGCTCAACCGGCATCAGTACGGCTTCGGCCCGACCGAGTCCGTGCTCACCCCCGAACGGCTGCGTGCGGCGTACGGCGGGCAGGCGCTGGAGCTGCGCGGCGACCGAGTGATCGTGACGCGTACATGAACATTCTGTTCGAGCCGTTCCAGCTGCCGTTCATGGCCCGGGCGCTGACCCAGCTGGTGATCCTCGGCGCGCTCGCCGGCACGGTCGGGGTGCTGGTCCTGCTCCGCCGCCTCGCGTTCGTCACCGACACCCTCACCCACACCGTGTTCCCCGGCGTGGTGATCGGCTACATCCTGGCCGGGGACGACGGCATCTTCTGGGGCGCGCTGGTCGCGGGGGCCGTCACGGCGGCCCTGCTCACGCTGTTCGCCCGCCGGGTGAGCGAGGACGCCGCGCTCGCCATGCTGCTCACCACGCTGTTCGCCGTCGGGGTGGCGCTGGTGTCACGGCGCAGCGGCTACGCCGCCGACCTCACCGCGTTCCTGTTCGGCCGGGTGCTCACCGTCACCGAGGAGCAGCTCGTACAGACCAGTGTGGTGACCGTGCTCGTCGTGGCCCTGCTGGCCGTGCTGCGGCGGCCGCTGATGCTGCGCATGTTCGACCCCGAGGGCGCCCGGGCGGCGGGCGTCCGCGTCGGCCTGCTCGACCTGGTCCTGAACGCCGCCATCGCGCTCGTGGTCGTGGCCTCGGTGCGCGCGGTCGGCACGGTCCTGGTGATCGCACTGCTGATCGTGCCGGCCGCCGCCGCCCGCGCCCTGTCCGACCGGCTGGCGGTCATCGTGCCGCTCGCCTGCCTCATCGGCGCGGCGGGCGGCTGGCTCGGGCTCGCCGTGAGCTACGAGGCCGCCGTCAGCCATGGCCTGCGGCTCGCCTCCGGCGGCACGGTCGTGCTGGTCCTCGTCGCGATGTACGTCCTGGCGTTCGCGGCCGGGATCCTGCGGCGCAGACTGGCCAGGAGCCGAGTGTCGAGAGCGGTCTCCGGGGAGGTCGAGCCCGCGTGATCTTGACTGATATGAGCTGGTTCGACTCGACGGTGCACCGGGCCATGACCGAGGCGGCGCTGGTCGGCGCGCTGGGCGGCCTGGTCGGGGTCCTCGTGATCGTACGGCGGCTGCCGTTCTTCACCATGGCGCTGACCCACGCGACCTTCCCCGGGGTCGTCATCGCCACCCTGCTCGGCATCGACCTCTACCTCGGCGGCGGCCTGTTCGGCCTGCTGATCGTCCTCGCGATCGTCGCGTTCTCCCGGGCACGCGGGCAGGACCTCACCGCGGCGACCGGCATCGCGCTGTCCGGCGGATTCGCTCTCGGCGTCGTGCTCGTGTCCGCCCAGGACGGGTTCTCCAAGGACCTGACGCACTACACGGTCGGTGACATCCTGGCGGTGAGCACGGCCGACCTCACCTCGACGCTGGTCGTCGCCGTGGCGGTCGTGATCGTGCTGGCCGCGCTCGGGAAGGAGCTGCTGTTCTCCGCGTTCGACCCCGTCGGGGCGTCGGCCGCCGGGCTGCCCACACTGGTGCTCGACTTCATCCTGCTCGCCGTCATCGAGGTGACGGTCGTGGTGACCGTGCCCGCTCTCGGCGCGATCCTGGCCGTGGCCCTGCTCGTCGGGCCGGCCGCCACCGCGCGGCTGCTCACCGACCGGCTGGCGCTGCTCTTCCCGATCTCGGCCGTGATCGGCGTCGGCTGCGGCCTGGCCGGGGTCTGGCTCTCCACGCGGTGGGACATCGCGGCCGGGGCCTCCATCGCGCTGTTCGTCGGATTCGTGTTCGGGCTGGCCTTCCTCGGCTCGGCCGTACGCGGCCGGCTGAGGTCCCCGGCCGAGACCACCCGCCACCCGGTCGCCCTCGAAGCCGTCAACGACGCCGGCTCGTCCTGATCACGGCGCCGTCACGACTGTCACGACCTGTCACGAGCTGTCACGGCAGCATCACGGCAGCGGGCCCGCCCGGGCCACCGGTCGCCCGGCGGCGCGGGCCAGGTCGGCGAACGCGATCGCGTTCCGTACGGCCGCGCCGCCGGGATCGTTGTTGAAGTACACGTAGGCGTCCGGGACGTCGCCCAGCCGGTCGAGCCAGCTCCGCAGCGCGCGTGCCCCGTAGCTCGGCCACGGCCGGGCAGCCCCCTCGTGGAACCGCAGGTACGCCCAGTCGGCGGTGCGCCACAGTGGGCCGTCCGGCCGCCCGAGGTGATCGGCCCAGCACAGCGCGGCTCCGGCCGCGGCGAGCACATCGCGTACCTCATCGGTCCACCACGAGGCGTGCCGCGGCTCCACCGCGATCCGCACCCCGGCAGGGAAGCGGGCCAGGCAGCGCCCGAGGCGTTCCGCGTCGGCGTGCATCGTCGGCGGCAGCTGCAGCAGGATCGGGCCGAGCTTGCCGCCGAGCCCGGCGGCGACGCCCATCAGGCGCTCGACCGGCTCCTCCGGGTCCGCCAGCCGCTTTATGTGGGTGAGGAACCGGCTGGCCTTGACCGCCATCACGAAGTCGTCGGGGGTGCGGTCGCGCCACGCCTCGAACGTCTCCTGCTTCGGCAACCGGTAGAACGCGTTGTTGTTCTCGACGGTCGCGAACACCTCGCCGTACCGCTCCAGCCAGCGCCGCTGCGCCACCCCGGGATAGAGCACGTCGCGCCAGTCGGCGTACTGCCATCCGGAGGTCCCGACGAACAGCGGCATGCCGGTCCCCTACCCAGCGTGCCGCGGCGGAAAGTCGCCTCGGCTCAGGAGGCCTCGAACGCGTCGGCGACCGCGGTCCTGGTCTCGTCCATCGACGCCCCGCCGACCTCCCGGACGATCGAGGTCATCTCGACATCCGGCATTCCGCACGGGATCGCGAGGTCCCACGGGGTCAGGTCGCCGTCGACGTTGAGGGCGAAACCGTGGCTGGTGACCGATCGGCTGGAGCGCATGCCGATGGAGACGATCTTCCGTCCGGTGCTCCGGGTCCAGACCCCGGTGAGCAGCTCCGATCCGGGCGGCGTGTCGCGGCGCTCGGCCGGCACGCCGAGCTTGCCCAGCGCCTCGACCAGGCGCGTCTCCACCTCGCGGATGTAGTCCACGACGCCCTCGCCGGCCCGCAGCTTCACGATCAGGTAGCCGACCAGCTGGCCGGGACCGTGATAGGTGAGCTGCCCGCCCCTGCCGGTGGACACGACGGGGATGCCGTGCGTCGGGTCGGGCAGATGCTCCGCCGGTGTGCGCTTGCCGATCGTGAAGACCGCCGGATGGCTGAGCAGCCACAGCGTGTCGGGCCGCTCGTCATCCTGCCGTTCCCGGACCAGCGTGGCCATGCGTTCCATGGCCTTTTCGTAGTCGACCAGGTCGTCCTGGATCAGCGCCAGGGGCCGTTCCCGCATAATCACGTCACCTCTCCGATGCGAGCATATGCCGCCCGCCGGGAGGCGTTCACCGATGGTCGTCAGTAGTAGCCGGGCCGCTCCGGCTCCTTCGGTACCAGGACCCACATGATGAGGTAGATCACGCACTGTGGTCCCGGCAGGATGCACGAGAGCAGGAAGAGCAGCCGCACCGTCGTCGGCCGCATGCCGAACCGCTCCGCGATGCCGCCGCACACGCCGGCGATCATCTTGTGCCGTCTCGATCGGTACATCACCGAACTCCCTTCGTCACCCGGTCAAACGGATTGCCGTGAGTTCCCGGTTCCACCGGAGACCCTGACGTGACCCCGAGAAAACCCTGAGTCCGCGCGACGAAATCCGCCGGTGATCTCCCGGTCGATTAGGGCATATAGGGGGAGACCGATCCGTCGATGGAGATTCACGTGGATATCTCGGCACTGCAGGGGCAGACCAGGCTGCTGCTGCGACAGAAGATCACCATGATGGTGAACCGGTACGTCGTCCATGTGGCCGGGCCCGGCGGCTCGGAAGGGCCGGTCGTGGCCTTCGCGGAACAGAAACGGATCGCGCTCAAAGAGCAGGTGACGCTCTACACCGACGAGTCCCGCGAGCGGGTGCTCGCCGGCTTCAAGGCCCGCAAGGTGATCGACCTGGCCAGCGGGTACGACGTGGTCGACGAGACCGGCACGCCCATCGGCATGTTCCGCAAGGATTTCGGCCGGTCGCTGCTGCGCTCCACCTGGCACCTCCAGCAGCCCGGCCTGCCCACGTACGTGGGGCACGAGCGCAACCTGCCGGTCGCGCTGCTGCGCCGGTTCACCGACTCGCTGTCGTGGCTGCCGTACCACTTCGACTTCAGCATCGGCGCCTCGATCGCGTTCTCCGTGGACCGCCGGTGGGGCCTGCGCGACCGCTACGCGATCGAGATCCACGATCCCCGGCTCGACCGTCGGCTGGTCATCGCCATGGCCGTGGCCCTGGACGCGCTGCAGGCCCGCTGACGGGAGCCGTCAGGTGCCGATCGGGTGCCAGACGGTCTTGGTCTCCAGGAAGGCGGCCATCCGCTCGATGCCCGGCTCTGCCATCCAGTCGATCGGGGCGGTCGGCGGACGCAGCACCCGCTTGAGGTTCTCGGCGGCCAGCTCCTCACAGGTCACCGCGAGCTCCGGGCCGGCGCCGGTGAGATCGATCGCGTTGACGTCCATGTGACCCGCCAGCCACGGGGCGATCTCCGCCTGGAACCCGGTCAGCACGTTGACCACGCCGCCCGGCAGGTCGGAGGTGGCCAGCACCTCGGCCAGCGTGATCGCGGGCAGCGGGGCGCGCTCGGAGGCCACCACCACGCACGTGTTGCCCGTCACGATCACCGGAGCGATCACGCTCACCAGCCCGAGCAGGGGCGCCGCCGGCGGCGCCAGGACCGCGACCACCCCGGTCGGCTCCGGGCTCGACAGGTTGAAGTACGGCCCGGCGACCGGGTTGGCCGAGCCGAGGACCGCGCCGATCTTGTCGGACCAGCCCGCGTACCACACCAGCCGGTCGACCGCGGCGTCCACCAGTTCGCCGGCCTTCTTCGCCGCGACCCCGTCGGCCTGCACGACCTCGGCGACGAACTGCGCGCGGCGCCCCTCCAGCATCTCGGCGACGCGGTAGAGGATCTGCCCCCGGTTGTAGGCGGTGGCGCCGGACCATCCGGGGAACGCCTTGCGCGCAGCGGCCACCGCGTCCCTGGCGTCCTTGCGCGAGGCACGGGCCGCGTTCGCCAGGAAATCGCCCTTGGCCGAGGTCACGACATACGACCTTCCGCTCTCAGAACGCGGGAACGCACCGCCGACGAACAGCTTGTACGTCTTGCGCACGGCCAGCCGCTCACTCATGCCAGCTTCCAATCCAGGTAGGCCGCCAGCCCGTGACGGCCTCCCTCGCGGCCATAACCGGACTCCTTATAGCCGCCGAACGGCGAGGCGGGGTCGAATCGGTTGAACGTGTTGGACCACACGACGCCGGCCCGGAGCCGGGAGGCCGTCCACAGCATGAGCGACCCCTTCTCCGTCCAGACGCCGGCGGACAGTCCGTACGGCGTGTTGTTGGCCTTCTCGACGGCCTCGGCCGGGGTACGGAACGTCAGCACCGACAGCACCGGGCCGAAGATCTCCTCCCTGGCGATGCGGTGCGACTGGGCCACGCCCGTGAAGACGGTCGGCGGGAACCAGAACCCGCGGTCCGGGAGCGGGCACGACGGCGACCATCGCTCGGCGCCCTCTGACTCCCCTGCCGCCGACAGCTCTCGGATCTTGGCGAGCTGGGCCGCCGAGTTGATCGCGCCGATGTCGGTGTTCTTGTCGAGCGGGTCGCCGAGCCTGAGCGTGGCGAGCCGCCGCTTCAGCGCGTCCAGCAGCTCGCCCGCGATCGACTCCTGGACGAGCAGCCGCGACCCGGCGCAGCAGACGTGGCCCTGGTTGAAGAAGATGCCGTTGACGATGCCCTCGACCGCCTGGTCCAGCGCCGCGTCCTCGAACACGATGTTGGCGGCCTTGCCGCCCAGCTCCAGGGTCAGCTTCTTGCGCGTCCCGGCCAGGTTCCTGGCGATCTGCCGGCCGACCTCGGTCGAGCCGGTGAAGGCCACCTTGTCGACGCCGGGGTGTGCGACCAGCGCGGCTCCCGTGGCGCCCGCACCGGTCACGATGTTGACCACGCCGGGCGGCAGATCCGCCTGCCGGCAGATCTCCGCGAACGCGAGCGCGGTCAGCGGGGTGGTCTCTGCGGGTTTGAGCACCACCGTGTTCCCGCAGGCCAGCGCAGGTGCGATCTTCCAGGCCAGCATGAGCAGCGGGAAGTTCCACGGGATGACCTGCCCGGCCACGCCGAGCGGCCTCGGGTCCGCCCCACTCTGCCCATTTGCCGGCCTCGGGCCGAACCCCGCGTACGCGAGCTTGTCGGCCCATCCGGCGTAGTAGAAGAAGTGCGCCGCGACCAGCGGCAGGTCCACATCACGCGATTCCCGGATCGGCTTGCCGTTGTCCAGCGACTCCAGCACGGCCAGTTCCCGCGCCCGTTCCTGGATGATCCTGGCGATCCGGAAGATGTACTTGGCCCGCTCGGCGCCCGGCAGCGCCGACCAGGTGGTGAACGCCTTGCGTGCGGCCTGGACGGCCCGGTCGACGTCGGCCTCGCTCGCCCAGCTGATCTCCGCGAGGGCCTCCTCGGTCGCCGGGTTGATCGTCTTGTGGCGCTCATCCCCCTGCGACTCGACCCATTCGCCGTTGATGAACAGGCCGTACGACGGCCTGATGTCGACGATGTCCCGCGACTCCGGTGCGGGTGCGTACTCGAACATCACGTCAGCCTCTAGTCGAGTGTGAAGTAGTCGGGGCCGGCGTATCGGCCGGTGGCCATCTTCTGGCGCTGCATCAGCAGATCGTTGAGCAGCGACGAAGCGCCGAGCCTGAACAGGTCGGGGGTGAGCCAGTCGGGGCCTGCCGTCTCGTTGACCAGCACCAGATATTTGATCGCGTCCTTCGTGGTGCGGATGCCGCCGGCGGGCTTGACGCCGATCTTCCGTCCGGTCCGCCGGGCGAAGTCGCGTACGGCCTCCAGCATGATCAACGTCACGGGCAGCGTCGCGGCCGGGGACACCTTGCCGGTCGAGGTCTTGATGAAGTCCCCACCCGCGATCATCGCGAGCCAGGACGCGCGCCGCACGTTGTCGTACGTCGCGAGCTCGCCGGTCTCCAGGATCACCTTCAGGTGGGCGCCGCCTTCGCCGTTCTCCCCCGCGCCTCCGCAGGCGGCCTTGACGGCGGCGATCTCCTCGAAGACCTTGAGGTAGTCACCGGCCAGGAAAGCACCGCGGTCGATCACCATGTCGACCTCGGCGGCCCCGGCCGCGACCGCGAGCCGGGTCTCGGCCACCTTCACCTCGAGCGACGAACGTCCGCTGGGGAACGCCGTCGCGACCGACGCCACCTTCACGTCGGTGCCCCGGAGGGCCTGTACGGCCGTCGCGACGAGATCGGGGTAGACGCAGACGGCGGCGGCGGACGGCACGGAGGGGTCGGCCGGGTCGGGTCGCACGGCCTTGGCGCACATCGCCCTGACCTTGCCCGGGGTGTCCGCGCCTTCGAGCGTGGTGAGGTCGACCATGCGGACGGCCAGATCGATGGCCTGCCGCTTGGCCGTGGTCTTGATCGATCGCGTGCCCAGCATCGCGGCCCGGGCATCCGCGCCCACCCGGTCGACCCCGGGCAATCCGTGCAGGAACGCACGCAACGACGCGTTGGAGGTCGCGACCTCCGCGAGCGGAGTAGTCATAGTCGGCACGCTCCCAGCATCCCCGACGGGTCCGACAGAGTCCAAACCCACCCGAGCCGAGATCCCACCGGGGATTTTGGCAGGTCTGGCCGTCCGGCATCACGTCGGCAGAAGTCGACCTTGATTCTCGGTCCGATGGCAGGCGGTCTCGGATCGACTTCGACGTCGTTGCGGGGGAGGGCGACGGCGCGTGGTTCGATGGGCCGCCTGCGGGTGATCTCCGAGCGGCGAGTGCGGTGAGCCGGTCGGCCGGCACGTCGACCGCGGAGGGCGGCTAGGCGACTTGCGGGGGACCGGCTACACTCGGGGGCACCCGAAGGGGAGTAGTCCGAAATCCACTGATCGACATACTGGCCCGGGCCTTCGCGCCCGTCGTGCCCGGTCGTGGAGCCCGTGTGGCGGACGAGACCTTCGGCCCGACAGTCATGTCCATCATGCTGCCGGGCCGAAGAACTGTCCCCTACTCCCATGGGTACGGAACAACGGCCCGGCCGCACCTTACGGAAAGGCGGCCGGTGCAAGCCTTCTGGATCTCCCTCGTGGTCATCTTCGTGGCCGAGCTCGGCGACAAGAGCCAGCTCATGGCCTTGACCTTCGCGACCAGGTTCAAACCACTGCCGGTGCTGGCCGGCATCACGCTCGCGACGGCGGCCGTGCATCTCGCCAGCGTGGCCCTCGGCCGGGTGGTCGGCGACGCACTGCCGACCACGGCCATCTCGATCGTCGGCGGCCTGGCGTTCCTCGGCTTCGCCGCCTGGACGCTGCGCGGCGACGAGCTCACCGAGGAGGAGTCGGCCAAGGCGGCCAGAACCAGGCGGAACGCGTTCTTCGCCGTCACCGCCGCGTTCTTCCTCAGCGAGCTCGGCGACAAGACCATGCTCGCGACGATCACGCTGGCCACCCAGCACGGTTGGCTCGGCACGTGGATCGGCTCGACGATCGGCATGGTCGCCGCCGACGCGCTGGCCATCCTCGTCGGCCGCTGGCTCGGCGCCCATCTCCCCGAAAAGTGGATCAGGTACGGCGCGGCCGCGGCCTTCGCCGCCTTCGGCGTCCTTCTGCTGGCGGAACCCCTGCTCAGGTAGTTCAGCTCAGGAGGGACAGGCGGTGGGCGGCTGCCGCCGCCTCGGCCCGGGTGGAGACGCCCAGCTTCGGGAGGATGTTCGACACGTGGACGCTGACGGTCTTGGCGGAGATGAACAGCTCGGCCGCGATGTCGCGGTTGCTCCGCCCGGCCGCCACCAGCCGGAGCACCTCCAACTCGCGCCGCGTCAGCGCCGCCGGGGTGGCCGTCTGCGCGGCCGGGGCGGCCTGCCGTACGGGAGCTTCGCACAGAGGCGCGCCGACGCGGCGGGCGAGGGTCTCGATCCGGGTCACCAGCGGGGTGGCCCGCAGGGCCAGGGCGAGCGGATGCGCCTCGCGCAGCCGGGCCGCGGCCCCTTCGCGATCACCTGATGTGGCGGCTACGACCGCCGCCTGCAGCAGCGCCTCGGCCCGGACATACGGCCGCCCCATCCGCTGCCACGCCTGGGCGGCCGCGTCGAAGTCACCGTGGTAGACCAGACGGAAGGCCTCGCTCACCGGGCCGTTGCCTCCCATGACGGCCGCCAGCTCGTCGGTCCTGGCGCGCAGCGCCCCGGCCCGGCCGGCGTCGACGGGTTCGGCGGCATCGCAGACGAGCCGGATCAGGGCGAGCAGCCGCCAGCCCAGCATGGCCTTGCTCGACGGCGGCGGATCGGCCAGCGTGCTCACCGCGGCCTCCAGCGCGTTCAGCGGCTCACCGCGCATCAGGTGCCAGGCCAGCAGCAGGCGGGCGTTGTTCGTCCGCTCCTGGGCCCATTCGTCCCTCTGCGGGGTGAAGGCGCCGACCTCGGTGAGGAACTCCCGCGCGAGATCCCCCTCACCTCGGGCGATGGCGATCTCCGCGTGCACCCGCAGCAGATGCCAGCGATTACGCGGCGCCGAGCCCATCGTGACCGCGCCTTCGACGACCTGGATGGCCTCATCCCAGCGGCCGAGCGAGGCCAGCGCCTCCGCCCGGTTGTTGGCGATGAACACCCCCTGATGGCGGTAACGACCGTACCGCCGGGCGAGCTTCTCCCCTTCGACGGCGAGCGCGACCGCCTCCTCCGACCGGCCGAGGTTGTCGAGCGCGTCCACGTTGTTGGCCAGCGCGCGCAGCACGATGCGGGGGGCGTCCAGCCGCTTCCCGATGGCCAGGGCACGTTCGTTGAGCGTGAACGTCGTCTCCATGTCTCCGGCCATGGAGTGACCGAGCGCCAGGTTGATCAGCAGATCGGCCTCCTGGCATTCGTCGCCCATCTGTCGGGCGATGCGCAGCGCCTCGTGGGTGACGGCGGCCCCCTCGACTCGCTCGTCGGCCGCCATGAGCACCGTGCCCAGCCGGGTCAGCACGTTGACCCGCGCCTCGGTCGGCAGCGGGACCAGGCGCTCGGCATGGCGGAGGTCGTCGAGCGAGCCGGGCTTGCCCTTCTGGCTCTTGACGTTGGCCCGGCGCACCAGCAGCTCGGCCACCCGCTCGGGCGCCGTGTTCTCGTCGAGCTCGTGCAGCGCCGCCCGGACGAACTTCAGGGCACGGTCCATGTCGCCGCTGACGTGCGCCGCCTCGGAGGCACGTTCCAGGATCGTCACATGGTCGACGTGGATGCGCTCGGCGGCGTCCGGCACCTTGTCCCACAGGGTCAGCACGCGTTCGAGCAGCTGGATCTGCTCGGTGTACGCGAACGATCTGGCGGCCTCTCCCGCCGCCTCCCAGGCCGACATCAACGCCCACAGGTCGTTGCGCGCCGAGTACCAGTGATGGGCGATCTCGATGACGGCCCGGCCGGGCGGAACGAGCGACCGGTCCCGCTCGATCTCCTCGGCGTACCGCGCGTGCATCCGGGCATGCTCGCCCGGCAGCAGTTCGTCGTGCACGGCCTCACGGATGAGCGCGTGCCGGAACGCGTACGCTCCCCCGTCGGCCACCTGCAGGACGTTGGCCGCGATCGCGGGCCGCAGCGCGTCCTCGAGCTCGGTGTCGGACAGCACGCTGACCGCGGCGAGCAGCGCGTGCCCCACCCGGACGCCCCCGGCGGCGGCCGTACGGAGCACCCGCTGGGTCTCCTCGGGCAGCCGCTCGATGGAGCCGAGGATCAGGTCGTGGAGCGAGTCAGGGACCGAGCAGTCGTCACCGGAGTCGAGCAGGGCCTCCACGAACAGCGGGATGCCGCCGCTGCGCTCGAACACCGTGTCCACCCGGGCGAGTTCCGGGGTGACGCCGAGGATTCCCGCCATCTGCGCGGCGACCTCCTCCTGGGTGAAGCGCGGCAGCTCGACGCGGATGACGCCGTCGACCCGGCCCAGCTCGGCGAGCACCGGCCTGAGGGGATGGGTGCGGTGCAGCTCGTCGGACCGGTAGGTCATGACCATGAGGACCGGCGAGGTCCTGAGGTTGCGGCTGAGGAACGCGATCAGATCGCGGCTCGACCGGTCGGCCCAGTGGATGTCCTCGATGACGAGCACCACGGGCCGCCGCTCCGCGAGCCGTTCCAGCAGCATGAGGATCAGCTCGAAGAGCCTGGCACGGGCCGTCTCCGTCTCGCCGTCCCCGCTGGGCTCGCCGAACTCCGGCAGCAGCCGGGCCAGGTCGCGGCCCGCACCCTCCGGGAGGAGCGCGGCCACCTCGGCCGCACTCGTCTCCCTGACGAGCTGGCGCAGCGCCGCGGTGAACGGGGCGTAGGCGAGGCCCTCGGCGGACAGTTCCACGCAGCCCCCGACCAGCACGTGGGCGTCCGCCTGACCCGCCTGCTCGACGAAACGGCCGATCAGCCGGGTCTTCCCGACACCGGCCTCGCCACCGAGGAGCACCGCCGCCATGGCCTGCTTGCGTGCTTGGTCGAAGGCCTCCCTCAAGGCCTCCAGTTCCACTTCCCGGCCGACGAAAACGGGGCTCACTGCGCGGGACGTCATGGCTTCCAGCATGTCACGCCCTTCACGGCATTTCGCCCGTTTTTTTGGGGGTTCGCCCCGCGCTTAACGGCATGTCAGAGCCTATTCGAGCCCATTCAGGGGGGCCGCCAAGCCCGGCCGGGAGGGAGGGTCCGGCCGGGCCTACGAACGCGGGTCATGACGTGGAGAGCTTGCCGAAGTCGGCACGCGAACGCCGCCGCGCGCCGCCCGACCGCTCGTCCTTCTTCTTCGCGGCCAGCGCCCGGCGCGCGAGACGCTGCCTGGCGGCCTCCTCCCTCAGCTCGGCGGAACGGCTCTTGATGAGCTCGTAGTGCAGTTCCGGACCCATCGTGGTCTCTCCTTGCGTGCGTATTCGTTTACACACTCAAGGTTCGGCCTAAGGCCCCTCCCGCCACATCGGGCGGACGCCTTATCTATCGGCCGTCTATCGCCCCTTCTTCGGGCGTAGGACTCCTAAGACACCGTCACGCCGACTTATCAGGTCTTATCCGGGCCTCTCGGGACCTCGGCTCCTCAGAGGGAGACCCCCACGAACACGGGTTCGTTCACGAGCAGCACCCCGAACTTCTCGTGCACGCCGTCACGGACCTCCCTGGCCAGGGCCAGCAGGTCGCGGGTGGACGCCGTGCCCGTGGGGTTGGTGAGGGCCAGCGTGTGCTTGGTCGAGATGCGCACCGCGCCCTTTTCGTACCCCTTGGGGAACCCCGCGTTCTCGATCAGCCAGGCGGCCGGCACCTTGACCGCGCCCGAGCCGTCCGGCATCTCCCATCGGGGATGGCCAGGGGCGCGCCGCCCCAGGTCGGCGGCCTGCGCCGCGGTGAGGATGGGGTTGGTGAAGAACGATCCGGCGCTGCGGGTGTCCGGATCGCCGGAATCGAGCACCATGCCCTTGCCCCGGCGCAGGTCGAGCACGGCGGCGCGGGCCTGCGCCAGCGGCACCCGGTCGCCCAGCTTCACGCCGAGCCGTACCGCCAGTTCCTTGTACGCGATCGGCCCCGACAGCTCCGACCGGTGCAGGGCATAGGTGACCGCCAGTACGACGTGCCGTCCCGGGTCGTCCTTGAACGCGCTGTGCCGGTAGGCGAAGCCGCACTCGGCGGGCGTCAGGTCACGTGTCCGCCCGGTCGTCCGGTCGTAGACGCGGACGCCGACGATCGTCTGAGCGACCTCCTGGCCGTACGCGCCGACGTTCTGGATCGGCGTGGAGCCCACCCGGCCCGGGATCCCCGACAGGCACTCGACCCCCGACCATCCCTCGTCGACGCATCGGGCGACCAGGGCGTCCCAGTCCTCCCCCGCCTGCACTGTGATCACGACCCGCTCGCCGTCCCCGGCGACGTCGATCCCCTCGCTGGACACGTGTACGGCGAGGCCGTCGAATCCGTCATCGGACACGACGAGGTTGCTGCCGCCGCCGAGGACCAGTACGGCCTCACCCTCGCGGTCGGCACCGGCCACGATGCCGACGATCTCATCCGGTGAACGGGCCTCCACGAAGGCCCGGGCGGGGCCGCCCAATCGCAACGTCGTGTACGGCGCGAGCCGTACCTCTGCCAACCGGTCGGCCATGCGTCCTCTCAGCGGCTCCTCATCGGGTTCTCTGGCACCGGCCGCACCGGCCGGACCCGCGTGACCAGGATATTGGCATCCTTCCCGGGAGCCGTACGCAACCTCAGCCCGAGCCGGATCCCGCGTCCGAGGCCGTGCCCCTGTCCGTGCCCCTGTCGAGGTCCGTAGCGGGGTCCGTGGCGGGGTCCACGTCCGGGTCCGCTGCCGCTTCCGCGATCGATCTGTCGATCCTCGACGTGGCCGAGCTGCCGTCCCAGAGGAGTTGCGAGGCGACCATCGACTCCGTCCCCGACGGCGTCAGCGCGGTCTCGATCGTGCCGCCGGGGGCGATGTCGCGTTTGGTCTCCGTGACCTCCCCCGGGCCGACGGCGTCCGTGGCAGCGCGGGCGGCCTCGGCCCGGGGCCGCGGCATCGCTCCGCCGATCGCGTCCCCGGTCCGGCCGGGCACCTGCTCCTCCTCGGCGACACCGGCGACGTCCGCGCTTTCCCGCTGCGAGACGACCGGATCGTCGATGCGCGTCCCCGCGCCATCCCGTCCGGGCCGACCGGGTGCAGGCCGGTCGTATTCGGGCCGGTCGTGCTCGGGCCGGTCGGGGGTGCTGTTTCGCTCGTTCACGTCCCGACCGCTACCCACCATCACCCCACCCAATCGGGGGCATACGGGATGAATCAGGCGAGTTGTACGACGGCGCGTGCCCTGGACAGGACCCGGGAGCCGCCGGATCTCGCGGTGAGGACCACGATCACCCGGTTGTCCTCGAGCTTCTCCTCGATCCGGCCACTGACCGTGATGGTGGCGCCCTCGTCGTCGTCGGGGACCACGACCATCGACGAGAAACGGACGCCGTAGTCCACCACGGCGCCCGGGTCGCCCGTCCAGTCGGTGATGAAACGCCCGCCCTGGGCCATGGTGTACATGCCGTGGGCGATGACGTCGGGCAGCCCGACCGCCTTGGCGTGGCGCTCGTTCCAGTGGATGGGGTTGAAGTCGCCGGAGGCCCCCGCGTACCGCACGAGGTCCACCCGGCGCACCGGGTAGTCGGCGGCCGGGATCTCCTGGCCGACCTCCACCTCGTCGTACCTGACCTTCGCCGTCCCCGGCCTGGCCGTCGTGGTCATGCCGCTCCCCCTCGCTCGACGATGGTGTTGTAGGCCCGGCACACCAGGTCGCCCCCGCCCGTGGTGACCTCGCTGCACAGGGTCAGGAACTCGTTGCGGCCCACGCTGCGGATCTCGGTGATCGTGGTGGTGCAGTGCAGCTCGTCTCCCGCGTAGACGGGGCGCTCGTATTCGAACCGCTGCTCACCGTGGACGACCATGGTGAAGTCGAGCCCGAGGTCCGGGTCGCCGAACGCCTCGCCCGCCGCCGACATGGTGAACACGATGGGGAAGGTCGGCGGTGCGACCACGTCGGGGTGACCGGCCGCGACGGCGGCGTCCCTGTGGTGATAGATCGGATTCTGGTCACCGATCGCGGCGGCGAACTCCGCGATCTTCACCCGGGATACCTCGTAGGGGGAGGACGCCTTGTACGCCCGCCCGACGAACTCACGGTTCAACGCCATCAGGCCCGTGCTCCTTCACGCCGAAGAGCTGTCGAGGCGACGGTAGCAGCCGATCGGCGCCCGTCCCGCGTAAGGACCCACCGGCCGACGGTCACCGCTCGCCGGCGGAATCCACCCGAACCGTGAGGTGTGCGGGCACGCCGGCAGGCACCGGCCGTACGGCTCACAGTGGGACAGCGTGGCCGACCGCCCGCTCCGACCGGATGCGGAGCCGAACGAATGCGGACACGAAAACCGGCGTCCCGCACGGGAACGCCGGTTACGTCGGTCTGACTGGGCCGGAGCTGTCGGCGCTACCGGGTCTCGCGGTGCGCCTGGTGCGTCTTGCAGTTCGGGCAGTACTTCTTCAGCTCAAGCCGATCCGGGTCGTTGCGCCGGTTCTTCCGCGTGATGTAGTTGCGGTGCTTGCACTCCTGGCAGGCCAGCGTGATCTTCGGCCTAACGTCTGTGGCAGCCACGTGGGAGTGCCTTTCTGCGTCTGGGACTACTGGACAACCCGAGCCGGAGCCGCATTGTGCGCGAAACCGGCGAGGGTAGTAGCGGAGGCCGGACTTGAACCGGCGACACAGCGATTATGAGCCGCTTGCTCTGCCTGACTGAGCTACTCCGCCTGGACCGGCGAACTTGAACCGGCCACGCAAGGATACCCGACCAGCACGTTAATTCGCGCACATGGACCGGACCCCGCCAAGCCGAAAGCCCCATCCGAGAACGCCCGGACAGGACTTTTCAGCCAGAGCCCCCAAACGGAATCGAACCGTTGACCTTCTCCTTACCATGGAGACGCTCTGCCGACTGAGCTATAGGGGCAGGCCGCCTGCGCTCTCGGCTGGCGGACAGGTGTAACTGTACACGCCCGCGACCGGTGATGCGAATTCGATCTCAGGCTCGCCGTACGGCCGCGGCAGGCATCAGCCGACGGTGCTCTCCGGCGTGGGGATGACCCCCCTGAGATCGGCCTGTTCCCGCAGGTCAGGGGGCACATCGGCGGTGATCTCATATCGGGTGAAGTAGCCCTTGCCGCGCACCGGAACCACGCCGCTGAGCGTCACCGTCGCGTCGTACGGCGTGTCGGCGCACCCGGGCAGGCACCACGACCCGCTGAGCCTGCCCTCCCCGGCGGCCCTTGTGGGCCCCCAGCTGTGCCAGGTCACCCCGTTCAACGCGGTGAACTCGGAGACCACCAGGTCCCTCGGCCGCCGATCGGCCCTGCCCTGCTCGGCGTCGTGGAGATTCAGCACGTAGACCGGAGTTTCGGAGACGGCGTCGGAGCCGCCCGAGCCGGTCGAACCGCAGGCGGCCACTCCAAGAAGGGCCGCGCTCACGAGGACCACACCGAGACGGATGTCCGCGGGAAGGACGCGACGCGGCTCCCGCACGGGCAGGTGCGCCGAGGGCGCGTCGATCAGGTGCATGGAGTCCCCCTCGCTGGTCTGGTGCCCAGACGCTGGAAGGGATGCTCCGGCTATCGGGCGGCGGTCCGCACGTCTGCGTCCCGTCCGGGAAACGAGATCAGCTCGCACAGGTCGGCGAGGTCGACGTGGCGGGCGACCTCCTCGACGGACAGGCAGTCGGCGACGAGCCGGCCGTGGCGGCGGACGCGCAGGACCTGCCGGCCGCCTACGTGCGCCGGCACGATCTCGTACCCGTCGGGTCCCACCCATCGGCTGCTCACGGCAGAACAAGCTATCGTGTTTTCCCACCCTTATCCGGCAATGACACAGGTCTCAGCGATGTCTCCGCCGAGCGGTCGTCAATCCCTGTAGTGGTAGTAGCCGAGCAGGTCGGTCAGCGCGGTGACGTCGTCCACGCGGATCCTCGTGCCGGTCGCGAACGCGTTGATCATCTTTCCGCCCCCCACATATATGCCGACATGGTGGGTCTTGTTCTGTCTGCCGTAGAAGACGAGATCACCGGGCTGTGGCGAGCGGACGCGGCGCAGCCTGCGGATGTGGTCGTCGGTGTTGCCCGGCCCCAGGACGTCGGCGCCGAAGGCGAGCCGATAGACCCAGCGGGTGAATCCCGAGCAGTCGAACCCTCGTGTTCTGTCGGCGGGGCATGGTTTCGTAGCGCCGTGATAGCCACGACAGGTCCCCAGGGACGGTCCGGGGAGCGCCGCGTGCCCCCCGCCCCAGGAGTACGGGAAGCGGCCACGGCTCTCGTACGCGATCCCGACCACCCTGGTCAGCTCATGATCGAGGGGTGCGGAACCCGCGGCCAGCCCGAGCACGATCACCGCCACGACACCCCATGTTCGTACAGACAAGATAAATCCCACAAATCCCGACATTAGGGTTTTAAAGTAATTCACGCATGAGTTCGACGAGGGCCTTTACCTTCCAGAATCGACGCTGCGGGGGAAAGGCGTTACTCTCAGTAAGACAGAGCTTGTCCCGCGCTTGTCGCAGCGACGATGGCGCGTGGCCGAGAGTGCTTGACAAATGCTGCCCATCGTGAGCGCGGTCTCGACTGGAAGTCTCGCGTACCGCAGGGCATGCTTTGTCGGGCACGACCTACTTCGTCGGTGCCTTGTTTGACGATGACAGCGCGTTCGACGCGTCCACGGCAAGGAGAACGAAAGGAACCACCGTGGAGACGTGGACGGTAAACACACCTGATCACACCCGCTGGGCGGTGATGGGGCTGCGCGGGGAGCTGGATCTGCATGCGGCGGGCGAGCTCCGCGAGCCGCTGCTCGAACTGGTCACTGCCCGCGGTCCCTGGCTCGCCCTCGACGTGAGCGAGCTTTATTTCATCGATACCACCGGCGTGGGGCTGCTCGTGCGGCTCATGCACAACCTGCGTGAGAAGCAGGGCGACCTCGCGCTCATCGGGCCGCGCGGACAGGTTCTGCGCATCCTGCGCTGGACCAACCTCACCCGGCTGTTCCCCGTGTTCGACTCGGTCGCCGACGTGCTGGCCGACGCCTCCGCCCGATGACGCCCACCCAACAATCGGAAAATCGGATAAATCGGAAAACATGTAATTTTCACTCCCTGTCACGGCATTGTCGCTGGCTGACGATTAGTTTTGACGCTTTACTAACTCGCCCTGTGTCGTCGGAAGACATGCCCTGCCTATCGTCCCGAACATGAAGATGCGAGTGATCACGGCGAGCCTGGCAATGCTCGGCTCGGTCGCGGCGTCGCTCGTGATCGGCCAGGCGGCACGGGCCGACACGACGATCTGCGAAAAGTACGGCTCGACCACCATCCAGGGCGGCAAGTACGTCGTCATGAACAACAACTGGGGCGATGACACCCAGCAGTGCATCAACGTCACGAGCACCGGATTCCAGGTGACGCAGGCGTCGCACAACAAGCCGCAGAACGGCGCCCCCGGCTCCTATCCCGCGGTCTACGCGGGTTGCCATTACGCCAACTGCTCCAGCGGCAGCGGCCTGCCGATGGCGGTGACCGACAGCCGCTTCAACAGCGTGCAGACGAGCGTCAGCATGACGTACTCGGGCTCGGGCGTCTATGACGCGGCCTACGACATCTGGTTCGACCCGACCCCGCGCAGAGACGGTCAGAACACCGGCGCCGAGCTCATGGTCTGGCTGAACCACACCGGCTCGATCCAGCCCGTCGGCTCGAAGGTCGGCACGGTCAACCTCGCCGGCGGCACGTGGGACGTCTGGTACGGAAACTCCGGCTGGAACGTCGTCTCCTACGTCCGCACCTCCCCGGTCAACTCCATCAACTTCGCCGTACGGACCTTCTTCGACGACATGGTGAGCCGGGGTTACGGCCAGCGGTCGTGGTACCTGACCAGCGTGCAGGCCGGATTCGAGCCCTGGGTCGGCGGTGCCGGGCTGGCCGTGAACAACTTCTCCTACAGCGTGGGCGGCAGCGTGCCGCCGGACCCGACGCCGACGCCGACGGCCACGCCCACTCGCACCCCGACCCCGACACCCACCGCGACCGGCGGCACCGGCGCCTGCCGGGTGGCCTACAGCAAGAACGAGTGGCCGGGCGGCTTCACGGCCAACATCACGGTCAACAACACCGGATCGGGCACGATCAACGGCTGGACCCTCGGCTTCACCTTCCCCAACGGTCAGAAGGTGACCTCCGCCTGGAACGCCGACGTCACCCAGAGCGGATCGTCCGTGACCGCGCGGAACCTGTCGTACAACGGTTCGATCCCGCCGGGCGGCAACACGTCGTTCGGCTTCCAGGGCAGCTGGAGCGGCTCGAACGGCAACCCGACCGGCTTCACGCTCAACGGCACGCCCTGCTCCACCGCCTGATGAACCCGGCCCGATGAACCCGGTCTGATGAGCACTGCCTGATGAGCACTGCCTGACGAGCACCACCTGACGGCACGGAAGACGCCGTAATCCCTAAGGACCGGTCCCGATCGCCACGGGGCCGGTCCTTACGCTTTTCCTCGCCGGAGGACCCACCGGCTCCCACGAAGTCCCTGACCTGGCCGCGTGGAAGCCGGGGGGCGGCCCAGAAAGTTTCTGCCTGCCTACGAAATCTTTCGATCAGCCAGGATGGATCGTAGTAAGCCCGGAAGGAACGGTCAACGGACGAGACGGACGCGAGAGCCGTACGGCAGGCCGGCACGGCCCCCGCACCCGCCGTACGAGCGGTCAGGCACGCGTGGTGAGACGGGCGACCTCGGCGCGGACCGGCCCGCTGAGACCGTCGAGCAGGCGATCGGCGCGGCCGTCCAGGGACTCACGCAGCAGGGCGGCGATGAGGGCGGGCGGCACATACTCGAGGACCCGGCATGCCCGCTGCAGCGTCATCGCCTCGACCAGCCGGACCGTCACCGAGACGACGCCGAGCGTACGGAGGACCTCGGCGGCGACCCGCTCGTCGGCGTGCGCCAAGATGCCCGCCCCCCGGCCCGGCGGCATCGCACGGAACAGCTCGGCCGCGCCCTCGGCCGTCATGTGGTCGACCATCCGCCCCGCGGCGGCGTTCGACAGCAGCGCGATCACCTCGACCACCTGGGACGGCCGGGCGGCGGCCATGCCGTCCAGCAGCGGACCGGCGACCCTCGGCCCGGCGGCGTCGAGCAGCGCGGCGGCCTCCCGCCGGGGCCTTGAGAGCAGCCGTCGGCCGCCCTCCGCCGGGTCCATCGCGCGCACCGACTCCGGCGTGGGCCGTACGTCCTCAGACGGAAGCCGTACGTCCTCAGACGAGAGCCGTAGGTCATCAGGCGGAAGCCGCACCTCGCGAGCGGCGTCCCTCCGCCCGGCCGGCTCCGGCGGTCGCGATGAACGGCACGGCGGCGGCGCATCCGAACGGCGGCGTACGGGCGTCAGGATCGCCGTCAGCCTCCGGTCGAGCTCGGCCGCCCCCATCCGCCGGTCGGGATCCTTTCTGAGCAGGCCGGCGATCGCGTCGAACAGCGGTCCTGGCCGCCGGGGAGGTGGCGGGTCCTCCTCGGTGATGGCCCTCATGGTGGCCAGCAGGGTGTCGCGTCCGAACGGCGAGCGGCCCTCCAGGGCGATGAACAGCGTGACCCCGAGGGACCACAGGTCCGCAGCCGGATAGGCCGGCAGGCCGTTGACCCGCTCGGGGGCCAGGAACTCCGCCGTCCCCAGCAGGAGACTCCGCGAGGTGAGGCCGCTCTCCCCGTCGATCTGCGCGATGCCGAAGTCGACCAGGAAGACCTTGTCCGCCCGGCCGATGAGGATGTTGGCGGGCTTGACGTCCCGGTGCAGCACCCGCTTCGCGTGCGCTGCCGTCAGCGCGGCGAGCACGTCCCGCCCGATGCCGGCGATCTCCCGCTCGTCGAGGGGCCCGGCCTCGATCCGATCCTGCAGCGATTCGCCCTCGATGTGCGCCATGACGATCCAGGGCGTGTCGTTCTCCTCGAACACGTCGTAGATCGGGACGATCGAGGGGTGTCTGACCCGTACGGCGGCCCGCGCCTCCCGCAGCGCACGCTCCCGCTGGACGGCGACGGACTCCCGCCCGGAGGGCGACAGAGTGATCTCCTTCAGGGCGACCCTGCGCCGCAGCAGCCGGTCCCATGCCAGCCAGACCGTGCCCATGCCGCCCCGGCCGAGCCTGGACAGCAGCTCATAGCGGCCCCCGATCAACTGTGCGGTCACGCCCGGCGGCCTCAGTCGTCATCCGGGAGCAGCTCGACGCCGCCGGAGTGTTCGGCGGCACGGCCCGGCAGACGCGTGGTGCGGGTGTCCGACATCCGGCGCAGCGCCTCGTCGTCAGGAGACCCGTATCCGTAGTCGGGCCCGTACTCGAACCCATGCTCGGGCTCGGGCCCCCGGTGAAAGCCGGGCACCTTTTCCGCGCGGGTGCCCGTCGGTCCCCGGTACGGCTGGTCGTTCTCCGGCAGGACGACGGTGGGCTGGGGGCCGGTGTCACCCGGGCGGGACTGCCCCCAGATGTCCCAGAGCCCGGCGGAGCCGTTGGCGGGCTCCGCCGCCATCGGTGCCGCGGCGGCCGGCCCCGGCGTGAAGGCGGGCGTGAAGCCGGGCGTGAAGCTGCCGCGCGCGTTGCGGAACTCATGCTGCTCGGCGAGCGCGAGCACCTTCTCGTAGTTTCCCGGCCGCTGCATCAGCTTGACGGTGACCGGCAGACACTCGATGACCAGGAACAGCAGGAACAGCAGCAGCCGGGTGATCCCGAGCGTCGTGTCCGTCCCGGTCACCTCGTTGAGCGCCTGAAGCCGGATCAGCACCCCGTTGGTGGACAGGTTCTCCGCGTCGAAGGACGCCTGGAGGTCGGCCTGCCGCTTGAGGGCGGCGTCGAGTTCCGCCCGCGTCTTCGGCAGCGCCTCCTGCGCGTCGGCCAGCCGGGTCTGCTTGGCCGCCTCGTCGTTCTGGGCGAGCTCTTTCCTGCGCTGCTCGATCTGCCGGTTGAGCAGGGCGATGCGCTGCTTGTTCTTCTCGTACGCGCGTTTGCTGTCCTGGGCGAGCGGACCGTTGCCCTTCTTCGGGCAGGAGGGCCCCCCGTAAAGCTGGCACTGCCATTCCTTGTAGTGCTTGTCGGACTGCTTCTGCTCGTTCGCCCGATCCTGGGTAAGGGCCTTGATCTTCGGGTCCTGCGCGGGATCGATGGGGACCTCTCCCCCGGAGGCGGTGACCTTCTCCAGATCCGCCACCTCTTCGCGGAGCCGGGCGACGTCCGCACCCACATCGCCCTGCTTCTGCTGCGCGGCGAACGAGTCGGCACGCCGCTGCTTGATCTCCACAATCTGCGCGTCGATTTCGCCCTTGAAAATCTGGAGCACCAACGGAGTGGAGATCACAAAACCGAGCAGCAGGGCCATGAGAAACCGCGGCAGGGCCGTGAACAGGCGGTGGCGGAGCGACGCGTCCGCGCGCAGTGTGCTGACCAGCCATCGGTCGAGGCTCAGGATCGCCAGGCCCC